>JBDSAJ010000469.1:0-19234 GCA_039922235.1 Umezawaea sp.
CGGGAGCCTGGCGTGCCGGGATGGATGCGGCCACGGTGCCAACCTGACAGGCCCAGCGCGCCGCCGCTGGCGGCGCGCCTTGATCCCATAGAGCCAAGTTCGGCAGACGCTGAACTCTGCGAACAACCCAACCGTGTGACACGCGGACTGATCCGTTAGAACGAACTCAGAGGCAATATGTAGCACACGCGGTACGCTGGACGATGTGTAACCATGACGCGTGTCCAGCTGCCGGAGCCGACTACGTTACTGGGCCACGAACGGGGAGAGTGCCGCACTATGTCGATCTCAGTGAGGTACACCAAACCACCTGTTCGTGAGGTGACGCTCGGAATTTGGTTTGATGCGCTGAGGACTCTTAACGCCCTAGATCTGCACAAACTGCGCTCAGATTGGTTAGAGGATTTCCCCGCCATTGAAGAACTGGCTCCTTTTCCGTCTTGGGATGCGCCAAATGGTGGGTACTCTTTCGTTGATACGCAGTCGAAGTGGCCAATGCCGTGCTGCGTAT
The DNA here is from genome assembly GCA_039922235.1 of Umezawaea sp. GTDB lineage: Bacteria > Actinomycetota > Actinomycetes > Mycobacteriales > Pseudonocardiaceae > Umezawaea. The sequence continues at coordinate 512 of JBDSAJ010000469.1, forward strand.
TCTCTAGCCAGTTTCGAGACCGGCAAGTACTAGTTCAGGATGACCGGTTCTCGTTGTCATGGACATTTAACTCTAATGCTGGAAGCTATCCGGGATTCGAAAAGCTATACGAGGATCTTGCCTCTCGTTTTGAGCAGTTTTGCGCGGAGATCACGTCTGCCGGTAATCCTAGTCCGATTGTGCGACGCGTAACCGTCGAATATTCAAATCACCTCATTGACCTTGATTCTGAGTTCGTCGCAAACTCGGTTTTGCAGGGGAAAAAGATCAATGGTAAGCACAGTGCTGGACGCGACTCCGTCTCATTGCGTAAGCACTATTGTGCCACTGGCGATAATGGTGACATAGCTCTTCTTCTCATGGTTCAGCCGGACTCGCACTTCGGTGATGAGGAGAATCCAGATGAAGAACGTGATGCCACCCGCCTGACTATCAATACGAGCGCTGAGGTTGAAAAGGGGCAGCCCCCGCTTGAGCGGCTTCGAGCCTCTCATGACGCTGAGCTAAATTTCTTCCTGTCGCTATTCAGTGACGAGATGCGGGCAAGCTGGGGGGAGCAAGATGCCTAAATCTAGAAGGATGAACTCGCTTTATTCGAATGTTGGCTGGGCAAAGCAAGCTGCGAAAAACTCTAGTAAGTCACTTAAATCTTCACCTGGAAAGACAAACTGGCTTGCTGCCGTTGTTCGTCAAAACCAGGTATCGGACAATGAGCGAACGCGTGGCCCTGTCGCTCGCCATACTGCACCTAGCCAGGTCAAGTACCCCAGTGTTTGGGAGTACATTGAGAGCAAAATGCGTGAGATTTCCAGCTTGCTTGCAGCGCAAGATCTCGGATCTGAATTCGCTGTGGGGCGCGACGTGAGTGTTCGGCTCATTCAAGTCCTATATCAGGTTTGCGACACCACGACGATCTATCCGCAAATTGCGCCAGACGGCGAAGGTGGAATGAGTGCTGTTTGGCACGCTGGAGATCGAATGGTCGAGATTGTCGTCGCTAGTGACCTAAATACGTGGGTCCTGCGTCGGCATGGTGATTCGATAGAGTCGTTCGATCTTCCCTTTGGGGATCGAAGGACGGTCGGTGAGACTCGTCGGAGTCTTAGCGAGCTTTCGGAGATTGTAAGGATACAAAACCCTAGGTGGCGCGATTATTTGCTGGGGCAATAATGGGCCGCGAAGAAGGAGATAGAGTCGATGAAGAGGAGTTACTTCTTCGACGTACGCCCCCAGGTGTGCCACAGTTTGTGACTTCGCGTGACGCCCTTACTGGCGAAGTTAAGATCAGTCGTGGTGGGCTAAAAGTCGATGAAGATGGAATGTCCGTATACTGCAACGGAATTCTGGAAGAGAACGACATGTCTGCCGCTAGTGTACGCAAAAAGCCTGATCAGTTTGTCTTCTGCTTCAGTCCCGTAGACGTGCGAGTGGTTGAATGGGATGCGGTTCATTCATCGTATACTGATGAGCCAATCGGTTGCGCGCACGCATCCATTGTTTTTGCCGAGATGCCTCCGCCGAAGATGGAAATAGAGAGAATGAGAGTGGCGGTAATGGCGGCGGCCAGGGTTATCGTTGATCCTGCTGCGTAGCTTCAGTCAAGAATTCGATCAGTTCGCCGTAGTGTGTGATGATTGCCAGTGGGTTTGCTTGGGTCAAGCGTGACATCTTTGTGGGTTTATTTAGGTAGCCGATTGCTTTGACCTTTGCGGCGTGTGCGGCTTCGATGTCCGATGGTGAATCGCCAATAAATATACATTCTTCCGACTTGCTCGATAGGGAATCAATAGCCGAGATCAGAAGATTCGGATCAGGTTTTAGCAGTCGTGGATCTGAACTTTCTCGGGCAGATACGTGATCGACATACTTCGACAAGTCATGTTGATAGACGTATTTTTCGACGGATGATTGACTATTATTGCTCACGATGGCGAGGTGTCCTCCTCGGGCGTTCCAAACGTGCAGCAGTTCCCGAGCTTTTGGTGTTGGCACCGCAGTTGTGACTGCTTCAACTTCGCGCTCTCGGAGAGCTAATTCAATGTGGCGAGCCTCGGATTTCCCAAGGGTAGCTGCGTAGGAGAATATATCGAATGGGTCGTCAGATTCTTTGATTTCTGGCGGTAGTGCCTGGTGTCCACAATCAGCTAGAACGCCTCTAAGTTGGCGGGCGACTAGCCGCGCCGGGACGGCAGAAAATACTGAGCATATTGGTCCGTCAAAGTCGATTAGCAGTACGTCAGTTCGCTCCAGGATGTGGCGCAATATTTCAGGGTCGTCCAAAGGGATTTGGTCAGTGGTCACCGCTTATACTCCGAGCTGATAGTTTCCCAGATGCTCTCGAACCACTGGCTAGCCTGGTCAACATACTGGCTGCCGGTACTGCTGTCGTCGTCGGTGACGCTGTGCTGGAAGAGGATGGTGTCCTTGCCCATCAAGTCGTAGATCGCTTGTGGCTCGCCTCCAAGTGAGAGCACGTGTTCACGGACTGGATAGAATCCGAAGAACGCTTCTTGGTTATTGAGCATGTATAGCTTGAACATCGGCGTTGCCCTGTGAATGCGGACCTCGGCGCTGACGTCCTTGACCAGGCCTAGGGTGCCTAGCTCGTTGACGTTGTCCACGATGGCCAGGGTGTGGCGGCGCATGATCTCTGCGGAGCGTTCGCGGAACTCAGGGCTGTCGGAGAGGTCTGCGACCTTGCTGGGGACTGACCACGGGACGGTGGGGTCTGGCACGAGGATGCGGACGTGGATGGATTCTGGGCGTAGGCGGCCGATGCGGATCTTGTCCAAGGGTTCCTGGACGATGCCGTGGAGTGTTTCGCCTGAGAATCCGGCGAAGTCGATCGTCACGCGGTCGGCCTCGAAGGCTCGTTCGACGTGAGGGCGTAGGCCAACTGGGCGTTCTGTCCGCTCTCGGACGAACACGCCGCTGCCCTGTCGGGAAACGATCAGGCCCTCTTCGCGCAGCTCGCGCAAAGCGTTCTGCACGGTCATCGGAGCTACTTCGTACTTCTTCGCCAGTTCGGCACGTGAGGGCAGTTTGTCCCCGGCCTTGAAGACCTTAGTGAGGATGGCGGCCCTCAGAGCGTTCGCCACCTGCACATAGGGCGGTCGCGGGTCGTCCGGGTCCAGTGCCATGTCTGCCTTTCGGTAGCGGTGCTCAAGATCAACGCGGTGATCATGTCTGACCCCAATTGGGTACTGGTATTGCACCGCGTACCGCCAAGCTTGTCTAGCCCGCCTAGTGAGCTAGCTCGATCGTGTTTCGGCGAACTGCTTGACTTGTCTAGCCAGGCTGGCTTACCTTCGAGTTGTCCAACTTGGACAGGTTGGCTAGGCAACTTGGAGGTTGACCGGCATGGCGATTCCCTACGGCACGCGGTTCGCGGCGAGCTTTGACCAGGTGTTCCCGATGGGGGCGCTGATGGTCGGTGAGGTGGCTCCGGACATGGAGTACCTGAGCCAGGAGGACAAGGCGCGGGGCAAGCAGCCCAAGCAGCGCGTTGACGAGAAGACCGGCAAGAGGCAGTGGAAGGTCATGGTCACGGACCCGTCCGCAGAGAAGGAGCGGGACGCGTCGGTGACCGTGGTCGTGACGGCTGATCACCAGCCGGTTCCGCCGTCATCGGTGCAGGTGATGCCCGGTATGGAGGTTCGGCCCGTTGCGTTCGAGGGGCTGACGGTTGAGCCGCGCGTGATGGGCGAGAAGTTCAAGTACCAGGGCTTCACCATCCGGGCCGCTGGGATCGCCTCGCCCAACATGGGGGCGGCTCCCAAGCGCGGTGGGGATGGCGGCAAGCCTGCTGGTGGACCCGCGCAGGGTGATCAGAAGACGGCGGCCTGACGGTGGCGCGGCCGTCGCGTGAGGCGGTCGCCCGCTGGAACACGGCTTATGCGGAGCAGACGGCGGCGTTGTTCGCGGCTTCCCGGTCCGGGGATCAAGCGGCGGTGTTGCGGCTTGCTCGTGGCTATTCGGCCTTGGCACAGGCGTGGCGGATCTTGGCCGCTGATCTGGCGGTGCCCTTGTGGGCTCGTCACGCCTGCTCCATCGCGGCTGAGGAGTTCGAGCGGCGTGCGTGGATCGAGGACTCCCGCGCTGGCTCGGCTGAGCAAGAGGAGCGGTGAGCTTATGGACACCGACGTGACTGTGGTGGCTTTGAGCGTCTACCCGGTGTTGCAGCGGCTGGTGGACCTGGAGGCGGCGGGGTGGACGTTCGTGCACCGGTCCGACGCGCTTGGGGTTTCGCGGGTCGACGCGTTCCGGGCTTGGCCTGGCGGGTGGTTGGACTGCCTGCGGGTTCTTTCGGCAACCGACTCGATGGGGATTCGCACCAACGGCGGTGAGCCTCCGGGGCTGCTCTGGGAGCGGGTTGGCGAACTGGGGGACGTGGTCGACGGTCTGATCACGTTGCCTGCGCCTGTCGAGCGGCTTGCTCCGCGGTTGGTTCGAGGTGCGGCTCCGCAGTTGTGGACCCCTGGTCAACGGGGGCGGGTATGAGTGCGGCACGGCGTCCGCCTCTGCGGTCGGCCTATCACGCGGTGCTCGGCGTGCACCTGCGGCGGCTGCGGGTCGAGAAGGGTGTTCGAACGTCGTTGCTGGTCGAAGGATTCGATGTCTCTACGGCGTTGATCTCGAAGGTTGAACGTGGTCAGCGGGGGATGTCGGCGCACAGCTTGGGCGTCTACTGCGACGCGCTGGGCGTGGACCTGCTGGAAACGCTGAGTGAGGTTGCGGCGCGCTACCGCCAGGAACACGACCCGTTCGACGTGTTGGCCTCGGCGGCTGTGCCGTACTTCGTGCGCCAGCTCGACGGCCTGGCGCTTTTCGCGCAGATCCCTGAACGGTTCCTGCCTGCGGGACTCGTGCGGCCGGTTGAGGACGGGTGTGACGGCCGGTGAAAGCGGTCCGGGGCGGGATGACTTCTCAGGGCCTGACCCGCTCCGGACCTCCCTACCCACGAGGGGAGGTGACTCATGAGGCTACTTGAGCGCCTGTTGAGCTGCGATGTTGTCGAAGATCGGATGCGGGAGATACGTCCGCTGCGGGTGCGGGTCGAGACCAAGCGCTGTGCTGGCAAGTGCGGCCGTTGCACGTGGATTCGGGCTGGTGTCGACCACTGCAAAGACTGCCTGACCTGGATGGCCGCACGCGGCATTCGACCTCGGCCCAAGCGGTGGAGGCGGCACTAGCTAGTCCATTTTAGACAGAGCACATGATCTTGCTGGGTCATGTGGCGATTCCGCACGTCTTGTTGCGGCGCAAGGGAAGCGAAGACGCAGGAGCGGAAACCGGCTACCAACCATGCCGCTCCTGCGTTGTCCACCACGCGATACGGAGTGAACGTGATGAGCGTAGGGCCTCGGCGCATCTCAGCGCCAGACGGGACTTTGAAACGGCTGATGTGGGCGCAGATGATCGCGTCCAAGCAGACCGTCTCCACCTACACGGTCGTCTTCATCGACGGCGACAGTGCCGACCTGGAGCTGACCGAAGCGCAGGCGGAAGGCTTCGAGTGCCTGACCTGCAAGATTGAATGCGGTACTGGCCTGGGAGCATTCCGGCCCGCTGGGAAGATCAACGGGTTCAGCTCGGTGTTCCGTTGCGTCGCCTGCTTGGGTGGTGACGTCTGATGCGTGCCCCGAAGTCGAACCGGTGGGTTGACCCGGCTCCGTTGGAGATCGCACGTCCACGACTGCCCTGGTGGCTTCTGCTGCCGTGGTGGCTGCTGTGGATCGCGTTCCCGGTTGGTGTCGGGATTCTGTTGCTGCGCTTGAGTTTCCGACTCGTTCGGCGCTACCCGATCGCGGTTGCCGTACCGCTCTGCGTGCTGGTGGTGGTGCGGTACTGGGGCTGGTGGGGCCTGCTGCTCGTGGTCCTGGCCCTCATCGCCGTACTGCTCATCTGTGGCGGTCTCTACCCGGACCTGTGTCGCCGGTACGCGTGGCTTCCGGTGCTCTCGGAGTGGCGGCGGGCAACCGTCTACGCGTTCCGGTGGCGGACCGTGATGCGGCTGGCTGACCTGGTCAAGCGCGACCGGGGCAAGGAGTACCGGCCTCGGCTGCGGGCCGTTCGTTCCGAGGGATGGCGGGACCGCGTTCGGGTTCGGATGATCCCTGCACAGTCACCGGAAGCCTGGGAGCTGCGGCGGGACAACCTGGCGCACTCGTTCGGCGCTCGCTCGTGCCGGGTTCGGGTGCTGCGGCCTCGGGTGGTCGAACTGGACTTGATCCACCGTGACCCGCTGGTCCGACCGCTACCCGTCCCGGCCTTGGCTGCGGACGCCAACGCTGTGGACTTGAAGAAGGTGACCGTCGGCCGGACCGAGACCGGGAAGCCGTGGCGGCTTCGTCTGCTCGGGTCTCAGCTCCTCGTGGTCGGCGTGCCCGGTGCCGGTAAGGGCTCGGTGCTGTGGTCGATCGTGTGGCAACTCGCTCCTGCCGTTCGTGCCGGACTGGTGCGCCTGGTGGGCATCGATCCCAAGGGCGGCATGGAACTGGGCCAGTGCCCGGAAGCCTTCGACCGTCTGGTCTTCGGCAACGGCCTGGACGCGGTCGAACTACTGGAAGAACTCGCGGTCGAGGTCCGGGAACGTGCGGCCCGCTATCGAGGTATCCGGCGGCTGTGGGCTCGGGAGACCGGCGAACCGCTCACGGTGCTGATCGTGGACGAGTTGGCCGACGTCATCGCCTACCAGCCCGACAAGCAGCTGCGGGACCGTGCGGCTCGGGCGGTCCAGACGATCACCTCCCAGGGACGCGCTCCGGGCTACGTCCTGGTGGGCCTGGTCCAGGACCCGCGCAAGGAAATCGTGTCGTTCCGGCACCTGTTCACCACCCGCGTTGCCCTCCGGCTGGACGAACCACAGCAGGTGGACATGGTCCTGGGCGACGGTGTGCGCCAGCGTGGCGCGGCTGCTCATGAGATCGCGGAAAGTACTCCGGGCGTGGCCTGGGTGAAGCAGGACGGCCAGCGCGAACCCGACCGCGCGCGGGCCTTCCACGTGACCGATACCGATCTTGAGGTGCTGCGGGCCTACATCACGGCTCCTGACGCGACCGTGCACACGTTCCCGACTCGGTCTGACAGCGGCGAAAGGGGCGTGGCGGCATGAGCGTCACGACGACTCCGGTCGACGTTCTGGGGCAGACCCGTGCGGCACGGATGCGGCAACCGAGGTCCCTCGACGTCACCAAGGCTGCCGCTGAGCAGCACGGTGTCTGCGTTCGGCCCTTCACGATGGAAGTGCAGGACCCGGACGCCTACGAAGTCCGCTACGTCGCCGTCCCGTGCGGGTCGACGGTGGAGAGCGTCTGCAAGCCCTGTGCCCGGAAGGCGAAGGCGCTGCGGATGGTCCAGTGCCGCGAAGGCTGGCACATGGAGACGGAACCGGACTTCACGCCGGAACCGCCGACCGATGATCAGAAAGGTCTGTTGGAGCTTCGCGCGGACCTCGTCGTCCTGTACCGCCAGGCCGAGGGGGCCGACGCTGACGACCTCTTGGAGGAGATCCACAGCGTTGACGACGAACTTCGGCAACTCGGAGTCCGCGGGCGCTTCCCCTCGCCGGACCTCCCTGCCAAGCAGGCTCCGAAGCGGTCCACCAAGCGCCGCCAGGAAGCACCGAACCTGCCTCGGCGGAAGGTCGAGAAGCGCACTCTTGGGCGGGAGTTCGCCGGGGCCTACCGGCCCTCGATGTTCATCACGCTGACCCTCGACACCTACGGCCGCGTCCGCGACGACGGCACCCCGGTAGACCCGGACACCTATAACTACCGACGGGCTGCACGGGATGCGGTGCACTTCGCGAGCCTCGTTGACCGGTGGTGGCAGAACCTGCGCCGGGTCGTGGGCTGGGAAGTCCAGTACTTCGCCACCGTCGAACCGCAGAAGCGGGCAGCTCCGCACCTGCACGCGGCGGTTCGCGGGTCGATCTCGCACGAGGTCATTCGCCAGGTCACCGCTGCCACCTACCACCAGGTCTGGTGGCCCAACCACGATGAACGTACCTACCTCGACGGGCACCTTCCCGTCTGGGACTCCAACCGTCAGGTCTTCGTGGACCCGGACACCCGGCATCCGCTGACCGAGTGGACCGAAGCTGTGGAGGAAGCGGAAGCACCGGCGCACGTGGTGACCTTCGGCCGTCAGGTCCACTCGAAGGGAATCCTTGGTGGCACAGAGGAATCCGGCCGCCACATCGGCTACCTGACCAAGTACCTCACCAAGTCCATCGGTGAAGTGGTCCAGCAGGACACCAACCGCCAACGGCAGCACGCGGACCGCCTGGCCGACGAGTTGGCCGTGACGCCCTGCTCCCCTACCTGCGCGGTGTGGCTGCTCTACGGCGTCCAACCCAGAGGTGCCAACTCTCGCACCACTCCAGGCCACTGCAAAGGCCGCGCACACCGCCGAACCACCCTCGGCCTCCCTGGTCGACGGGTCCTGGTCTCGCGGAAATGGTCGGGCAAGACCCTCGCCGACCACAAGGCCGACCGGAAGCGGTTCGTCACTGAACTGCTGGCCACGGTCGGCATCGAGAAGCCCGTTCAGGACACCTCGCGGCTGGTCTGGAACAAGGTCCGGCCTGGTGACCCGAACGTGCCTCCGAGAAACCACCTGCTCATGCACGCCATAGCCCAACGGGTGACCTGGAAAGCCGAATACGACCGGGCACTACTCGCGGCCAGCGACCCGCCAGAACTTTCGGCAACTCCGCAAGCAGCTTGATCACAGAGGGGGGAGCGGTCATGGCTGAAAACGAGTTCGCCCGGCTGTGGGGTGTTGAGGACGTTTCGGCGTTCCTCGGCGTGCCGGTGCACACCATCCGTGGGTGGCGGTCAAAGCAGTACGGGCCACCCGCTCGAAAGGTCGGTAAGCACCTGCGTTGGGACCCCTCACAGGTTCGTGAGTGGTTCGACGGGCTCGACGCGGACGCCGCCTAGTTCTTTCAGCAATTCGACACAGGAGAGGTCTGCCATGGGACACGTGCAAGATCGCTGGTGGAAAGAAGTCCGCGACCCGGAGTCCAAGGAGGTCACCAGGGTCAAGACCTCGCTGTACGGCCTCGGACTGCGGTACAAGGTGCGGTACCTCGACCCGGACGGCAAGGAGTGCTCCAAGAGCTACCCCGACCGCCAGAAGAAGCGCGCGGACGATTTCCTGATCGAAATGGAGTCGGACAAGCGCGAGGGGAAGTACGTTGACCCGAACGCGGGGAAGATCCTTTTCAAGAAGCAAGCGGAAAGCTGGCTCAAGGGCTATTCGTCCGACGCCGCTTCCCGCCAGACTGTGCGCAGTCGCCTGAGGAGTCAGATTTACCCGTACTTCGGCAACCGCTCGGTCGGGTCGATCAACCCGCAGGTCGTCCGTGACTGGCTCGGCGAACTTCAGAGCAAGAACCTGGGCTCGACGTATCAGGCCGTGCTGTTCGAGACGCTGTCCTCGATCTTGAATTCTGCGGTGGACGACAAGGTCATCCACCGCAATCCCTGCAACGTGCAGAGCATCAAGCGTCCGCAACGGGCTCCGCGCAAGGTCGTGCCGTGGGCCGAGTCCCGACTACGCGCGCTCCAACTGGCCCTGCCCGCGCGCTTCAAGGTCGTTGCCTCACTCGGCGCGGGCTGCGGGATGCGGCAGGGGGAAATCCTGGCGTTCTCGCCCGACGACATCGACCGGGACGGAATGGTGATCAACGTCAGTCGTCAACTCCGGCTGATTGACCGAACGCTGGTCTACTCGCTTCCCAAGCGCGACAAGGAACGCCAGGTGCCGATCTCGGCCGGTGTGCTGGAAGCGCTCGACGCCTACCAGGAGACGTACCCGGCCACATCTATCACGCTGCCGTGGGACGAACCGAACGGCGCACCGTTCACCGCGAACCTGCTCATGGTCCGGGACGACGGCAACGCACAGAGCGGCGACCTGTTCAACAAGGTCGTGTGGGTCCCGGCCTTCAAACAGGCCGGGCTCACCTACACAAAACGCCAGGACGGGATGCACGCCATGCGGCACTTCTACGCCTCGACGTTGCTCACCCAGGGTGTGTCGATCAAGGAGCTTGCGGAGTACCTGGGCCACCAGGACCCCGGCTTCACCCTCCGGACGTACACCCACCTCATGCCGTCCAGCCACCAGCGAGCGCGGAAGGCGGTGGACAGGGTCTTCAAGGCTCGGAAGACCCCGTCCACTCAGACGGCCTGAGGACGGCCTGGGGTGATCAACTCAGCGGATGTACATCCCCGAAATCGCCCTGGCCACGACCAATCGCTGAATCTCCGACGTTCCCTCGAAGATGGTGAAGATCTTCGCGTCCCGGTGCATCCGCTCGACCGGATGATCACGGGTGTAGCCGGCGCCGCCGAGGATGTGGATGGCGCGTTCGGTGGCCCACACGGAAACCTCGCCCGCCTTCAGCTTGGACATCGAGCCCTCGCCCGCGGTGAACGGCACGTTGTTCCGCCCCATCCAAGCCGCCCGCCACACGAGCATCCGGGCGGCGTCGATCTCCATTCGCATGTTGGCCAGGTCGAACGCGATCGACTGGTTCTCGATGATCTTCCGGCCGAATGCCTCGCGTTCCTTGGCGTAGTCCAGCGAGTACTCGTAGGCCGCCCGTGCCACGCCGATGGCCATCGCGCCAACGGTTGGTCGGGTCGTTTCGAACGTGGCCATGGCGGCCTGGCCGCCGGACTTCTGGCCTTCACGGGCGCGTGCCAAGCGACGATCGAGCTTCTCCTTGCCGCCCAGCAGGCAGCGGCCGGGTACGCGCACGTCGTCGAAGAACACGTCGGCGGTGTGGGAGGCGCGCATCCCGTGCTTGCGGACCTTGCCCGGACTCGAGACGCCCGCGGTCCCCGGCGGCACGATGAAGCCCGCCTGGCCGCGCGACCCGAGTGCGGCGTCGACGACGGCGGTCACGACGTGCACGTTGGCGATGCCGCCGTTGGTGGCCCACGCCTTCTGCCCGTTGAGCACCCACTCGTCGGTGGCCTCGTCGTACCGCGCCCGCGTCTTGTACCCGGCGACATCGGAGCCCGCCTGCGGTTCGGAGGCGCAGAAGGCGGCGAGTTTCGGGTCGTCCTCGGTGCCGAAGCACTCGGGCACCCATTCGGCCAGCTGCTCGGGCGTGCCGGACGCGAAGATGCCTGCGGCGGCCAGCCCGGTGCCCATCAGGGACAGGGCGATGCCCGCGTCACCCCAGAACAGCTCCTCCGTGGCGATGGGCAACGACAGGCCGATCGGGTCGGCGAACCACGTTGCCAGCGCCTCGAAACCGTAGAGGCCGATCTTGGCTGCTTCCTGGATGACCGGCCACGGTGTTTCCTCGCGCTCGTCCCACTCGGACGCCGCAGGACGGATGACGTCCTTGGCGAAGCCGTGCACCCAGTCGCGCAGGTCGGTCTGGTCCTCGTTCAGCTCCAGCGAGAAGCCACCCATCGAAAATTCTCCTCAGGCCTTCGGGATGTCGAAGAGGCTCATGAATCCGGCGGCGAAGCCCAAGTCTCCCTTGACCTTCAGCTTGCCAGTCATGAACAGCACTGGCGCCGACGCGTTGCCGGTCGCCAGCTTCAGGAACTCGACCGGGCTCAGCGTCACGCTGGCGCGGCCTTCGCGGGTCTCGCCCTTGTTGATCGTGCACTTGGCGTCCGCGATCACGGCCTCGTACACGTCGTGACCGCTTTCACCGAACCCGCCGGTGAGGTGGAAGTGCACGACGGCCCTGGTGGCGCCCGCCCGCTCGGTGCGGAAGTGGACCTCCATGCGGCGGAACACCTCGTCGAGCACCCGTTCGCGCAGGCCGGGCCTGGCGGTGACGGCTTCGATCTGGTCCTTGGAGGCGCGCGAGATGATGCGGGCGAAGTTCTGCGGGTCCATCTGGGCCAGGTCGAGGTCGGCGCCGCCGTCGGCGAGGTCGCCGAGAGCCCCGAGCAGGTCGGCGAACTCGTCCTTGCGGAGCTTCTTCGGATCGATGCCCCTGGCGATCACGTCGATGTCGACGCCCTGCAGCGCGGGATCGGCCGGGTCGATCTGCTTGAGTGTGCTGATCAGCTCGGACGGGCCGAGCTGCGCGATCGCCTCGGTGGTGAGGTCGATGGTCATGGACGCCTCCTGTACCTACTGGTCGGTAAATCTACTGGCGAGTAGGTATGCCCGCAAGTGAGCCGAGTAATCTTGTCCCAGCCTTCAGGGGGTGCGATGCACGCAGACCAACCGGTCCGTACCGGTCGAGCCAAGAGATTGCCGCGCGCGGTGCGTGAACGCCAGATCATGGACGCCGCCGTGGACGTCTTCTCGCGCCTCGGTTTCCACGCCGCGTCGATGGACGAGATCTCCGAGGTCGCGGGCATTTCCAAGCCCATGCTGTACGCCTACCTCGGCTCGAAGGAGGAGCTGTTCGCCACCTGCATCCGGCGCGAGGCGACCGTCATGATCGAGGCCATCGCGAACGGCATCGAGCCTGATCAACCGCCGGACGTGCAGTTGTGGAGCGGCCTCCGCGCGTTCTTCGGCTTCGTCGGCGAGAACCGCGCGAGCTGGCAGGTCCTGCACCGCCAGGCCAGTTCGCAAGGCGGCCCGTTCGCCGCCGAACTCGCCGAGATGCGTGGCCGCGCCGTCAACCTGGTGGCCGCGCTCCTCATCCACTCGTCACGGTCTGAGGACGTCCACGACGCCTCGGAACAAGAGGCCGAAAGCCTCGCCGCGGCGCTGGTGGGAGCAGGGGAATCGCTGGCCGACTGGTGGCTCGACCACCCGGAGGAACCGGCGGGCGTGGTGGCGGCACGTCTGATGAACCTCGTCTGGATGGGCTTCGGCGACCTGGTCCAGGGCAACATCTGGCACCCGCCGTCACGCCGCTAGGCGTCAGCCGACGGTGGAGAGCTGGTCGAACGAGTCGCGCACGGCGTCGGTGAGGAGGCGGTCCCCGGACCCGGTCGTCCACTGCTCGAACGCCACCCGGAAGACGGCGACCCCCACCTCGGCCGCGAGGCTCGCGGCGGGCTCGTCGACGCCCCGCCCGCGCAGGCCGTCCGCGAGCGCGCGCGCCCAGTCGGCGAGCTTGACCAGCTCGCGTTCCCGCAGTTCGGCGTGCGTGGTGATGATCTGCTGCCGCCGCCGCGAGTGCTCGTGGTCGTTGCCGACGAGTTCGGCCACCGCGTTCAGCGCGGCCGCCACGGCGCCGAGCGGCGCGGTCCCCGCGGGTACGGCGTCGAACGCTCCGACCAGCAACTCGCGAACGGCGTCGGTCCCGGCGAACAGGACTTCGCGCTTGTCGGCGAAGTGGCGGAAGAAGGTCCGCGAGGTGACACCCGCGCGTTCGGCGATCTCGGCGACGGTGGTCTGGTCGTAGCCGCGCTCGGCGTAGAGCTCCATCGCGGCCTGCCCCAGCCGGCCGCGCGCGCCCGGCTGCCATCGTCCCATGTCGGAAGTGTAGCGATGGGTCCGCAGCGCAGTGATGGCACAATATGACATCACCGTGCTAACGTGATGTCGTCATATGACATCACCTTGCGGTCCGATGGGCTGCCCTTTCGTTGGAGATCCCATGCGCGTGTTCGTCACCGGTGCGTCCGGTTGGATCGGGTCGGCGGTCGTGTCGGAACTGCTCGCCGCCGGGCACGAGGTCGTCGGCCTGGCCCGTTCCGACGCCTCCGCGGACGCGATCACCGCCCTCGGCGCCCAGGTCCACCGCGGCTCGCTCGACGACGTCGAGTCGTTGCGCTCCGGGGCCGCGAAGGCCGAGGGCGTCGTCCACCTCGGCTACCACCACGACTTCTCCCAGATGGAACTGGCCGCGCAGATCGACAAGGACGCCATCGAGGCGTTCGGCGAGGTGCTCGCCAGGACCGGCGGTCCACTCGTCATCGCCTCGGGGGTGATCGGGCTCGGCGACGGGGAACTCGCGACCGAGCGGGACATCCCGGACCCCTCCCTGCACCCGCGAGTCGCGAACGCGCAGTTGACGCTGTCGCTCGCCGACCGGGGCGTGCGGTCCGGCGTCGTGCGGTTCGCCCCGACGGTCCACGGCCCCGGTGACCACGGCTTCGTGGCGACGCTCGTCGAACTGGCGCAGCGCACCGGCTTCGCCGGTTACATCGAGGACGGCGCGAACCGCTGGCCGGCGGTCCACCGCCTCGACGCCGCGGTGCTCGTCCGGCTCGCGGTCGAGTCGGCTCCCGCGGGGTCCGTGTTGCACGCCATCGACGAAGAGGGCATTCCGACGCGCGAGATCGCCGAGGCCATCGGCCGGTCGGTCGGTGTTCCTGCCCGGTCGGTGCCCGCCGACCAGGCAGGCGAGCACTTCGGGTGGCTCAGCAGGTTCTTCGGCATCGACTCCGTCGTGTCGAGCGCACACACCCGTGAGCTGCTCGGGTGGAAGCCGGTCCAGCCCGGCCTGCTCACCGTCATCGACGCCGGGGGTTACGGCAGCGTGGTCCCGCAGTCGACCGCCGGTGGCTGATACCGCGTGAGCGCGCCCTTGAGGTGCGGCTTTCCCGATTTCGGGTGGTGCAGGGCGAAGTGCTCGCCGTCCGTGGAGAAGTTCACCGCCGCGGGCAGCAGGACGGGCGCCTTGAACTGGACGTCGACGGTGTACGCGTCCGGCAACCGCCCCTCGAACGCCGCCAGGCACCTCGCCTTCGTCCACATGCCGTGCGCGATGGCGCGGGGGAAGCCGAAAGCCTTGGCGGCCAACGGGTGCAGGTGGATCGGGTTGCGGTCGCCGGACACCTTCGCGTAGCGCCTGCCGATGTCGCCGGGCACCCGCCACGCCGCCGTCGACGGCGGGGGCTCGGCGGGTGTGCCGGAGCCCGCTCCACCGTCGCGCTTGAGGTAGGTCGAGGTGTCCGTCCACACGGTCTCGCCGCTGACGGCCGCTGTCGTGACGACGTCGAACTGCTTCCCGCGTTCGTGCGGCCGCAGGTTCTCGATGCGGACGTGCAGGGACAGCGGTTCGGCGGCCGTCAGCGGCCGGGACTGGGTGATGCGGTTGCCGATGTGCACGAGACCCGGCAGCGCGAACGGGAACGCGCGCTCGGTCATCAGCTCCAGTTGCAGCGGGAAGCCGAGCACGTGCGGGTAGGTGATCGGCACGGTCCCGCCGACCCGGAAGCCGCACACCTCGTTGTAGGAAGCGAGGTGCGCCTGGTCGATCACGACGTCGGTGGACCGGGTGGACGACGGCAGTTCGTCGCCGCCGTGCAGGAACCCGGTCAGCCCGGCCTTGGCGTAGAGGAGCCCGAGGTTCGCCATCACGCCCCCAGCAGCATCTGCCCGCATACGCGGACCACGTTGCCGTTGACCCCGGTCGACGCCGGGTGGGCGTACCACGCGATGGCTTCGGCGACATCCACCGGAAGTCCGCCCTGCGACAGGCTGTTCAGCCGCCTGCCGACCTCGCGCGTCATCAGCGGCACGCCCGCCGTCATCCTGGTCTCGATGAACCCGGGTGCGACGGCGTTGATGGTGCTGCCCCGGCTCGCGAGTTCGCCGGTCAGCGCCTCGACCACGCCGATCACGCCGGCCTTCGATGTGGCGTAGTTCGTCTGGCCGAGGTTGCCCGCGATGCCCGCGATCGACGAGACGCCGATGATCCTCCCGTTGCCGCGCAAGGTGTCTGTCCGCAGCAGCGCCTCGTTGATCCGCTCCTGGCTCGTCAGGTTGACCGCGATCACGGCGTCCCACTGGCCGGGTTCCATGCGCCCCAAAGTCTTGTCCCGCAGGACACCGGCGTTGTGCACGACGACGTCAACGCCGCCGTGCCGCTGCGCGAGGTGGTCGACCAGCCTGGCGGGGGCGTCGGCGGCGGTGATGTCCAGCTGCAGCGAGGAACCGCCGACCCGGTTGGCCACCTCGGACAGGTCGGCGCCCTGCGCGGGCACGTCCAGGCACACGACGTGCGCGCCGTCGCGGCCGAGCACCTCGGCGATCGACGCGCCGATACCGCGGGACGCGCCGGTCACGAGCGCGACCTTGCCCTCCAGCGGGCGGTCCCAGTTCGCGGGTTCCTCGACGGCCGCCTGGCCGATGCGGATGACCTGGCCGGACACGTACGCGGACTTGCCGGACAGCAGGAACCGCAGCGTCGACTCGATGCCGTTCTCGGCGCCCTCGGCCACGTGGACCAGTTGTGCCGTGCCGCCGCGCTTCAACTCCTTGCCGACGGACCGGGTGAAGCCCTCCAGCGCGCGCTGCGCGATCCCGTTCCCGCCGCCCAGCACGAGGACGCGCCCGGACGGGCCGAGTGAGCGGATCACCGGGTGGAAGAACGCGTAGACCTCGCGAAGGCGGTCCGTGTCGTCGATGTCGGTCGCGTCGAACACCAGTGCCGCGTACCTCTGATCGGCCACGGCGTCCCGGTGGACGTCGACCGACTTCAGGACCGCGGCGACCGGTTCGACCAGGCGTCCGGTGCCGCCGAGCAGCACCGGCCCGTTCACCAGCGGCTGTCCCGGTGAGAACCTGCGCAGTGGGTACGGGTCGGGCAGGCCGAGCTTGCCGACCACGAAACGTCCGACGCCGGACTTGGCGAACCGCTGGTACCGATCCATTTCACACTCCCTACTCACTGGTAAGCCTACTGATCGGTAGGTAGAATGGCCAGCATGGCTGACATCAAGCGCGTAGCGATCCTGGGTGGCAACCGAATCCCCTTCGCGCGGTCGAACGGGCCCTACGCCACGGCGTCGAACCAGGCCATGCTGACCGCCACCCTGGATGGCCTGGTCAGCCGCTTCGGCCTGCAGGGTGAACGGCTCGGCGAGGTCGTGGCGGGCGCGGTCCTCAAGCACAGCAGGGACTTCAACCTCGTCCGCGAGTGCGTGCTGGGCAGCAGGCTCTCCCCCGAGACCCCCGCGCACGACCTCCAGCAGGCGTGCGGCACCGGCCTGCAGGCCGTGATCGCGGTCGCCAACAAGATCGCGCTGGGGCAGATCGACTCCGGTATCGCCGGGGGAGTCGACACCACCAGCGACGCGCCGATCGGGGTCAGCGAAGGCCTGCGGGCGGTGTTGCTGGAGTTCAACCGGACTCGCTCCACCGCTGGTCGGCTGAAGCTGCTGGCGAAGCTGCGTCCCGGACACCTGGTGCCGGAACTGCCGCGCAACGGGGAACCGCGCACCGGGCTGTCGATGGGGGAGCACGCGGCCGTCAGCGCGAAGCTGTGGGACATCGGCCGGGAGGAGCAGGACGAGATCGCCGCCGCCAGCCACCGCAACCTCGCCGCCGCCTATGACCGCGGGTTCTTCGACGACCTGGTCACGCCGTTCCTCGGTGTCGTCCGCGATCAGAACCTGCGGCCGGACTCCAGCGTGGGGAAGCTGGCCAAGTTGAAGCCGGTGTTCGGTCGTGGGGACGGCGCGACGATGACCGCGGGCAACTCGACGCCGTTGACGGATGGCGCTTCGGCCGTGCTGCTGTCCAGCGAGGAGTGGGCCGCCGCGCGGAACCTGCCCGTGCTGGCGTACCTGACGTTCACCGAGACCGCGGCCGTCGACTACGTGCACGGGGCGGAGGGGTTGCTGATGGCGCCCGCCTACGCCGTGCCGCGGATGCTCGGCCGTGCCGGTCTGTCGTTGCCGGACTTCGACTTCTACGAGATCCACGAGGCGTTCGCGTCACAGGTGCTCACGACGCTCGCGGCTTGGGAGGACCCGGAGTTCTGCAAGGTCAAGCTGGGTCTTGACGCTCCGCTCGGCTCCATCGACCGGGGCAAGCTCAACGTCAACGGGTCTTCGCTGGCCGCTGGGCACCCGTTCGCGGCCACCGGTGGGCGGATCGTCGCGACCCTGGCGAAGCTGCTGGCCGAGCGTGGGTCCGGGCGCGGGTTGATCTCGATCTGCGCGGCGGGTGGGCAGGGCGTGACGGCGATCCTGGAGCGCTGACGTCACCCGATCGAACAGGTGTTCGAGTTGTCCACAGCTGTGGATGGACCTGTGGACGGGCTAGTCGAGCAGTGACCAGGCGGCGGTGCAGCGCACGGTGATCGTGATCTGCTGCGGCTCCAGGCCCAGTTGGTCGATCTGCACGGGCACGCCGGGGCTGCCGCCGTAGCCCGCGAAGGACTTCGCCGACATGGCTGTGTCCGCCTGCCACAGGTCGCCGTCGCCGTCGGACAGCCGCAGCAGCGGGCCGAGCCTGCGGCCCAGTGCCTCGGCGTAGCCCTGAGCGCGGAGCCTGGCGTCGGCCACGGCTTCCTGCTGGGCGTCGTAGATGGCGTCCTTGGTGTCGACGACGTCCCACGACGGGCCGTTCAGCCAGGTGGGTTCGGCTTGGACGAGTGCGGACAGCAGCGCGTCCAACTCGTTCAGGTCGGTCACCCGCAGCACGTACCGCTGGCTCGCCCGGCTGCCCGCGCGCGTGTTGCCGTCCCAGTTGTCGTGCACGGACAACTGCCTGGACCGCACCTCGACACCCGGTCGGTCCAGCAGCGGCTCGACCGCCGAAACTCGGCTGGTCAGCGCCTCGACCGCCTCGTTGCGCTGCTCGCCAGCCGTCTCGAAGCTCACGTCCACCTGTGCGCGGTCGGCGGTTCGCTCGACCGTGCCCGTCCCCTTCGTCAACACCTCGGCCACGTCGTCCAGCCAACTCCGCGGACGGATCATGCGCAACAATTGCCTTGTCTAGCTTTTCTGCTAGAGAGCCGTAGAAAGAGGCACACGGTCAAGAAGTCTCGATGAATATCGGCTGATCCCTAGACGCGGCGATAGCGTTTGGGAGTGGACC
>JBDSAJ010000470.1:0-14208 GCA_039922235.1 Umezawaea sp.
GCGGCGCTCAAGACCTCGACCGCGGCGGGCTGCCCGACGACGTTGGACCACACGCTCGTGTTCAAGTGCTCTCCACAACGGGTCGGGGCTCGGGGACGCGGCGTTCCGCGAAGAGCGGGAGGACCGCGGTGCACACGCGATCGGAGACCTCGTCCTCGGTGCCGTCCGCGTCGACCACGACGTAGCGGTCCGGGTCCGCGGAAGCCATCTCGGTGAGGAGGCGCTGCACCCGCCAATGGTGCTCGATGTTGTCGATCGCCCGTGAGCCGGGTTTGCCGAAGACGGTCTCGTCGAGCGCGTCGGCGGGCATCGTCACCGGTGAGCGGTCCAGCAGGATGGTGACGTCCGGGCGCAGCCTGCCGGTGGCCCAGTCGACCAGGCCCTCCACCTCGGCGGGCTGGACGCTGCCCACGGCGCTGAAGTGGGCCAGCGGGCTGTCCACGTAGCGCTCCATCACGACCAGCGCGCCGTTGTCCAGCGCCGGGCGGACCTCGCGTTCGACCACGTCGGCGCGGACGGCGGCGGCGACCAGCGCATGGGCGCGGACGCCCGCCAGGTCCACCGAGGACAACATGCTGCGCAAACGGCGTTCGTCGAGGTCCGGATCGCTGGCCAGGAGGACGTCGTGACCGGCGGCGCGCAGCGCGTCGGCCAGCCTGCGGGCGTGGACGCTGGTGTCGCGGCGGGTGTCGCCCTCCACGGTGATGAGGACGCCCGCGGAGGACTTCGACTTGCCCCGGATGGCGGCGAACAGCTCCGAGAAGATCGGCTCCATCCGCCGGTTGTCCATCTGCCGGTAGGCGATCACGCCGACCACGGCTGCCAGCACGCCCGCGCCGAACATGACGGGTCGGGTGCCGTCGACGTTCATGGGGTGGTTGAACAGGGTGATCGTGCGGGGCTTGAGAACGGTGACCAGCAGCGGGGTCACGACCGTCGACAGACCCAGGATGATCTTCATCAGGGACTGGACCAGCGCCACCATCCGGCCGCGCATCTCGTCCTCGACCTGCGAGCCGATGATCGTGAGACCGGTGAGGAAGGCGATGCCCGCGCAGGCGCCGACCATGGCCACGGCCAGCAGCGCGATCCACAGGTGCGGGGCCAGCGCGACGATCACCAGGCTGAGGCCCGCGCAGACGATCGTGAGGCCGAACAGGCGGTTGTAGGTGAGGCGGCGGGCGAAGCGGGGTGCCAGCGCCATGCCGCTGGCCAGGCCGACGAAGACCGCGATGAACAGCAGGGCGAACGCGCTGTCGCCGCCCAGCAGGCTCAGCGCGTAGAGCTTGGCGCAGCCGATGACCGCGCCTGCCGCGGCGAACGCGCCGATCATGCCGATCACCAGGCCGCGCACCAGCGGCGTGCGCCACGCGTAGCGCAGCCCGTCGCGCATCATCGCGCCGAAGCCGACCTTGTCCTCGGTCCCCTGCTTCTTCTTGGCCGTCGTCGTCCGGCCGGACAGCTCCGGGATCCGGGTCGCGACCAGCACCGCCGAGGTGATGTAGAGCAGCCCGTTGACGACGACCGCGATCGTCGCCACCCGGAACACGACGTCGTCGCTGGTCAGGTGCAGGTAGCCGGGGATGCCGGAGATGACCGCGTACAGGCCGAAGCCGCTGATGGTGCTGATGCCGTACGTCATGACCAGGCCGAGCTGGTTGGCCGACTCCACCTGGTCCGGCCTGCGCAGCAGGTTCGGGACGGCGGACTCCTTGGCCGGGATCCACAGCATCGCGCAGCAGCCGACGAGGAAGTTGGCGATGAACAGCCACCACGCCGTGCCGACGAACGCGATGGACAGGAACAGGCCACCGCGCGCCAGGTCGCAGGCGACCATGACCTTGCGGCGGTCGAACCGGTCCGCGAGCACCCCACCGAGCGGCGCGAACAGGATGCCGGGCAGCAGTTGCGTCAGCACGACGGCGCTGAGCGCGAAGCCCTCCCAGCCGTAACCCTCGGCGAGTTTCGTCACGAGGCCCGTCAGGGCGAGCAGTGACAGCCAGTCACCGACGCTGCACAGGTAAGTGACACCCCAGAGTCGCCGGAACGGCCTGATCGCCAACACGCTGCGCAACCGGTGAGTCGCCGAGGCCGCGCCGGTCGCGCCCGAATTGAGCTGACCTGCGTTGTCGCTGTCCTGGATGTTGTCCACCCCCTGTAGGCCACCCACCGATCAGCCTAACCTCGGCCGACCCGGCGGGTGCGCAGAGTCAGCGGATTGCGTCCAACAACGCCTCGACGACCTGGCGGATGACGTTGAAGAACACCGAGCCGATGATCAGCAGCGCTACCAGGCAACCACCGAACGCGGAACCCCGCGACTTGGGCCGCTGCCCCTGCTGCTGTGGCGGCGCCACCGGTGCCTGGTACTGCTGCGGCGCTTGGTACTGCCTCGGCGGCGGTGCCACCGGTGCCTGGTACTGCCGCGGCGGCACCGGCTGGGGATGGGCCATCGGTGTCGGGGCCACCGGCGCCTGGTACTGCACGCGGTGGCTGCTGACCTGCATCTGCGGCGGCAGCGGCTGGCGGGTGCGCACCGGCCGCGCGCGCTGCTCGCGCAGCATCGCGGCCCGGATCGCCTCGCGCGCCACCTCCGGGTCCGGCACGACCGGCACGTACACCGGCAGCAGCGGCCCGGCCTGCTTCGGCCGGTAGCGGGTCTCGCCCGTGACCAGACCCGCCAAGGCGTCCGGGTACAGCGGAAGCGGCGGCGGGGCCTGAGTCCCGTCGGGTCCGAACTCTCGTGGTCCAGGCACCGCCACCCCCTACGTCACGATCAGCTCTTGGTCTTGGCAGGTGCCTTCTTGCGCGGAGCTGCGGGCTTCTTCGCCACGGGCTTCTTCTTCGCGACCGGGCCCTTGGCGCGCTTCTCCGCCAGCAGCTCGGACGCGCGCTCGTCGGTCAGGCCCTCGACGGTGTCGCTCTTGCGCAGCGACCCGTTGGTCTCGCCGTCGGTCACGTACGGGCCGAACCGGCCGTCCTTGACCACCATCGGCTTGCCGGACACCGGGTCGTTGCCCATTTCCTTGAGCGGCGGGGCGCTGGTGGCCGACCGGCCGCGCTTCTTCGGCTCGGCGTAGATCTTCAGCGCCTCGTCGAGCGTGACCGTGAACAACTGGTCCTCGTTCGTGAGCGAGCGCGAGTCCGTGCCCTTCTTCAGGTACGGCCCGTAGCGCCCGTTCTGCGCGGTGATCTCGGCCCCGGTCTCCGGGTCCTTGCCGACGACCCGCGGGAGCGACAGCAGCTTGAGCGCGTCCTCCAGCGTCACCGAGTCGAGCGCCATGTCCTTGAACAGCGAGCCTGTGCGCGGCTTTCCCTGCTTTTTGGCGTCAGCAGCCTTCTTTCCGCTGCTCTTTTCCTCCGCGGGCTCGGGCAGGACCTCGGTCACGTACGGACCGAAGCGGCCTTCCTTCGCCATGATCTCGTTGCCGCTGACCGGGTCGACGCCGAGCGAACGCCCTTCCTGGGGGGTCGAGAACAGCTTCTCGGCCAGTTCCAGGTTCAGCTCGTCCGGCGGCATGTCGTCGGGCAGGTTGGCGCGCTGCGCGGTCGGCTCGCCGTTGTCGCCGATCACCTCGCGCTCCAGGTACGGGCCGTAGCGGCCGACCCGGACCACGACGGGGCGGCCCTCGTCGTCGTCGAACAGCGCGATGGAGTTCACCAGGCGGGCGTCGATCTCCTCGACGCTCGACCCGACGAGCTTCTTCAGGCCGCCGGAACGGCCGATGGAGCTCTCCGGGCCGACGCTGCCGCCGAAGTAGAAGCCGGACAGCCACGTCGTGCGCTGCTGGCGACCGGCGGCGATGCCATCCAGCTCGTCCTCCAGCGCGGCGGTGAAGTCGTAGTCCACCAAGCGGCCGAAGTGCTGCTCCAGCAGCCCGACCACCGCGAAGGCGACCCACGAGGGCACCAGCGCGGAGCCCTTCTTCCACACGTAGCCGCGGTCCTGGACGGTGCTGATGATCGACGCGTACGTCGACGGCCTGCCGATGCCCAGCTCTTCCATCGTCTTGATCAGGCTGGCCTCGGTGAAGCGCGAGGGCGGGCTGGTCGAGTGGCCGTCGGCGGTCAGGTCCTGCGCCGTCACGGCCTGGTCCTTGCGGAGCTGCGGCAGCCGCGACTCGGCGTCGTCCGACTCGCCACCGGCCTCGGCGTCGACCGTCTCCACGTACGCCTTGAGGAAGCCGGCGAACGTGATCGTGCGGCCGGAGGCGGCGAACGTGCACTCCTGGCCACCGCCGGCGGAGCCGGCGGTTCCACCCGAGCGAGCGGTGCCGACGATCCGGACGCTGGTCGTGTTGCCGCGCGCGTCGTTCATCTGGGAGGCGATCGTGCGCTGCCAGATCATCTCGTAGAGCTTGAACTCGTCCGAGTCCAGCTCGCGGGCGACCTCGCCGGGGGTGCGGAACACCTCGCCTGCGGGGCGGATCGCCTCGTGCGCCTCCTGCGCGTTCTTGACCTTGCGGGTGTACTGCCTCGGCGCGGACGCGACGTACTCCGCGCCGTAGAGCTGGGTCGCCTGCGTCCGGGCCGCGGTGATGGCCGTCTCCGACAGCGTCGTGCTGTCGGTGCGCATGTAGGTGATGTAGCCGTTCTCGTACAGCTTCTGCGCCGTGCGCATCGTCCGGTCAGCGGTGAAGCGGAGCTTGCGGCCCGCCTCCTGCTGGAGCGTCGACGTCATGAACGGCGCGTACGGCTTCCGCGTGTACGGCTTCTCCTCGACGCTCGCCACGGTCAGCGGCACGTCGGCGAGGCCTGCGGCCAGTGCCCGCGCCTCGGCCTCGTTCAGCAGCCGCACCTCGGACCCGGCCTTGAGCTTGCCGTCCGAGCCGAAGTCGCGGCCGAGCGCCAGCCGGGCGCCGTCGACGGCGACCATGCGCGCGCCGAACGTGCGCGGCGTCGCCTCGGGGCCCGCGTCCATCGTGGCCGAGATGTCCCAGTACGAGGAGGAGACGAACTTCATCCGCTCCCGCTCGCGCTCCACCACGATCCGGGTCGCCACCGACTGCACGCGGCCCGCCGAGAGCTTCGGCATGACCTTCTTCCACAGCACGGGGCTGACCTCGTAGCCGTAGAGGCGGTCGAGGATGCGGCGGGTCTCCTGCGCGTCGACCAGGTCCTGGTCGAGGTCGCGGGGGTTCGCGGCGGCCGCGAGGATCGCGGGCTCGGTGATCTCGTGGAAGACCATCCGGCGGACCGGGATCTTCGGCTTCAACGTGTCCAGCAGGTGCCACGCGATGGCTTCGCCCTCGCGGTCACCGTCTGTCGCGAGGTAGAGCTCGTCGACGCCCTTGAGCAGTTCCTTCAGCTCGGCGACGGTCGACCTCTTGTCCGGCGTCACGACGTACAGCGGCTCGAAGTCGTGGTCGACGTCGACGCCGAGGCGCGCCCACGGCTGCCCCTTGTACTTGGCGGGCACGTCGGCCGCGCCGCGCGGGAGGTCGCGGATGTGCCCCTTGGACGACTCCACGACGAAGTTGCTGCCGAGGTACGACGCGATTTTCCGCGCCTTGGCGGGCGACTCGACGATCACCAATCGGCGATTGCCGTCACCCGTAGCCCCGGAGCCGTTTTTCGTCCGTGTCGATCCAGCCACGCTGTCCCGCTCTCTTCCAAACCCTGTGTCTCGACCCGCCAGTGTGCACTGTCGACCAGGCCTGTTGAGCGGGCCTGGTGCGGACAGGGTGACACAACCGTCGTCTATCGCCCGTTGGGAGGACCCGGCGAGGCGGCCGGCCAGTCGCCTTCCGCTACGCCTCTCGGCGGCTCGCCGACCAGTTCCGCGAGCCTCGCGAGCCTGCGCCTGCCGATCACCCGGAGCACCGGCCCGCCGCTCGGCCCGGTCACGAGCGTGGACGGCAAACCCGAACCGATCAAGGCCGCTAGCAGCGGTTCATGTGTTTCCGGAGCATCCGGATCAAGCCCGAGCGCGTACGCCGAGTCGACCCAGCCACCGGAGACCAGCGCCCAGAACCTGAGCACCGCCCCGTCCAGTTCGAACTCCGACGGCACCGCCTTGGCGGCGCCGTCGCGAAGCCAGTTGGCGGCCAAATGGGTGAGATCCGCGCGAAACGCCGTGCGGACCAGCGCGCCGCACTCCTCGACGGGCGAGATCTCGGCCACGACGCCCCGCTGGGCGCACTCCGTGGCGAGCGCGGTGGCCCGGCCCCGGTTCGCCACGACGACCGACACGCGGGCCGCCGTGCCCCGCCCGAAGCCCATCGCCTGGCCGGGCCCGCACAGCAGGCCCGCCAGGTCCCCAACCCCTGGTTGGCGCGCCTCGGCGGAGTAGAAGGACAGTTGCCCCACGCACGGAGCGTAGAACACCTGTTCGACCTGTGTCAGCTACCGAACGCCGCGCGGTGCTCACGTGTCCGCGCGGCGCCGGGAACGGATCAGGTGGTCGGCGGGGTGGAGGTCGAGCCGTTCGCGCCTTCGATGGCCTTGCAGTTCGGGGCCTTCTTCTCCGCCTCGGCCAGGTTCGAGCGGACCAGCACGCCGTCGAAGTCCTCGCCGACCTTCGCCACGGCCTGCATGTCGGTCGCGACCTGCGTGAACGCGGCGGCGATCGACGCCGGGTCCTGCGGGTTCGCGGCCTCGACGCCCGTCTTGGCCTTGTCGAGAGCGGTCTTGAGCTGGCCGAAGATGTCGGCGGCGCTCGTGGCCAGCTTCTCGGAGTCCGGGTGCGGACCCTTCTTCAGGTCGTTGAGCTTCTTGACCGCGCCGTCGACGGCCGCGGAGCCGTCACCGAGCCACGCCGCGAACTGGGTCTGCATCTTCGCCGGGTCGGTGGTGTCGAGCTGCGGCTCGGTGGAGAGGGTCTTGATGACCTCGAGGCTCGCGCCGCAGACCTGGTCGATCCACTTGACGTTCTCGTCGCTGTCCGCCGCCGCGGCCGACGAGCTGGAGCCGGTCGAACCGGTGCCCGTGCTGGAGGCGGTGCCCGCGGTCTGGTTGCCACACGCGGTCAGGGTGAGGGCCGCGGCGGCGAACGCGCCGACCACAGCGAGGCGTTGCCTCATGAAGAACTCCCAGTGGTGTCGAATCGAGCGGAGAAGGGGCCGAACCTACCTCCCCTTGGGCCACCCGGATGTGGTTTTGCGCCATTTGGCGTCTCGCGCCCCGAATTGAGACCTGCGTCAAGACGTAGTGGTCGGCACGGACGTGGTGGTGCTGGTCGGGACGGCAGGCTCGCGGATCGCCTGGCACTTCGGCGCCTTCTCGGCGGCCTCCAGCAGCTCGGGGCTGGTGTCCAGGTCCTTGAGGGGCTGGGTGAACTCGGTGAGCTTCGCGATCGCCTCACCGGCCGCCTGGAGGCCTCCGCTGGGGTCGGCGGCATCGGCCTGGTCCACCTTCGCCTTCGCGTCGGTGAACACCTTTGCGACCTCGTCGAACGTGGCGGCCATCTTCTTCACCTGCTCGTCGCCGCCCGCGACCGGCGACGGCCCGACGGCCCGCAGGTCGGTCGCCGACTTGGCGAACGCGGCCGCGAGCTGGCCCATGTAGGCGCCCATGTCGGTCTTCAGCTTGGCGGGGTCGGTCGCGTCGAGCCGCGGCGGTTCCTTGGCCGCGGTCGCGAACCCGGACGCCGCCGAGCAGACCTGGTCCATGTACGCCACGACCGGGTCGGCGGTGGCCGCCGACGACGAAGGGCCGGTCGAACCGCCTCCGCCCGACGTGCACCCGGCGACGATGGCCGACGCGGCGAGCAGTGCGGCGAGGCTGAGCCTCATGTCCAACTCCCTGGATCGGGTGTGGTGACCCGTCCAGTGTGAACCGAAAAGGGCGCGTCCGGGTCGGTGAGGACCCGGACGCGCTCCTTTGGGCTGGTCAGAGCCGAGCTGTCAGGCGGCGCCGTTGGTGACCGACTCCGCCGGGCTGTCGGCGATCGCGGTGCCGCGGCGCTTGGACACCACGACGGCCCCGACGATGATCGCCACCGCGACGACGGCGATCGTCAGGCGGATGCCGGTGGAGGCGTCCGCGCCGATGGAGAACGTGATGATCGCGGGTGCGATCAGCACCGACACCAGGTTCATCACCTTGATCAGCGGGTTGATGGCCGGACCCGCGGTGTCCTTGAACGGGTCGCCGACCGTGTCGCCGATGACCGTCGCGGCGTGGGCGTCGGAGCCCTTGCCACCGTGGTTGCCGTCCTCGACCAGCTTCTTCGCGTTGTCCCACGCGCCACCGGAGTTGGCGAGGAACACCGCCATCAGCGTGCCGGTCGCGATCGCACCGGCCAGGTAGCCCGCCAGCGGACCGACGCCGAGGCCGAAGCCGACGGCGACGGGGGCCAGCACGGCGAGCAGGCCGGGGGTGGCCAGCTCGCGCAGCGAGTCCTTGGTGCAGATGTCCACGACGCGGCCGTACTCGGGCTTCACCGAGTAGTCCATGATGCCGGGGTTCTCGCGGAACTGGCGGCGCACCTCGAACACGATGGCGCCCGCGGCCCTGGTCACGGCGTTGACCGCGAGACCGGAGAACATGAACACCACGGCCGAGCCGATGATCAGACCGACCAGGACGTTCGGCGTGAACGCCACGTAGTCGGCGTTGTCGAACGTCGCGCCGACCTTCGCCAGGGACTGCGTGATGGCGTCCTTGTACGAGCCGAACAGCGCGGTCGCCGCCAGCACGGCGGTGGCGATCGCGATGCCCTTGGTGATGGCCTTGGTGGTGTTGCCCACCGCGTCCAGCTCGGTGAGGATCTGCGCGGCCTCGCCGTCGACGTCGCCCGACATCTCGGCGATGCCCTGGGCGTTGTCGCTGACCGGGCCGAACGTGTCCATCGCGACGATGACGCCGACCGTGGTGAGCAGACCGCAACCGGCCAGCGCCACGGCGAACAGCGCCACGACGACCGAACTGGACAGCAGGAACGCGCCGTACACGGCCGCGCCGATCACCAGCGCGGTGTAGACCGCCGACTCGAAACCGACCGAGATGCCGGACAGGATCACCGTCGCGGCGCCGGTCAGCGACGTGCGGCCGACCTCCTTGACGGGCTTGTGCTCGGTGCCGGTGTAGTAGCCGGTCAGCCACAGGATGATGCCCGCGAGCACGATGCCGATGATCACCGCGATGGCCGCGATCAGCGCCGGGTTGCCGCTGGTGCCCTTGATCTCGTCCGACACGCCGTCCAGGTTCGCGAACGAGCTGGGCAGGTAGAGGAACGCCGCCACGGTGCACAGCACCGCGGAGATGACCGCGGAGATGTAGAACGCCCGGTTGATCGCCGACAGGCCGTTCTCGCCCGGCCGCGCCTTGGTCGTGTACACGCCGATGACGGCGGTGATGACGCCGATCGCGGGGACGATCAGCGGGAACAGCAGGCCCTGCGCGCCGAACGCGGCGGTGCCGAGGATCAGCGAGGCCACGAGCATCACGGCGTAGGACTCGAAGAGGTCCGCCGCCATGCCCGCGCAGTCGCCCACGTTGTCACCGACGTTGTCGGCGATCGTCGCGGCGTTGCGCGGGTCGTCCTCGGGGATGCCCTGCTCCACCTTGCCGACGAGGTCGGCGCCGACGTCGGCGGCCTTCGTGAAGATGCCGCCGCCGACGCGCATGAACATCGCCAGCAGCGCGGCGCCGAACCCGAAGCCCTCCAGGACCTTCGGGGCCTGGCCCGCGTAGACCAGCACGACGACAGCGGCGCCGAACAGGCCGAGGCCGACGGTCATCATGCCGACCACGCCGCCGGTGCGGAACGCGATCCGGGTCGCCTTCTCCCGTCCGCCTTCCTCCTTCGACGCGGCGGCGACGCGCACGTTCGCGCGGGTCGACAGCCACATGCCGAGGTAGCCGATGCTGGCCGAGAAGACCGCGCCGAAGATGAAGAACAGCGAACGGCCGATCCTCTCGTTCAGGTCGTCGGCCGGTAGTGCGAACAGGACCACGAAAACGATCACCACGAAGGGTGCGAGCGTGCGGAACTGCCTGTTGAGGTAAGCCGCTGCGCCCTCTTGGACCGCCTTGGCGATTTCCTGCATCTTGGGGGTGCCCTGGCCCGCGGCCAGCACCTCCCTGAGCAGTACGTAGCCGACGGCAAGGGCTGCCAGGGCGACCACGGCGATCACGGCTACGACGCCGCGATCACCTCCGGAGAGTTGAAGGCCCTCCGCGAGGAATTGCCGGGACATCCGTCCTCCTGGTGAGTGTTCTGCCCAACAGGGGACCGCATCGCGTCGCGCCATCGAACCGGCCGACCGCGCGTCAGCCCGACACCACGTGATGCATCCCTCATTGGATGCGATTCGGCGGAGTCTATTCATAGGCCGCAAGCCTGCAACGATCCGTCCCGATCCGTGCACACACCGTTATCTACGCAGGAAGCGGCGCTCAGTGGTTCCACGGCGCCAGAACTGTCGGTGCCGTGTGCGAAGCTGCCGGCGTGGCCGACCAGGGACGCCGACTGCTGGAGCGGGTGCTCGCCGGAGTACCCAGCGGGGAATCACCGCTCACGCACGTCACCGATATGCCACGTCGCGCCGCCCAAATGGCCCAGTGGCCGTCGTGGGCCGCCGCGCTGGTGATCGACTCCGTGCGCGCTGGCGGCGTCGAAGAGCCGTGGCGGCACCAGGTCCAAGCCGCCGACCTCGCCTGGTCGGGGCGCAACGTCGTGTTGTCGACGGGTACCGCGTCCGGCAAGTCGCTGGCCTACCAGCTGCCCGTGCTCACGGCGCTGAGCACCGATCCGCGCGCCACCGCGCTCTACCTGGCGCCCACCAAGGCGCTCGGCGCCGACCAGCTGCGCACCGTCGAAGGGCTGGCCGTGCCGGGGGTGCACGCGTCGTCGTTCGACGGCGACACACCGATGGCCGAACGCGACTGGGTGCGCGCCTACGCCAACTGGGTGTTCACGAACCCGGACATGCTGCACCGCGGCATCCTGCCGAACCACACCCGGTGGATCAGGCTGTTCCGGCGGCTCAAGTACGTCGTGGTCGACGAGTGCCACGCCTACCGCGGCGTGTTCGGCTCGCACGTCGCGCTGCTGCTGCGCAGGCTCCGCCGCGTCGCCCGCAAGTACGGTGCCGACCCGGTGTTCGTGCTGGCCTCGGCGACGGTGACCAACCCCGCGGCGTCCGCGAGCCGCCTGCTCGGCGCGGAGTGCGCCGCGGTGACGGAGGACTGCTCGCCGCGCGCGTCGCGCACGGTCGCGCTGTGGGAACCGCCGCTGCTGGAGGACTTCGCGGGCGAGAACGGCGCCCCGGTCCGCCGCTCGGCGGGCGCGGAGGCGTCCCGCATCCTGGCCGACCTGGTCGTGGAAGGCGCGCGGTCGCTGGCTTTCGTGCGGTCCCGCGTCGGCGCCGAACTGACCGCGATGGGTGCGCAGCGGCTGCTGTCCGAGATGGACGGCTCCCTGCCGGGCCGGGTGGCCGCCTACCGCGGCGGCTACCTGCCCGAGGAGCGCCGCGCGCTGGAGCGCGCCCTGTCCAGCGGCGAGCTCCTCGGCGTGGCCACGACGAACGCCCTGGAGCTGGGCGTCGACATCGCGGGCCTGGACGCCGTCGTGGTCGCCGGTTTCCCCGGCACCCTCTCGTCGTTCTGGCAGCAGGCGGGCCGCGCGGGCCGCTCCGGCGACAGCGCGCTGGTCGTGTTCGTCGCCCGCGACGACCCGTTGGACACCTACCTCGTGCACAACCCGCCCGCGGTGTTCGACCGCCCGATCGAGGCGACCGTGCTCGACCCCACCAACCCGTACGTGCTCGCCCCGCACCTCGCGTGCGCCGCGGCGGAGTTGCCGCTCACCCCGGACGGTCTGGCGGAGTTCGGCGGCGACGCGGCCCTGCCCGTGCTGGCCGACCTGGTGGCGCGCAAGCTGCTGCGCCGCAGGCCGAACGGCTGGTACTGGGCTTCGCACGACCGCCCGCACGCGGACGTCGACATCCGCGGCACGGGC
This sequence comes from Umezawaea sp., assembly GCA_039922235.1. Lineage (GTDB taxonomy): Bacteria > Actinomycetota > Actinomycetes > Mycobacteriales > Pseudonocardiaceae > Umezawaea. The sequence goes on from JBDSAJ010000470.1 coordinate 11,906, forward strand.
GGCGACCAGGTCGTCGTCGTGGAGGCCGACTCGGGTCGGATGCTCGGCACCGTCGATCCCGGCGCCTCGCACCGCTCGGTCCACGAGGGCGCGGTGTACCTGCACCAGGGCGAGTCGTACGTCGTGGACGACCTGGACTTGGAGCAGGGGTTGGCGCTGGTGCACGCCGCTCGACCGGACTGGTCGACGCTGGCGCGCGAAACGGTCGACATCACCGTGGTGCGCACGCTGGAGCGGCGGGACTACGGGGGCGTCTCGGTGTGCCTCGGCGAGGTGGAGGTGACTTCGCAGGTCGTCGGCTACCTGCGACGGCTGCCGTCCGGCCAGGTGATCGACCAGGTACCGCTGGACCTGCCCGAGCAGGTGCTGCTCACCAGGGCTGTCTGGTACACGGTGTCGGAGAAGTTGTTGGCGGGCAGTGCACCGGGGGGCGCGGGTCTGGATCCCGCGCGCGTCCCCGGTGCGCTGCACGCCGCCGAACACGCGGCGATCGGCTTGCTACCGCTCTTCGCGACCTGTGACCGCTGGGACATCGGCGGTGTGTCGACCGCACTGCACGCGGACACCGGGGAGGCGACGGTGTTCGTGCACGACGGTCATCCAGGAGGGGCCGGATTCGCCGACCGCGGCTTCGCCGCTGTGATCCCCTGGTTGGTCGCTACTCGGGAAGCGATCGCTTCGTGTGCGTGTTCGGCTGGGTGCCCGTCCTGCGTTCAGTCGCCGAAGTGCGGGAATGGCAACGAACCGCTGGACAAAGCAGGTGGAATGGCCGTGCTGGGCACTGTTCTCGGGGTTGTCGGGGAGAAAACCAACAGCACCCAGCACGGCCAGATCGGGGGTCAGCCCCGCTCTGCGGCGACCAGCCGCTGAGCGTTGGCCTCGAACAGCGAAGGCATCTGGATGGCTTCGACGAGCGCGTCCTGCACGATCCGCGACGCGGGCAGGTTCCAGCCACAGATCTGCGGCTTGACCCGCCAGTGCACGACACCGTGCTGGACCGGCGACGGCGGCAGCGAGATGTACTCGCCCTTGCCGTAGTGGCGAACGTCGTTGTGCGCCACCAGATCGGCGCGCAGCGCCTGGCCGGACTCGACCAGGAACATCCACTCGCCCGCAGGGGTGGCGACGATCGGCACCGGCATCCCGATGGTGCGCAGCGCCATGGCGGCCCGCCGACCGAGGTCGGCGCTCACCTCGATCGCGTCGAACACGTGGCCCGTGGCACCGAGCACGCTGTACGACCGACCAGTCCACCACGCCGCGACCTGCTCCGGCTTCGTGCCGATGCGCTCCTGCCAGTCGCGGTGCACCGGCACCGGACCGTCGATGTCGACCCCGCTGCGCCCGGCCCACTGGACCGCGCCGCTCTGCGAACCGGCCGGATAGGTCCCCGGCAGCACAGGCCACCCGTGCCACGCGAGGCCGATCGCCTCTGCCCGCAGCTCGATGCGGAAGGCCCCGCGCCAGCTATCCGACCACTCCATGCTCTGTCGCCTCCGTGAACCGTAAAACACTGACACTGTGTCGGTGCCGCCAGACACCGTGTCGGTGCCGCTACTCCAATTAACGTCATCGGCAGGCCCAGATGTAACTCCCCGTCGACAACTGGTCGGAATGGCACGGCGAACGAAGCCTCCGCTGCGGGCGGCAGAACTGTCGACCGAACCCTGAGAGCCAGCTGAGAGCGACCAAACCCCCCGTGTGAGTCCGCTCACCGTGGATGGATGACCGTTCATCGCGCCCAACCCCCACTCACCCATCAGCCGGACCGGCCCTCGCCCGAACGCTCACCGACTGAAAAACCGAAACAGACCCCTCGACCTCCACAACCACCTCCCAACCGCTCACCGCGCAACCGATCAACCGCTGGTCCATCCGCTCAACCACCCACCGAGCCCTTTCACAGGCGACGGCCACCCCATCGGGTAGGTGCGCGGCAGCGGCCACCGCCGCCAAGTCAGCCGCCCCGGCCACCTCATGCCGCCGCACCACCACCCCACCCAGCTGAACGCCGAACGCGATCAACACCGCGAACACCGTCAACCAAGCCACCCCAACCACCGTCACCGCTCCTCGATCACCAACCACCAACGCCTCCTTTCGTTGCCCAACGGCCAACCGCACCAACCACCGGACTACCCCCGAGCACCGGACCACCCGCAACCACGAAGCCCCGCCCTCACACCACCGCCGGAGGGCCTCAGACCACCGGCCGCCACGCCTCGCTCTTTGTTGACCAGCGGTCATGCGCTAGCCGGTGAACCCGCCCACGACGACCAGGCCAGGTCACCACGCCGCCGACG
>JBDSAJ010000471.1:0-2537 GCA_039922235.1 Umezawaea sp.
GGCTCGCCCACGTCGACACCGCGCAGCCGCAGCCCCGCCTTCGCGTAGGTGACACCGGGCATCCGGGTGAAGGGCTGGAGCAACGGCAGGAGGCCGTGGCTGATCGCCCGTGCTCCCGCCACGTCGCCCGCTTCGAAAGCGTCGATCATCGAACGAATGCGGTCCGCTGCGAGGTGGCCGATCACGCTCACCACACCTACGGCGCCGACCGAAAGCCACGGCAGGTTCAACGGGTCGTCACCCGAGTAGTACGCCAGGTCCGTCGTCGCGATCACGCGCTGCCCCGCGAGGAGGTCGCCCTTGGCGTCCTTCACCGCGACGATGCGCGGGTGCTCCGCCAACTCCTGGAGGGTGGCGACCTCGATGGGCACGATGGAGCGCGGCGGGATGTCGTACAGCATCACCGGGATGCCGACGGCGTCCGCGACCGCGGAGAAGTGCGCGACGAGGCCGCGCTGCGTGGGCCGCGAGTAGTACGGCGTGACCACGAGGATGCCGTGCGCACCGGCGGCCTCCGCCCGCTGAGCGGCGAGGACGCTGTGCGCGGTGTCGTACGAGCCCGCGCCGCTGACCACGGTCGCGCGGTCGCCAACGGCCTCGACGACGGCGCGGATCAGGTCCGTCTTCTCGGTTTCGTTGGTCGTGGGGCTCTCGCCCGTGGTGCCGTTGATCACGAGACCGTCGTTGCCCAGCTCGACCAGGTATTTGGCGAGCTGCTGCGCCTTGTCCAGGTCCACTGCCCCGTGGGCGTCGAACGGTGTGACCATGGCGGTGAGCACGCGGCCGAAAGGGCGGCCGGGTGAGGCAGTCGGGCATCCGGTCATGGGGCAAACGCTACCTGCAGGTCGGCCGCCCGCACCCACCGAGGGCAGGTGCGGGCGGCCGGGACGTGTCAGGAACCGTAGGTGACGAGCGAGTGGGCGTTGCGAGTGACCGCACCGAGCCCGTAATTGCCTCCGTCGCGCTGCAAGCCGACACCGGTACCGGTACCGTTCTGACCAGTGAAGGCCGTCATCTTGCACCCGCCTGTCAGCACCTTGTACCTGGTGACGACACGAGCATTGCTCGGGAGGATGCCCCAGACCTTGCGAGCGCCGGCAGCTGGGCATTGCTCCGTCATCTGCATCACGAACGCGCCAGAGCCGTCGTAGAAGTAGACGTCGAACCTGCCCACGGCCGACGCGGGCGCGGCGGACATGACCAGCCCCACTCCCATGAGTGCTGCGACCAGTGCTGTTTTCACGCGGTTGTCCATGACCGGAACCGTGCCTGAACGACCTTTCAGATCGCTTTCACAGGCCCGTGTTGAGGCTCCGCACCGCCGCCACGGCGGACTCGTCACCGTCGAACTCGACCCGCACGGCCTTGCGACCGGCCGCGAGCAGCACCAGTTCGCCGGGCTCGCCGGTGACCACGACCGGGGTGGCGCCCTGCTTGACCGTGACCGACTCGCCGCTGGAGCGGCGGAGCACCAGGCCGACCGGGCTGTTCCGGTAGGCGAACTTGGCGGTGACCTTCAGCGCCTTCCACAGCTGCGCATCGCGCACCGGGTCGGGCGAGCGTGGCTCCCAGCCATCCTGGGCGCGGCGGACGTCCTCGTGGTGGATGTAGAACTCGCCCGCGTTGACCAGCTCGTCGGCCAGCTTGTACGGCGAGTAGACCGGCGGGCCCTGGCGGACCAGGTCGACCAGCTCGGTCCACGGCTTCGCCGCGTAGGAGTCCTGCACCTTCTGCGTGTAACCCGCGAGCGGCTTGAGCATGATGCCGGGCGCCGCGTCGAGCCGGCGTTCGCGGATCACCAGGTGCGCGGCCAGGTCCCTGGTCGTCCACGGTGAGCACAGCGTCGGGGCGTCGGGCCCCACCTGGACGAACAGATCGCTCAGCTGCTTGCGCTCAGTGCGTGCGAGACCCATGGCGTGCACGCTACTCCGAGATGATCACGATTCTTCGACGATGACGGACTTGGTGAGCTTGTCGCCGTTGGTCAGCCACACCAGGCAGTAGATCTTCCGGTCGCCGCTGGTCTGCTGCCACGACCGCGAGGTCGGGACCAGCGCCCCGTACGTGAGCTTCGACTTGTCGTAAGCGATCCGGCCGGAGTCGAAGACCATCGAGCAGTAGCTCTCCGCGAACGCGGTCAGCGCCACGACGCCGGGGTAGGCGAGGTCCTTCTTGGCGCCGAGCGTCTCGTTGTCGGTGATCACCTGCGTGTAGTGGCCGGTGCACTTGTCGACCTGCTTGGCGCTGTTGAACTGCTCGGCCTTCTGGAACTTCGCGTTCGAGCAGTAGCCCTTGTAGATCTCGAACACCGGGATGTCGCCGGTCTCGCCGTAGGTCAGCGTGGGCGCAGCGGAGGTTCTGCCCGCGGACGTGTTGGACGTGGTCGAGAGGAACTTGTTGGTGTAGATGCCGCCGGTGAACACGACTGCGGCCGCGATGACGGCGGCGGTGATCAGGGCGACGCGGCGAACGGTGCTCGTCCTGGTCCGCGGGGCCGCGTTCGCGTACTGCACGGTCGACGCGTGCGTGGGGACGAA
>JBDSAJ010000472.1:0-6544 GCA_039922235.1 Umezawaea sp.
CACCGGGTCGACGCCGTAGAGCTGCATCGACCGGGGTGACTCGTCCTGGTCGAAGGTGATCATGTGCAGGGTCGTCGCGTCGCGCTCCACGAGCGCGCGCGCCGTCACCATCTCGCACACGTACAGCTCGCCCTGTACTGCCTGCACCGTCGCCGCCGCGCTGGGCATCGTGAGGACCACCTCGCCGAGGGTGACCTCGATGCCGTTGTAGCCGCCCGCATCGGCGACCGCGTCATGCCGATCGCGCAGGAACGCCTGGTGGCTGTCGGCATCCGCCCACAGCCCCAACACGTGCGCACGGCCGGTCCGAGGAGAGAGGAACATGTCTTCGCTCAGAACGGCACCGTGATGCAAGCCAGCCGCGCCCCTGCCGTCCCAGCGTGACCAGGGTCGGTGTGCGTGTGCTCGGCGTGGATGACGACCGACGCCGCACGGCGATCGGCGAACGTCCAGTCCACCTGCGCAATGGCGATACCCGACCCGTGCGCGTTCGTGGTGAAGTCGAGCCAGATCTCGTTGTCCGGGTTGGCGAACGCCGGATCGTTCGCCCCACCCTGCACGTGCTGGAAGTGCGGCCCCGAATCCGCAGCGGCCGGACCGCAGGGCTTGGTGTGGGCGTGCGCGCCGTACGCCCGGTTCGGCAGCAGGCCCTTGGTGTGCAGCAGCACGAACGTGCCGCCACCCGGCTTCGCCCACGACAGCACGGATGCCTCGGAGCCGACGGGGGCCAGCGCGGCGTCGTGGACCACCAGTTCGCCGGAGACGTGGACGGGCGGGGTGAGGGCGGCGGCGCTGAGCGCGAGGGCGGCGACGAGGTGCATGGGCCATCAGTAGTGCCTGGACGTGCAAGGGGCCAGCCACGTCACCCGTTCCAGCGACTGCCGACGTCTAGCCGAACGGAGGGGGTGAGAGGAAAGTGTGAGAAAAGCAAAAACCCCAGCTTTGCGGACTGGGGTTTTGGTGGGCCGCCAGGGACTCGAACCCTGAACCAAGAGATTAAAAGTCTCCTGCTCTGCCAATTGAGCTAGCAGCCCTCACGTTCATCCTACCGACCTGCCCGCCGCTGTGGTGCGGGTGGTCGGCTTCGTGACCCGCCTGGCCGAACGGCAGGCGCCTTGGCGCTGGTCAGCGAGTTGAGACAGGTGGATCTCGTCGTCTGCCGCGCTGGATGAGCTGGGAAAACGGCACCCGATGTCGCGGGTTGTGCCTGGTGATCCATATCACTTCGGGGCATCCCTATTGTGTGCCTGGACATCCTTTGGGCATTCGATCTCGCAAGGTCTGAAAGGGGACGTAAATGGGTGGCAACGGGCTGGCTCGGGTGGTCGTAGCGGTGGCCGCGGTTGGGCTCCTGGCGGCCTGCGGGGGCAAGGGCGCCGGTGGTACTGCGACGCCACCGGCGAGCGGCAGCAGTGAGGTGAAGGCGTCCGACTCGTTCACGAGCAACGCGGCGGGCTCCACCGAGAACTGCACGAAGGTGAAGGTGGGGCTGGGGACCTTGAAGGCCGCCGAGACCGGGCAAACGCAGACGCAGCCTCAGGAGCAGATGAAGCTGCCGCTGACGATGACCAACACCGGTCCAGCGCCTTGCGTGCTGCGCGGCTTCCCCGGTGTGCGGCTGCAGGCGCGCGACGGCGACGGGTGGGACATCACGCGTACGGGTGATGCGGTGACGGACGTGCAGCTGCCGGCAGGTGGGACGGCTACCAGTTACCTGACGTTCCTGTCCCAGGCGGGTGGCACTGGGTGGGGTATCACCTCGGTCGTGGTCACGCCGCCGAACACCGAGGACTCGCAGACGTTCGAGTGGCCGGGTGGGCCGGTGTTGAGGCAGGACGCCGCGACGCATCCGGGCACGTACGTCGGGCCGGTCGGTGTGTGGGGCTCGGGTGTTTCCTAGGAACGCAGGTACCGGGTCACGTCCAGCAGGTGCTGGGGATCAGCGGGACCGGTGCAGGCCGTCAGGGCAGCGGTGAGCCGCTCTGGGAACAGGTCGGTGCCGATGAGCACCAGTTGGGTCGAGCGGTCCGCTCCGCGGGGCCACGGTGCGCGGTCCAGCGTGATGTGGTCGCCGACCGTGTGCAGCGCGTACCGGTGGGGCGTGCCGAAGTCGACGAAGCCCTTCACCCGGTACAGGCCGTCGGGGCGGGTGCTCAGGAAACGGGCGAACTCGCGCGGGTTCAGCGGGTCGGCGCTGGTGAACGTGACGCTGTCGTAGAGCGCGTGCACGTGGTCGTGGTGGTCCTCGGTCAAGTCCTCGAAGGACAGCTGGCCTACCGTCTCCTCGCGCGGGCGGGTGTCGAAGAGCAGCGCGGGATCTACTCGGCCGTGTGAGGTCTCCACCAGCGGGACGCCCGGCGGCATGGCGGCGCGCACCGCTTCCAGGGCGGTGGCGCGGTCGGACTTGTTCAGCACCACCAGGTCCGCGAGCCTCAGGTGCTTCGCGAGTTCCGGGTGGCGGGTGCTGGTCGAGTGGAACTCGGCGGCGTCCACGACGACGACCAAGCCCCCGTAGGAGATGCGCGGCTGCTCGCTGGCGAGCACGAGCTTGACCATGCTCCGCGGTTCCGCGAGGCCACTGGCCTCGATGACGATCACGTCGATGTTCGCCGACGGCTTGGCCAGCCGGGTCAGCATGTCGTCCATCTCGGACGGGTCGACCGCGCAGCACAGGCAGCCGTTGCTCAGCGAGATGGTGGAGTCGACCTGACCCGCGACGGTCATGGCGTCGACGTTGATGCTGCCGAAGTCGTTGACCAGCACGCCGATCCTGGTGCCGCCCGCGGTGGCGAGCAGGTGGTTGAGCAGCGTGGTCTTCCCGGAGCCGAGGAAGCCCGCGACGATCACCACCGGGATCTGCTGCTTGGCCACGCCGCCATGCTAGAGCGGCGAGTGACGAAGCCGCTGCAACGGGTGAATCCTGCCGCAATATTCGGAATGCCCAACGAACTCCGAGGTCAGCCGGATATCGTCCCTGCCAACACAGCACGGTGAGGAGCACGTTGGCGGAGTTCATCGGCACGGCGTTCGGCTATCCGACGGCGTTCCTCAGCGTGCTCCTCCTCGTGGTCGTCCTCTACTGGCTGCTGGCCGCGGTCGGCGTGCTCAGCGGGGACGACGGAGCCGAGGTGGGCGGTCTGGAAGGCGCGCTCGCGGGTCTCGGCCTCGACGGCGTGCCCGCGACCGTCGTGCTGTCGCTGTTGACCGCCTTCTCCTGGTTCGCCTGTCTCGGGGGCTCCGTGCTGCTCAACGGCTTCGACCTGTCCTCACCGGTCACGATCGCGCTCGGCCTGGTCGTGCTGCTGGCCGCGCTGGTCGTCGGCGTGCTGCTCACGAGGGTGCTGGCGTGGCCGCTGCGCAAGCTGTTCCCGACCTCGCCGCAGGCGTCCCGCAACGACTTCATCGGCAGGCCGTGCGTCATCCGCACCGGCTCCGTGACGCAGACCTTCGGCCAGGCCGAGGTGACGGCGTCCGACGGCTCTTCGGCCGTCGTCCAGGTGCGCCAGGCGGGCCAGGACCTCCTGGTCGCGGGCAGCACCGCACTGATCTTCGACTACGACGGCGACGGCGAGTTCTTCTGGGTCGCGCCGCTCGACCCGAACCTCTAGGGGGCCTCTGCAATGGAAGTCATCACCACGGGATTCGGCATCCTCATCGCCGTCGTCGTGCTGGTCGTGATCGTGTTCCTGTTCATGGTCAGCCGCCTGTTCCGCAAGATCGAGCAGGGCAAGGCGCTGATCGTCTCCAAGGTGCGCAAGGTGGACGTGACGTTCACCGGCGCCGTCGTGCTGCCGGTGCTGCACCGCGCCGAGGTCATGGACATCTCGGTGAAGACCATCGAGATCAAGCGCGCGGGCAACGAGGGCCTGATCTGCCGGGACAACATCCGGGCGGACATCCGCATCACCTTCTTCGTGCGGGTCAACAAGACCGTCGAGGACGTCATCAAGGTCGCCCAGGCGATCGGCACCGCCCGCGCCAGTGACGAGCACACGTTGCAGGAGCTGTTCAACGCCAAGTTCTCCGAGGCGCTGAAGACCGTCGGCAAGCAGCTCGACTTCGTCGACCTCTACACCAAGCGCGACGAGTTCCGCGACCAGATCATCCGGGTCATCGGCACCGACCTCAACGGGTACAGCCTGGAGGACGCGGCGATCGACTTCCTCGAGCAGACGCCGATGTCCCAGTTGGACCCGGCGAACATCCTGGACGCGCAGGGCATCCGCAAGATCACCGAGCTGACCGCGATCGAGCACGTGCGCACGAACGAGTTCCAGCGCAGCGAGGAGAAGGAGATCACCCGCCAGAACGTCGACGCGCGGGAGGCCATCCTCGAACTCCAGCGCAGGCAGGCGGACGCGGAGACCAAGCAGAAGCGCGAGATCGAGACGATGCGCGCGCGTGAGGAAGCCGAGACCGCGAAGGTGCAGTCGGAGGAGCGGCTCAAGGCCAGCACCGCCCACATCCGCACCGAGGAGCTGCTGGGCATCCAGGACCAGAACCGCGCCCGTGAGATCGCCGTGGCGGAGAAGAACCGCGAGCGCGTGATCGCCATCGAGACCGAGCGGATCGAGAAGGACCGCCAGCTGGAGGTGATCGGCCGCGAACGGGAGACCGCGCTGGCCAACATCTCCAAGGACAAGGAGCTGGAAGGCGAGAAGCGCAACATCGCCGAGGTGATCCGGGAGCGGATCGCGGTCGAGAAGACCGTTGCCGAGCAGGAGGAGAGCATCAAGCGCCTCCGCGCGGTGGAGGAGGCCGAGCGCTTCCGCCAGACCACGGTCATCCACGCCGAGGCCGAGGCACAGGAAGGCCTGGTCAAGGACATCAAGGCCGCCGAAGCCGCCGAGCTGACCGCGAAGCACAAGGCGCGCGAGGAGCTGACGCTCGCCGAGGCCCGGCAGCAGACCGCCGAGCTGGACACCCGCGCGAAGATCCGCCTCGCCGAGGGCACGCAGGCCGCCGCCGCGGCCGTGGGCCTGGCGGAGGTGCAGGTCCGCGAGCGGGACGCCGAGGCGATCGAGAAGGTCGGTCGCGCGGAGGCCAACGTGGCGCGGGAGAAGCAGCTCGCGCAGGCTGAGGGCGCCGAGAAGGTCGGCCTGGCCGAGGCGGTCGTGTCGCGGGAGAAGCAGCTCGCCGAGGCCGAGGGCACGGAGAAGGTCGGCATGGCCGAGGCCGTGGTCGAACGGGAGAAGGCGATGGTTGCCGCGACCGCTATCCGCGAGAAGCTGAAGGGCGAGGCGGAAGGCCTGTCCGACAAGGCCGCCGCGATGAACGCGCTGGACGACGCGACCCGCGGGCACGAGGAGTACCGGCTGCGCCTGGAGGCCGAGAAGGAGATCCGCCTCGCGGGTCTCAACGTGCAGCGCCAGGTCGCGGAGTCGCAGGCGTTCGTGCTGGCCGCGGGCCTGGAGAAGGCCGACATCGACATCGTCGGCGGCGAGAGCATGTTCTTCGAGCGGGTGGTCGGCGCGATCACGATGGGCAAGAGCGTCGACGGGTTCGTCGAGCACTCCGACGTGGCGCAGTCCCTCGCGGGCTCGTGGCTCAACGGCTCAGCGGACTTCACCCAGGACATCACCAAGGTCCTCGGTTCGTTCAGCACCAACGACGTGCAGAACCTGACGGTGTCCGCGCTGCTCCTGCAGCTGATCAACTCCGGTGGCCCGGACTCGGGCAAGCTGACGGAGCTGCTGGACACCGCCAAGCGGCTCGGGCTCGCCGAGCGACCGGTCGCCGCCCTCGCGGCGAAGTGACGCGGCGGTGACCGTCACGCAGGAGTCCCAGCCGTTGGACGAGGCCAAGCTCGACGCGGGCACCTTCGAGGTGCTGCGGGCCCGGCTCGCCGACCAGGCGACCGGGCTCGCCCGCCGGGCCGAGGAGCTGAACGCCGAACGCCTGGAGGTGTTCGGCGGTGCCGAGTTGCGGCTGATCGGCACCGAACGGATCAGGACCGCGAACAACTGCGTTCCGCGGGACTGCATCCAGGTCGGTGGCTTGATGCTGTTCGGCTACAACGTGTTCATCGGGCTCAAGCCCGAGACCACGGTGGACGACGTGTTCTCGCTGCACCGGTTCACCCGCGACGGCGACGCGTTCCGGTTCGAGGACGCGGGCCCGGACGCGCTGCCCGGCCTGCTGCGCGACCCGCAGTTCCTGCGCGACTTCGCCGAGCTGTACCGGTACTACCGCGACACCAGGCTGCTCCAACTGCGCCGGGTGGAGAGCAAGGTGCTGGCGATCTTCCAGACCGGCGCCCGCACCGAGGACATCCGGGTGCTGCGCTGGCAGGTCGCGCCCGACGGCACGGTGTCCTACGTGGACAACCGGGGTGAGCGCGACCACGTGTTCCCGCCGTCGCACGACTTCGAGTGGACCACGACAGTCCGCGAGAACCACGTGCTGGGGCGGCACCCGCACATCTCGATCGAGGACGAGGTCTTCGTCGAGACGGTCGGCGGCGACCTCACCGTGAAGGTCGAGAACAACACCGAGACCGGCGAGGGCGTCTACCGCGAACCGGTCGACGAGCCGTTGCAGAGCC
>JBDSAJ010000473.1:0-21759 GCA_039922235.1 Umezawaea sp.
GTGCTTTTGTCGGTTTCTCGCGGCAGCGTGGGTTGTCGGTGGATGGTCGGTGCAAGGCGTTCTCGGATTCTGCTGATGGTGTTGGTTGGTCCGAGGGTGTTGGCTTGGTGGTGTTGGAGCGGCTGTCGGACGCTCGCCGCAACGGGCACCAGGTGTTGGCGGTGGTGCGGGGTTCGGCGGTGAACCAGGATGGTGCGTCGAATGGTTTGACGGCGCCGAACGGTCCGTCGCAGCAGCGGGTCATCCGCCAAGCCCTGGCCAGTGCGGGGTTGTCGACATCGGATGTCGATGTGGTCGAGGCGCACGGCACCGGAACTTCCCTTGGCGATCCGATCGAGGCGCAGGCGTTGTTGGCGACTTACGGTCAGGGCCGGGATCGTCCGTTGTTGCTGGGGTCGATCAAGTCGAACATCGGTCACACGCAGGCTGCGGCTGGTGTCGCGGGCGTGATCAAGATGGTGATGGCGATGCGGCACGGTGTGGTTCCGCAGACCCTGCACGTCGACGCGCCTTCATCTCACGTGGACTGGTCGGAGGGCGAAGTCGATCTCCTGACCGAGCAGATCGCGTGGCCGGAGAGTGGTCGACCACGTCGTGCGGCGGTGTCGTCCTTCGGCCTGAGCGGCACGAACGCGCACGTGGTGATCGAACAGGATTCCGTTGCCGGACAGCTGGTCGAGCAGCCGCGGGCGGCTACCGCCGTAGTGCCGTGGCTGGTGTCGGCCAAGACCGAAGCCGCGTTGGAGGCACAGGCGGTTCGTCTCCGCACTTCTGTCCACGACCTGGATCCGGTCGATGTCGGGTTCTCGTTGACCGATTCGCGTTCGACGTTCGACCACCGGTTGGCTTTGCTGGCCACGCAGGACGGTGTGGTCGAGGTGGCTCGTGGTGTGGCGGGTCGTGGGTCGTTGGCTGTGTTGTTCTCGGGTCAGGGTTCGCAGCGGTTGGGGATGGGTCGTGAGCTGTACGAACGGTTCCCGGTCTTCGCCTCGGCTTTTGACGCTGTGGTGGAGCTTTTGGGCGTTCCGCTTCGGGATGTGGTGTGGGGTTCGGACCTGGAGTTGGTGAACCGGACCGGGTTCGCGCAGCCTGCGTTGTTCGCGCTTGAGGTGGCGTTGTTCCGGTTGGTGGAGTCGTGGGGCGTCAAGCCTGACTTCGTGCTGGGCCATTCGATCGGTGAGATCGCGGCGGCGCACGTGGCAGGTGTGTTCTCGTTGGAAGATGCCTGCACGTTGGTGTCGGCGCGTGCTCGGTTGATGGAGGCGCTGCCTACGGGTGGTGCGATGGTGGCGGTGCAGGCCAGCGAAGCTGAGGTTCTGCCGCTGTTGGTGAACGGGGTTTCGATCGCCGCGGTGAACGGTCCAGCGTTGGTGGTTCTGTCGGGCGACGAGGTTGCGGTGCTGGAGTTGGCATCGCGGTGGAAGTTCAAGCGGCTTTCGGTGTCGCACGCGTTCCACTCGGCGTTGATGGAGCCGATGTTGGACGAGTTCCGGTCGGTCGTCGAGGGGCTGGAGTTCCGGTCGCCGGGCATCCCCGTGATCGTCTCTGGTGACGTGACGTCGTCGGAGTTCTGGGTGCGGCAGGTTCGGGAGCCGGTGCGGTTCGCTGACGGTGTGCGGACTCTGGTCGAACGGGGGGTGTCCACGTTCCTGGAGTTGGGGCCGGACGGGACGTTGTCGGGGATGGCGGCGGAGTCGCTGCCCGACGGTGCCGCTGTGGTACCGGTGCTGCGCAAGGACCGTGGTGAGGAAACCGCCTTGCTGACGGCGCTGGCTCGGTTGCACGTGACCGGTGTGCGCGTCGACTGGCGGACGTTCTTCTCCGGCACGGGTGCTCGCCGAGTGGAACTCCCGACGTACGCGTTCCAGCACCAGCACTTCTGGCCCGCGGCGTCGACGCGGCCCGGTGACGCGTCCGGGCTCGGGCTTGCTCCGGCCGGTCATCCACTGCTCGGAGCGGCTGTGGGGTTGGCTGGTTCGGACGGGTTCTTGTTCACGAGTCGTCTGTCGTTGGGATCGCACCCGTGGCTGGCGGACCACGTGGTCATGGGGTCGGTGTTGTTGCCGGGCACGGCGTTCGTCGAGTTGGCGTTGCGGGCCGGCGACGAGGTCGGGTGCGGTCGGGTTGAGGAGCTGACGCTGGCGGCACCTCTCGTGCTGCCGGAGCGGGGCTCGGTGCAGGTGCAGGTGGCGGTGGGTGGCCCGGACGAGTCCGGCCGCCGCACGGTCGCGGTGTACGCCCGGTCCACCGATGTCGACGACCTGCCGTGGGTCGAGCACGCCGTGGGCGTTCTCGCCGTGGGGGAGTCGTCCAGCGACTTCGAGACCGCGCTGTGGCCCCCGCTCGGTGCCGATCCGGTGGATGTGACCGGGTGCTACGACGGGTTCGCCGCAGCCGGGTTCGAGTACGGGCCGGTGTTCCAGGGGCTGCGGGCGGTGTGGCGCCTCGGTGACGACGTCTTCGCTGAGGTGAGCCTCCCCGAAGGCAGTTCGACCGCCGGGTTCGGCTTGCACCCCGCCCTGCTCGACGCGGTCCTGCACGCTTCCCTGCTCACCGGTGATGGTGAAGGCAGTGGTCTGCCGTTCGCTTGGGAAGGTGTGTCCCTGCACGCGTCCGGCGCTTCCGCGTTGCGGGTGCGGTTGTCCAGGACCAGCGGTAGTGCGATCGCCATCGCGGCGGTCGACCCCTCCGGTGCGCCAGTGGTGTCGATCGATTCCCTGGTCGTGCGGCCGGTGTCGGCCGAGCAGGTGAGCGATGCCGCGGCAGGCGAATCGGATTCCCTGTTCGAGGTCGAGTGGACCCCGGTCGCCGCGACGGTCGAGCAGACCTCCGACGTGCTGGACCTGGTCGAGCTGGCGGAGTTGATGGCTGGTGACGGGTCGGTGCCGGATGTGGTGTCGGTCCGGTGTGAGGCGGACGGCCAGGTCGTGGAGTCGGTGCACGGGTTGACGTCGAGGGTGCTCGGTGTGGTGCAGGAGTGGTTGGTTGGGGAACGTTGTGCTGCGTCGCGTTTGGTGTTCGTGACGCGGGGTGCGGTTTCGGGTGGGGACCTGGCTGCATCGGCGGTGTGGGGTTTGGTGCGGTCGGCGCAGTCGGAGCATCCTGGCCGGTTCGGCCTGGTGGATCTTGACGACTCGGACGCGGCGGTTCCTGAATCGCTCACCGCTATCGAGCCACAGCTGGTGGTTCGTGGTGGTCAGGTGCTGGCGGCGCGGTTGGCCAGGGTCGTCGGTTCTTCGCGGGACGTGGTGTGGGATCCGGATGGCTTGGTGTTGATCACTGGTGGTACCGGTGGTCTGGGTGGCGTGATCGCTCGGCACCTGGTGGTCGAGCACGGCGTGCGGAACCTGCTGCTGGTCAGCCGTCGTGGTGGTGGCGAGGATCTGGTGGCCGACTTGGATGCGCAGGTTGAGGTGGTGGCCTGTGATGTGGCTGATCGAGGTGCGGTCGCCAGGTTGCTTGCTGAACGTGACGTGTCGGCGGTGGTGCACACCGCCGGGGTGCTCGATGACGGTGTGATCGGGTCGTTGACGCCGGAGCGGTTGAGCGCGGTGTTGCGGCCGAAGGTAGACGCGGCGTGGAACCTGCACGAGCTGACCAACGACCTGTCGGCGTTCGTGGTGTTCTCGTCGGCGGCAGGGGTCTTCGGCGGGGCCGGGCAGGGCAACTACGCGGCGGGCAATGCTTTCCTGGACGCGTTGGCTCAGCACCGGCGTGGCCTTGGTCTGTCTGCTGTGTCGATGGCGTGGGGGGCGTGGGACCAGACCGGGATGTTGTCCGGAGCGGATGCCGACCGCATGGCGCGGTCGGGCATGCCGCCGCTCACGGTCGAGCAGGGGGTTGGGCTGTTCGACGCCGCGCTGGCCGTCGGCAGGGCAGCCGTCGTGCCCATCCGGTTGGACCTGCCGGTGTTGCGAACCCAAGGTGAGGTCCCGGCCCTGTTGCGCGGTTTGATCCGCACGCGGTCGCGCCGGTCTGCGACGGGATCGGAAGCCGCTGTCTCCTTGGTGCGCCGGTTGTCGCCGTTGGACGTGGCGGGCCGCACCGAAGCGCTGCGCGACCTGGTTCGCGCGCAGGTCGCCGTGGTTCTGGGACATGCCGACGCGCGAGCGGTCGACCCGACGACGACGTTCCGCGACCTCGGGTTCGACTCGTTGACCGCGGTGGAACTGCGCAACGGCCTGGGAACGACGACCGGGCTGCGGTTGCCCGCGACGCTGGTGTTCGACTACCCGACCGCGACCGTGTTGGCCGATCACCTCCTGGAGGAGCTGTTCGGGTCGGATGTGCAGGCGGTGGACGTCATGCCGTCGTTGGTGACGACGGCGGACGATCCGATCGTGATCGTCGGGATGGCGTGCCGTTATCCGGGTGGTGTGGCTTCCCCGGAGGACTTGTGGCGTCTGGTGGTCGACGGCGTCGATGCCGTGTCGGAGTTCCCCGGTGATCGTGGTTGGGACCTGGAAGGCCTCTACCACCCCGACCCTGACCATGTCGGCACGTCGTACACGCGGTCGGGTGGGTTCCTGCACGATGCCGGGGACTTCGATCCCGCCTTCTTCGGGATGTCTCCCCGTGAGGCGTTGGCGACCGACTCGCAGCAGCGCCTGCTGCTGGAGACGTCCTGGGAGGCGGTGGAACGCGCCGGAATCGACCCGGCGTCGTTGCGAGGAAGTCAAACAGGGGTGTTCGTCGGGGTGATGTACAACGACTACGGCTCGATCCTCGGCGGTGGTGATTTCGAGGGCTACCAGGGCACGGGGACCTCACCCAGCGTCGCGTCTGGTCGTGTCTCGTACACGTTCGGCTTCGAAGGCCCTGCGGTGACGGTGGACACGGCGTGCTCGTCGTCGTTGGTGGCGATGCACTGGGCGATGCAGGCGTTGCGCGCGGGGGAGTGCACGCTGGCGTTGGCCGGTGGTGTGACGGTGATGTCCACGCCGACGTCCTTCATCGAGTTCTCGCGGCAGCGTGGCCTGGCACCGGACGGGAGGTCGAAGGCCTTCTCGGATTCCGCTGATGGTGTGGGCTGGTCTGAGGGTGTCGGCCTGCTGGTGCTGGAGCGGTTGTCGGACGCGCGCCGCAACGGGCACCAGGTGTTGGCGGTGGTGCGGGGTTCCGCGATCAACCAGGACGGTGCGTCGAACGGGTTGACCGCCCCGAACGGTCCGTCGCAGCAGCGGGTGATTCGTCAGGCGTTGGCGAGTGCCGGGCTTTCTTCGTCCGATGTGGACGTTGTCGAGGCGCACGGCACCGGAACTTCCCTTGGCGATCCGATCGAGGCGCAGGCGTTGTTGGCGACTTACGGTCAGGATCGGGATCGTCCGTTGTTGTTGGGATCGATCAAGTCGAACATCGGTCACACGCAGGCCGCCGCTGGTGTCGCAGGCGTGATCAAGATGGTGATGGCGATGCGGCACGGAGTGCTGCCGCAGACTTTGCACGTCGACGCACCCTCGTCCCACGTCGACTGGTCGGAGGGTGATGTCGAGCTGCTGACTTCGTCCGTGGAGTGGTCTGGAAACGGCAGGCCTCGTCGTGCTGGCGTGTCGTCGTTCGGTGTGAGCGGCACGAACGCGCACGTGATCATCGAGCAGGCGGCCGAGGTGAACGCCATTGAGGGAACGGCGTCGATGCCCACCGTGGTGCCGTGGCCGTTGTCGGCCAAGACCGAAGCCGCCCTGGTCGAGCAAGCTGTCCGGCTGCGCGCGGCGGTGAACGGCCTGCTGCCTGGGGACATCGGGTACTCGCTGGCGGCTGGACGGTCGGCGTTCGACCACCGGTTGGTGCTGCTCGCGACCGATGAAGGTGTGGTCGAGGTGGCCCGTGGTGTGGCGGGTCGCGGGTCGTTGGGTGTGCTGTTCTCGGGTCAGGGTTCGCAGCGGTTGGGGATGGGTCGTGAGCTGTACGACCGTTTCCCGGTCTTCGCTGAGGCGTTCGACGCGGTGGCGGCGTGCCTGGACCTTCCGTTGAAGGACGTGGTGTGGGGTCATGATCCGGAGTTGTTGAACAGGACCGGGTTCGCGCAGCCTGCGTTGTTCGCGGTTGAGGTGGCGTTGTTCCGGTTGGTGGAGTCCTGGGGCGTCAAGCCCGACTACTTGGCAGGGCATTCGATCGGCGAGATCGCGGCGGCACACGTCGCAGGGGTGTTCTCGCTGGAAGATGCGTGCACGTTGGTGTCGGCTCGTGCTCGGTTGATGGAGGCGCTGCCTAAGGGTGGCGCGATGGTGGCGGTGCAAGCGTCGGAGGACGAGGTTCTGCCGCTGCTGGTGGACGGTGTGTCGATGGCTGCGGTGAACGGCCCGTCCTCGGTCGTGCTGTCCGGCGACGAGGCCGCGGTTTTGGAGTTGGCGGCGCGGTGGAAGTCCAAGCAGCTCAGGGTGTCGCACGCGTTCCACTCGGCGTTGATGGAGCCGATGCTGGACGAGTTCCGCACTGTGGTTGAAGGTTTGGCGTTCCACGAGCCGCGTATTGCGGTGGTAGTGGCGGGTGAGGTGACGTCGTCTGAGTTCTGGGTGCGTCATGTTCGGGACACGGTGCGGTTCGCTGACGGTGTGCGGACTCTGGTCGAGCAGGGCGTGACCGCGTTCCTGGAGTTGGGACCGGACGGGGTGCTGTCCGCGATGGCGGCGGACTCGCTGCCCGACGACGCCTTGGTCGTGCCCGCGCTGCGCAAGGACCGGGGCGAAGAAGCCACCCTGGTGACGGCGTTGGCGCGGTTGCACGTGAACGGCGTGGCCGTGGACTGGCTCGGGTTCTTCGCCGGTATGGGTGCCCGCGTCGTGGAGTTGCCGACGTACGCCTTCCAGCACCAGCGGTTCTGGCCCGCCGGCGTGGTGGGCGGGTCGGGTGACGTGCGCGCCGCGGGACTGGCTTCACCGGGGCATCCGCTGCTCGGTGCTGGTGTGGAGTTGGCTGGTTCGGATGGGTTCTTGTTCACGAGTTTGTTGTCGTTGCGGTCGCATCCGTGGTTGGCGGATCACGTGGTGATGGGGTCGGTGCTGGTGCCGGGTGCGGCGTTGGTGGAGTTGGCGTTGCGGGCCGGCGACGAGGTCGGGTGTGATCGGGTTGAGGAGTTGACGCTGGCGGCACCGCTGGTGCTGCCGGAGCGGGGCTCGGTGCAGGTGCAGGTGGCGGTGAGGGGCCCGGACGAGTTCGGGCGTCGCACGGTCGCGCTGTACGGACGGCCCGAAGGCGCGGATCTGCCGTGGGTCGAGCACGCGACGGGTGTGCTGGCGGTCGGGGAGCAGCCGGTCGGCTTCGACCTTGGTGTGTGGCCGCCCGCTGACGCCGAACCGGTGGACGTGGCCGGGTGCTACGACGGGTTCGCCGAGATCGGGTTCGAGTACGGGCCGGTGTTCCAGGGCCTGCGCGCGGTCTGGCGCCGGGGTGACGAGACGTTCGCCGAGGTGGACCTACCTGAAGGGACGCAGACCGGCGGATTCGGGCTGCACCCGGCACTGCTCGACTCGGTCCTGCACGCCGCGATGCTCGCCGGGACCGGAAGCGGCGAACCGGGCGGTGCCGGTGGCTTGCCGTTCGCCTGGCAGGACGTCTCCCTGCACGCCTCCGGGGCATCAGCGTTGCGGGCACGCCTGTCGCGCGACCCCCACGGCGCGATGTCCATCGCGGTGGCGGACACGTCCGGCAAACCGGTCGCGTCGATCGGCTCACTGGTCGTGCGCCCCGTGATGGTCGAGCAGTTGAGCGACACGCAGGTGCTGCGCCGGGACTCCTTGTTCCGGCTGGAGTGGACACCGGTGACCGGCGCCGCGTCGATCGCGGTCGACGGCGTGGTCGTGGTCGGCCCCGACCTGTTCGGCCTGGTGCGGCATCTCGACATGCCGGTCGACCAGTGCTCGGACCTGGCCGCGGTGGAGACCGTCGTTCCGGCCGTCGTGGTGGTCCAGGTGAGCGACGGATCGGTGCACGATGTCACCGGCCGGGTGTTGGGCCTCCTGCAGGAGTGGCTCGCCGAGGAGAGGTTCGCCGAGTCGCGCTTGGTCGTGGTGACGCGGGGTGCGGTCTCGGGTGAGGACCTGGCCGCTGCCGCGGTGTGGGGCCTGGTGCGGTCGGCGCAGTCGGAGAACCCCGGCCGGTTCGGCCTGGTCGACCTGGATGCCGCGGACACCTCCCTCACCGCGGTTCCGCGTGCGCTCTCGGTGGACGAACCGCAGGTGGTGGTCCGGGACGGGGCATTGCTGGTCGGGCGCTTGGGCAGGGTCGTCGGTTCGCCGCAGGACGTGGTGTGGGACCCGGATGGCCTGGTGTTGATCACTGGTGGCACCGGTGGTCTGGGTGGTGTGGTCGCTCGGCACCTGGTGGTCGAGCACGGTGTGCGGAACCTGCTGCTGGTCAGCCGTCGTGGTGGTGGTGGTGACGCCTTGGTCGCCGAGTTGACCGCGCTCGGTGCTCGGGTCGAAGTGGCGGCGTGTGACGTGGCCGATCGGGACGCGGTTGCCAGGGTGCTCGCTGGGCATGACGTGTCGGCGGTGGTGCACACCGCCGGGGTGCTCGATGACGGTGTGATCGGGTCGTTGACGCCGGAGCGGATGAGTGCGGTGTTGCGGCCGAAGGTGGATGCGGCGTGGAACCTGCACGAGTTGACGGAGGACCTGTCGGCGTTCGTGGTGTTCTCGTCCGCGGCGGGCACGTTCGGCACGTCGGGACAGGGCAACTACGCGGCGGGCAACGCCTTCCTGGACGCGCTGGCCCAGCACCGACGGGCACTCGGTCTGCCTGCTGTGTCGCTGGCGTGGGGCGCGTGGGACCAGACCGGGATGCTGTCCGGAGCGGATGCCGACCGCATGGCGCGGTCGGGTATGCCGCCGTTGTCGGTCGAGCAGGGCGTCGAGCTGTTCGACGCCGCGCTGGCCAGCGGCGAACCGGTCGTGCTGCCGATCCGGCTCGATCTCCCAGCGCTCCGGGCAGGGGGTCTGGTCCCGCCGCTGCTGCGCGGCCTGATCCGCACGCCGTCCCGTCGGACGTCCGATGTGAGCGCGGAAGGAGCCGAAGCACTGGTCCGGCGCCTGGCCGGGCTGACCGAGGACGATCGTCGCACCGTCCTCCTCGACCTGATCCGCCGCGAGGTCGCCGCCGTGCTCGGGCACGGCGGCGCGGGCGAGATCGAGTCGACCCGCCAGTTCAAGGAGCTGGGGTTCGACTCCCTCACCGCTGTGGAGCTGCGCAACCGGATGGCCGCGACGACCGGGCTGCGGTTGCCCGCCACCATGGTGTTCGACTACCCGACGCCTGCCGAACTCGTGGAACCCCTGCTCGCCCAGCTCGTGCTGGACGAGCCCACCGGACCGGCGTCGATCCTCGCCGAACTGGACAGCCTCGAACTCGCACTCGGCCGGGCGACCGTCGACGAGCAGACCTTCAAGCAGATCGCGGGCAGGCTCGAAGTCCTCAAGGCGCGGTGGAGTTCGTCGCGCACCGACACGGGTGCGGAAGCGGACGAACTGGACTTCGACTCGGCTTCGGACGACGAGGTCTTCGCGCTCCTCGACAACGAGTTGGGACTCTCGTGAGGCGGCGGAAGTCTTGACGATTCCCTAGTGCGGATGGAGCTACGTTGACTTCCGACCGTCTGCCCAGCCCGCGAGGAGAACCGATGCCCAGGCGCGCTTTGATCACCGGAATCACCGGGCAGGACGGTTCCTACTTGGCTGAACACCTGCTGTCCCAGGGATACGAGGTGTGGGGCCTGATCAGGGGACAGGCGAACCCGCGGAAGTCGAGGGTCAGCAACCTCGTCGGCGAGCTGTCGTTCGTGGACGGTGACCTCCTGGACTACGCCAGTCTCGTCAACGCGGTGGAGAGGGTCCAACCGGACGAGGTCTACAACCTCGGCGCGGTGTCGTTCGTGCCCATCTCCTGGCAGCAGGCGGAACTCGTCACCGAGATCAACGGCACGGGTGCGCTCCGCATGCTCGAAGCGATCCGCTTGGTCAGCGGGTTGAACGGGTCGACCCACCACAGCAACACCGGGCAGATCCGCTTCTACCAGGCGTCGTCGTCGGAGATGTTCGGGAAGGCCGCCGAGACACCGCAGAACGAGCTGACCACCTTCCACCCGCGCAGCCCGTACGGGGTGGCGAAGGTGTACGGCCACTTCATCACCCGCAACTACCGCGAGTCCTACGGCATGTACGCGGTGTCCGGGATCCTCTTCAACCACGAGTCGCCCCGGCGTGGCACCGAGTTCGTGACCAGGAAGATCTCCCTCGCGACGGCGCGGATCGAGCAGGGCCAGCAGGACAAGCTCCACCTGGGCAACCTCGACGCCGTGCGGGACTGGGGGTTCGCGGGCGACTTCGTCCGCGCGATGCACCTCATGCTGCAACAGGACGTGCCGACCGACTACGTGGTGGGGACCGGGCAGATGCACTCGGTCCGCGACGCGGTGCGGATCGCCTTCGCGCAGGTGGGCTTGAACTGGGCGGACCACGTCGTCGTCGACCCGACCCTGATCCGTCCGGCGGAGGTGGAGGTCCTGTGCGCGGACGCCCGTCGCGCCTGCGCCGAACTGGGTTGGCAACCGGTCGTCCAGTTCCCCGAACTGATGGCCATGATGGTGGAGGCCGATCTCCGACACGTGGCCTACGAGCTGAGGCACGGGGACCGCACGTTCGCGGCCAGTTGGTGATCGCCTGACCGAACGGTGAGAACGCGCCGCGGTTCCATCCGGCCGATCAGGGCCGGGTGGGATCAGAATGGCGCCATGGCACAAACGCCCCCCGTTCGGAAGCTCGTCGCCTGTTCCGCTGTGGTCGTGGTGTTGGCGGCCTGCGGGGGGCAGGCCTCGTCGAGCGATGCCGCTCCACCGTCCACATCGGTCATTCCCGGCCTGCCGGGCTCGTGGTCCGCGGTGATCGATCCGAAAGCCATCCCGCTCGGCGATGGCGCGGTGTCCACCGAGCCGAGCAGGGGCGAGATCTACTCGTGCAGGACCGATTTCGGCGGCGGTGGACCCTCGCACGGCGGCCCGTGGATCAACACCGCGGCCGGCACCTGGGACGCCACGTCGAAGGTCGTCGTCCGGGGCGAGAACACCTGGCCCCAGGCCGTCTACCAGGAGCGCGTCGAGGGTGCGACCCGCGTGATCACCACCAACGACCTCCCCACCCAGCAGGTCACCGGCGACTTCCCCGTCGCCCTCGACGACCCGGCCCACCAGTACGACCCCAACCCCAACGGCATCTCCGCCCACGAGGTCGAGCTGCGCCTACCCGCCGAACCGAAGGCGGCCGCCCAGCCCGGCTGCGTGCCGATGGGCGCGGTGGGAATCCTCAAGAACGGCGTCTTCCTCTACAACGGCTTAGACGCCACCGGTGACGACGCGGCCGCCCACGAGGCGCAGGACGTCTGCGACGGCCACCCCGACCAAAGCCATTCCTACCACTACCACAACATCCCGTCCTGCCTGCTCGACGCCGTGCCCGACGAGCAGGGGGCGTACCTCGTCGGGTACGCCCTCGACGGCTACGGGATCTACGTCGAGCGCGACGCGCACGGGAATCCGCCCACCAACGGCGACCTCGACGAGTGCCACGGCCGCACGAGCACGGTCGAGGCGGACGGCAAACCCCAGGCGGTCTACCACTACAGCGCCTCGGTCGAGTTCCCGTACACCACCGGCTGCTTCCACGGCATTCCCACCGCGGCACCGGGCCAGCACTGAGCGCGCCTTCAGGGGTGCTACCCGTTGGTGATCTGGTAGGTGACCAGGGAACGTGCGGGCACGGTGGCCGTGAACGACCCACTGCTGAGGCGGATGGCGGACTGCGCGGCGGTGTTGTTGCCGGTGTTGGTCAGGTACGGGGTGGCCCGGCCGCTGGACAGACCGGCGTTGGACAGGCTGTAGGTGGTGGAGGTGGCGCTGGTCGCGGTGTTGAGCACCACGACCGCCATGGAGCCGTCCGGGTTCCGGTAGGCGCTGACCTTCAGACCGCCGTCCCCGGTGGTGGCGCCGACGCGGACCGCTCCGGGGCGGATGAACCGGCTGTAGTTGACGAACGCGTAGTAGCGCTTGGCCACGGTCAGCGTGGTTCCGCTGAGCCTGATCAGGGATCCGTTGCTGGTGGTGGTGTTCGAGACACCCCACCAGTAGAGGAAGGCGTTGAGGTTGGCGCCCGCCATGCCGTCGTGGAGGTGCTGCGCCCAGGCGAACCCGGACGACTCGGAGTTGTCGTCCCAGGCGTTGTTCCAGGTGCTCCGGCCGATCGACCACTCCGTCTGCCACACCGGTTTGCCGCCGGTGTTGATGGTGGAGGCAGGCCCGTTCGAGTAGCCGTGGCTGGTGTACGCGCCGAGGTTGGCCCGTGCGGTCGAATCGGCGCCGAACGCGGTGACGTAGGAGGGCAGCAGGTTCCAGCCGAGCGTGTCGCAGCAGGCCACCTTGGTGGGCAGGCCCGCCGCGGTGAGAGCGGGACCGACGAACTTGACGATGTCGGTGGCCTGGGCGGGGTTGACCAGCATGCTGGAGTACCCGGTGGTGTACGACGGTTCGTTGGAGATGCCCAGGTAGGCGGGGGCCAACCCGGCCGACGCCCAGTTCTTGGTGTGCTGGGCCAGGTAGTCGGCGTACGCCCGGCGCCAGTCCCCGCTGGAGCACGTCGCCCCTGGCGTGCCGCACAGCATGCCGCCGTCGGCCTCGCTGCCGTTGGTCTTCATGAACCCCGGCGCGCTCCACGCGTCGTTGTAGAACGTGGTCACGCCGTAACCCTTGGCCTGCCTGGCCAACCACAGCTGACCCCAGTCGGTGGCGTCGTCGCCGCCGTTCCACACGTACGTCGGTGTGGCGGTAGGGCTCGACGGCGCGGTCGGCATCATGGTGTGCGCCGCGTCCGACGGGATCAGGTTGCGCAGGATGCTGAACCCAGCCCCGTTCGTCCGGCTGAACAGCAGGTCCAGCATCTGCTTCTGGACGGTGGCGTCACCGACGTTGCGGATCGCGTTCGCCTGCCCGAACGCCTCGGAGATGCCGAAGCCGTCAACGGTCTGGTGCTTGGTCGAGCCGTTCACGGTCACCGCGGCTGCCGCGCTCGCCGGTGGTGCGGTCGCGAAGGTCAGCGTCCCGGCGGCCAGCAGGGCAGCCGCAGCATACGGAAAACGTTGCCAGAGCGTCACTTCCACGATTCCTCCCCGAGCAGGGTCAGTGATCGCGAGAGTAGCGACCGGCCAAGGTCAAGTAAACGTTTCTCTAGTATTGGTAGACGTAACTCAGATGATTTCGGGTCACGGCGAAATATTTACGTAAACTGCCCAGGTGACGGACAACCCGACGAGAGGTCATCGGCGTGGACGCCGCCGCGGCGAGTTGACCGTGGCGACGGTCGCCCAGTTGGCGGGCGTGTCGGCGGCGACGGTCTCCAAGGTGCTGAACGGCCAGGTCGGGGTCGGGGCGGAGACCCGGCAGCGGGTCGAGGCGCTGCTGCGCGAACACGGGTACCGCCGCCCGACGGTGCCCGAGCCCGCGGCGGCCATCGAGGTGGTGTTCTACGGGCAGATCGGCGACATGGCGATCCAGATCGTGGACGGCGTGGAACGGGTCGCGCGCCAGCAGGCGCTGGCCGTGGTGTTCACCAACGCGCTGAACCCGGTGCGGGCTCCCCAGTCGTGGTCGGAACAGGTTCGCGCCCGGCGCCCGCTCGGGGTGATCACGGTGCACTCGCACTTCACCCCCGAGCAGCACGGCGAACTCGCGGTCAGCGGCATCCCGCTGGTGGCGCTGGACCCGATGGGCGAGCCGTCGCACGAGATACCCTCCGTCGGCGCGACGAACTGGAGCGGCGGGGTGACCGCCGCGCGCCACCTGGTCGAACTCGGCCACCGGCGCATCGCCGTGATCAGCGGCCCGACCGACTACCTGTGCGCCCGTGCCCGGCTGGAGGCGTGCCGCGCGGCACTGGACACCGCGGGCGTGCCGCTGGACGACCGGCTGGTGCGCAGCGGGCACTTCCAGTTCGCCGACGGGCTGCGGTTCGCCGAGGAACTGCTGCGGCTCCCCGACCGCCCGACCGCCATCCTCTGCGGCAACGACCTCCAGGCGCTCGGCGTGTACGAGGCCGCCCGCCGGGCGGACCTGCGCATCCCGAGGGACCTCAGCGTGGTCGGCTTCGACGACGTACCCGCCGCCCGCTGGAGTCCGCCGCCGCTGACCACGGTGCGGCAGCCGTTCGCCGACATGGGGGAGACGGCCGCGCACGTCCTGCTGGCACTCGCGTCAGGCAAGCCCGCGGCCCAGAACCGCGTCGAACTCGGCACCACGCTCGTCGTGCGCGAAAGCACCGCGCCACCGCCGTCCCGATCGCGGAAGAAGTAGTGGCGGCTCCGTCATCGATCTACTTCATGATTTCAGTGTCGACCAAAATGGGTGTTTGACGCCTGTGACGGCCCAAGTCACCTCCCGCGGCGCCGAGTGGTCATCTGCCTGATCTCCTCCGAGGCCTCGCGGTAGGCAGGTGCGGCGCGGGCGAAGTAGTCGAACAGGATCTCCTGCTGCTCCGGCGTGTAGTGGGCGAGGACATCGGCGATGTGGCGGCGGGCCGGCCCGACGATCGCCGCGACGCCCGCCAGTGCGTCCGGCACGGGCTCGACGACCACCTTGCGGCGGTCGGCCGGGTCGGCGGTGCGGTGGACGTAGCCGTCGCGTTCGAGGCGGTCGATCAGCCGGGTCGTCGCGCCGGTCGTGAGACCTGTGCGCGTGGACAGTTCACCCGAGGTGAGCGGGCCTTCCAGGTCGAGCAGGCTGAGCGCGTACCACTCGGAGGCGTGCAGGCCCGCGGCCTCCGCGCCCGCCAGGCCGTGCAGGCCGACGGCGTCCAGGTACCGGCGGAAGACCACGTGTCGCTCCTGAGGGCTTGCCACGGGGACGATCCTCTCCCTATTGTCTGCATGTGTGCAGATACTGCATGAGTGAAGGTAAGTGTAGCGAACTGGGGATGATCATGATCGACACCGACCGGACTGTCCTGACCGCCGTCATCGACTCGCTCGCGGACGCGTGGGCCCGCGGTGACGCCGACGCGTACGGCGCCCACTTCACCGAGGACGTCACCTACATCACGTTCGTCGGCACCCGGTACCAGGGCAGGCAGGACATCGTGGACAGCCACCGCGCCCTGTTCGCCAAGTTCGTCAAGGGCACCAAGCTCGCGCACGAGGTGCTCGACGTGCGCTTCCTCGGCGCGGACGCGGCGGTCCTCACCAGCCGCGGCGACACCGTGAAGGGCGAGCACCCGAAGAAGCTGACCAAGGTCCAGACCTACGCCATGGTGCGCGAGGGCGACCGCTGGCTCGTCGCCGCGTTCCACAACACCCAGCGCAAGCCGTTGATGGAGGGCATCTCGTTCCGGTTCACGCCGGAGACCAGGCCGAACGCCCAGGGGTGACGGCGGAGTTGGGGGCAGGTCATGGGGGAGAGGTGCAGGTCACCGTCGGGCGGTCGGGTGCGGGTCCGGCGGCGGTGAAGCCGAAGTTCGTGGTGCCGCCCACCGGGAGTTTGGCGTTGTAGTCGGCGTTGGTGACGGTCACCGAGGTGGCGTCCTGGCGGAGGACGCCGTTCCAGAGGTTGCCGATCTTGTGGCCCGCGGGCTGTTCCCAGGTCACGGTCCAGCCGGTGAGGTCGCGCGTGTCCCCGTTGCGCACGGTGATCTGGGCGTTGTACCCGTCGGGCCAGGAGTCGGTCAGTTCGTACCGGGCGTCGCAGGCCGCCGTGGGGGTGGTGGACGTGGTGGGTGTGGCGCTGCTGGAGGAGGGGGTCGATTGGGCGCCCGCGGGCTGGTCGTCGTTGCGGAGGACGGTGCCGATCACGATGCCCGCGGCGAGGAGGCAGGCGGCGGCGATGGCCGCGATCAGGCGTCGTGGCAGGCGGCGTGGTGCGGGGAGCAGCAGCGTCCCATGCCCGTTCGGCCTGCTCGGCGCGGGCACCGGCCGTCCTTCCACGACCGCGGCGAGCAGTTCGTGGGCCTGAGCCATCGTCGGCCGTTCCGCCGGGTTGCCGCGCAGGAGCCGCGTCACCACCTCGGCGAGGGGGCCCTCGGTGCGGGGTGCGGTGATCTGTCCGCTGGCGACGCGTCGCAGCAGCGCGTAGGGGTTCTCGTCCGAGCCGAACGGCGGGCTGCCCTCCAGTGCCGCGTAGAGGGTCGCGCCGAGGGAGAAGACGTCGGAGGCGACCGTCGCCTGCCCGCCCGCCGCGACCTCCGGCGAGAGGAACGCGGGCGTGCCGACGATGACCTTGGCGTCGGTCACCGTGCCCTCGCCGAGTGCCCGCGCGATGCCGAAATCGGCGATCTTCGCGGTGCCGTCCTCGGCGAGCAGGACGTTGTACGGCGTGACGTCCCGGTGCACGATGCCCGCGTCGTGCACGGCGGCCAGCCCGGACGCCACCTGGGCGCCCACGGCGGCCACTTCCTGCTGTGACAACGATCCCCGCTCGGCGATCACCGCCGCGAGGCTGCGCGAGGGCAGGTACTCCAGCACCAGGCACGGTGTCCCGTCGTGCTCGACGACGTCGTGCACGGTGATCGCGTGCGGGTGCCGCAGGCGGGCGGCGACGCGGCCTTCGCGCATGATCCGGTCCACCGCGTCCGGGGTGTGGGTGGTCGCGTCGAACAGCTTGACGGCGACCGTGCGGTCCAGGCGCTCGTCGACGGCCTGCCACACCACGCCCATCGACCCGCGACCGACCGACGTCACCAGCCGGTATCGCGCGGCGATCAGGTCTCCTGCTTCAGGCACGTGCCGACGCTACTGCGCCGGGCGGAGCAGCGGCCACCCACGGTGGTACAGCGGGCATTGTGGACACCGCTGTGCGATCAACTCGACGGTGTGGCGGGGTACACGAAGCCTTCGTCCCGGACGTACAGGTAGCCGACGCTCACCTGGGCCGCCGCGCACGCGTCGGTCACGCACGTGGCGTTGTCCTGGCGTCCGACGTGCCAGAACAACCGCAGCGGGACCGTACCGGGCCGCTGCTTGCCGTAGGCGTAGCCCTCGTCCCGGACGTAGACGTACCCGACTGCTTCCTGCTCGCGGACGCACGTCGTGGTCCCGCAGGTAGCGATGTCCCCGCGAGCCTCGTTCCAGTAGGACTTCAGCAGCACCGTGCCTTCCTCCTTGGCGGCCAGCACGCGGCCTTCCGTCCGGGAGAGGCCGTACTCGGCTCGGTTCCGACCGAGGCACTCCTCGTCGAGGCAGGTCGCGTTGTCCTCCAGCTTGGAGTTCCAGTACAGCTTCAGGTCCTTCTGGCCGGTGGCGCTGGTCGTGGACGTCGTCGCGGGCTTCGGTGGCGTCGAGGTCGGTACGGAGCTGGTCGTGGGTGCCGGGGTCGTGCTCTGCGAGGTCTGGGCCGGGTTGCCGCTCGCGGTTCCGGACAGCGGCCACCTCTGCCAGACGACCGCCCCTCCGGCCAGCAGCGCGACGACGGCCGCGGCCGCGACGGCCACCACCGCCCGCCGCGGGCCTCGGCGCACGGGCGGAGGTGTGGTGGCCCGCGCCTGCTCGCCCGCGGCGAAGACGGAGGTGGGGTGCGGTCGGGGCGGCACCGACACGGGGGCCGTTCGCACGGTCTGCGCCGCGTCCGGTGGCCCGGCGGGCAGGAACCGGGAGACGGCGGCGCGCTGGGCGTCGATCATCCGGTGGACGGCGGGGCGCCAGGGCTGCACCGACGGCGGGACCGGGTGTGCCAGGTCGAGGACCTGTTGGGGACCGGGGCGCCTGCTCGGGTCCTTCTCCAGGCACCGCTCCACGATCAGGCGCACCCGTGGCGGGAGTGCCGAGAGGTCGGGGCGGGCGCTCACCACGTTGTTCAGCGTCTGCAACGTGGACGGGCCTGCGAACGGGCTCCGCCCCGTGCACGCGGCGGCGAGCACCGCGCCCAGCGAGAACACGTCGCTGGCCGGGCCGAGGGTGCCGGACACGGCCTGCTCCGGCGACATGAACCCCGGCGAGCCGATCATCGAGCCCGTGTGGGTGAGGTTGTTCTCGGGGTCGTCCACGGCCTTGGCGATACCGAAGTCGATCACCCGGAGGCCGTCGTCGGTCAGCAGCACGTTGGAGGGCTTGAGGTCCCGGTGGACCAGGCCGACCCGGTGGATCTCCAGCAGCGCCGTCGCCAGTCCGGCCGCCAAGCGCAGCGCCGAGTCCTCCGGCAGCGGGCCGGCCACAGCCACGGCGTCGTGCAACGAGGGGCCTGGCACGAACACCGACGCCAGCCACGGCACCTCGGCGTCCGCGTCGGCCTCGACCACGGCGGCCGTGTAGGCACCGGACACCTTCCTGGACGCCTCGACCTCGCGGCTGAAGCGGACGCGGAACCCCTCGTCCTCGACGAGCGCGGGGTGGACCAGCTTGACCGCGACCAGCCGCCCGTCCGGACCCGACCCCAGCAGCACGCGGCCCATGCCACCCCGGCCCAGCTCTGCCAGGACCCGGTAGCGGCCGATCGCGGTCGGGTCGGACGGTCCGAGCGGCTTCACGGCAACCCCTTCGAGCAGGTCGGCTGGGGTCGCGAGTCCGGACGCTCCAGCGATCATCTGGCGGAGCGCGCTCCGGTGAGACCGGGCCCCATCCTACGGACGATCAACTCCGCCACCTCGCCGGGAGCGGTCTGCCGGGGCGATGTCCGCAGGCGAGCCGATGACCTGTTCCTGGACAACACCGGATATCCTGCGCCCGTTCGCCGTAATTCTGTGTCAGATGACCGGACTTTCGTTGACCGTCGCCAAAAGGCGGTCATACGTTCGCAACACGGCAGTAACCCTGCACACCACGCCTTCGGGGAGTACCCCATGCGCCTGCCAACCTTCGTCGTGCTGTGCGCTGTCGCGTGCGGTCTCGTCATCGCACCGACCCCTGCCTCCGCGGCCGTCCCACCCCAGGAACCGGGCGTGACGCTCCGGGTCTACGACATGCAGGTCGAGTTGAGCCGGCTGTGCACGCTGAAATCCGGTCAGACGCCCAACGTCGACAAGCTGATGCCGACGATCAACTGGAGCGGCACGGAGTTCGGCGTCGACGACCACTTCCTGTCCGAGGTCATCGGCAACATCGCCATCGCCACGGCGGGCGACTACGCCTTCCGCCTCACGAGCGACGACGGTGCCCGGCTGCGGATCGACGACACCCAGGTGATCACCAACGACGGCCTGCACGGGCCGACCCCGGTGGATGGCTCGATCCGGCTCGGCACCGGCTACCACGCCCTGCGCGTCGAGCACTTCGACAACGGCGGTGGCCAGCAGGTCACGCTGGAGTGGCGCACGCCAGGCGCGACCGCGTTCACCGTCGTGCCGAACAGCGTGCTCAGCACGGACGCGGGCGTGGTCCGGGTGACGGCACCTGGCCGCAAGGAGTGCGAGGCGGGCGGCGACTCGCCTGGTGACGGGCTGCCGCTGACCGGCGTGCATCCGAACTACACACTGACCAACCTGCGCCCCAGCGGTTTCGAGCCGCAGGTCACCGCCATGGACTGGCTGCCGGACGGCAGGCTCGCCATCGCGACGTGGGTAGGCTCCGATAACGTGCTCGGTGAGGTGTACCTGCTCAGCGGCGTCACCGGGAACACCGACCCCAGCCGGGTCACGCGGCAGCGGATCGCCAGCGGGCTCAAGGAGCCGATGGGGATCAAGTACGTCGACGGGAAGCTGTACGTCTCGCAGAAGACCGGGCTCACCGAGCTGAACGACACCAACGGCGACGGCGTGACCGACGACTACCGCACGATCGCCACCTGGCCGTTCGGCGGCAACTTCCACGAGTTCGCGTTCGGGATGCTGTACAAGGACGGGTTCTTCTACCTGAACCTGTCGGTCTCGATCAACGAGGGCGGCGCGACGACCGACCCGCAGCCCGCGGCGAACCGCGGCACCAGCATCAAGGTCGACAAGGCCACCGGCGCGGTGTCCTACGTGGCCGGTGGGCTGCGCACCCCGCACGGCATCGGCTGGGGCCCGGAGGGCGGCGTCTTCGCCACCGACAACCAGGGCGGCTGGCTCCCTGCCTCGAAACTCGTCGAGATCAAGCAGAACCGGTTCTTCAACCACTACACCAACCCGGACGGGCCGTACGACGACCAGCCGATCACCCAGCCCGTGCTCTGGTTGCCGCACAACGACATCGCGAACTCGCCGAGCAACCCGGTGCAGCTCACCACCGGCCCGTTCGCCGGGCAGATGCTGTTCGGCGACGTGACCTACGGCGGCATCCAGCGAGGCTTCCTGGAGAAGGTCAACGACGAGTACCAGGGCGCGGTCTTCCGCCTCACGCAGGGACTGGAGTCCGGTGTGAGCCGGATCAGCCTTGGCCCGGACGGCGCGATCTACACCGGCGGCATCGGGGCGGGCGGCAACTGGGGCCAGGAGGGCAAGCTCACCTACGGCCTGCAGAAGCTGACCCCGACCGGCACCGGGGCGTTCGACATCCTCGCCATGCGGGCGATCGACGGCGGGTTCGAACTGGAGTACACCCAGCCGCTGTCGGCCGCCACGGCGACCGACTTGGCGGCGAAGTACCAGGCGCGGCAGTGGCGGTACGCGCCGACCTCCGAGTACGGCGGCCCGAGGATCGACGAGCAGAACCTCCAGGTCACCTCGGCGACGGCGTCGGCGGACCGCAGGAAGGTCACGCTGAAGCTGTCCGGTCTGCGGGCAGGCCGGGTCGTGCACCTGCGCTCGCCGCGCCCGTTCGCCGCCGAGAACGGGCAGTCGCTGTGGAGCACCGAGGCCTGGTACACCCTCAACGCGATGGTCGGGAACACCGGCCAGGCAACGGACTACGAGGCGGAGACGGCGGGCCTGAGCGGTGGCGCCTCGGCCACCACCAACCACGTGGGCTACTCGGGCACCGGCTTCGTCGAGGGGTACTGGAACCAGGGCGCGGCGACCTCGTTCTCCGTGAGCGTCCCGTCCGCCGGTTCGTACAACACGGGACTGCGGTACTCGAACGGCCCGAACCCGTTCGCGGGCACCAAGAAGGTGAGCCTGTACGTCAACGGCGCGAAGGTGCGGCAAGTCTCGCTCGCGAGCACCGGGAACTGGGACACGTGGGCCACGCAGACCGAGTCGGTCACGCTGAGGGCGGGCACCAACTCCGTCGTCTACAAGTACGACACCGGCGACGACGGCAACGTCAACCTCGACCGGCTGACCGTCACGTCGGGGCAGCGGACAGTGCTGTTCGACGGCACCGACCTGAACGCGTGGGAAGCCCGCTCGGGTGGGGCGGCGACCTGGCCGGTCTCCAACGGCTCGATGGAGTCGCTCGGCGGTGACATCCGCACGAAGCAGAAGTTCGGCGACTTCCGGCTGCACGCCGAGTGGTCCGAGCCGACCTACCCGCCGGAGGTGACCGGCCAGGCCCGCGGCAACAGCGGCGTGTTCCTGCAGGAGCGCTACGAACTGCAGGTGCTGGAGTCGTTCGGTGACACCACACCCGCGTCGGACGAGGCGGGTGGGATCTACTCGAAGCGCGCACCGGACCGCAACGTGGCCACCGCGTCCGACACCTGGCAGACCTACGACATCACGTTCCGCGCGGCCAGGTTCGACAGCGCGGGCACCAAGACCGCCAACGCCCGCGTGACGGTCGTGTGGAACGGCGTCACCGTGCACAACGACGTGGAGATCAACGGCGGCACCGGTGACAGCCTGCCGGAGGACGCGACCCCGCAGTCGATCCGGCTGCAGGACCACGGCGACGCAGGCGCCAACCCGCGCTTCCGCAACATCTGGATCGAGCCGTTGAGCTAATGGT
>JBDSAJ010000474.1:0-11213 GCA_039922235.1 Umezawaea sp.
CCGGAGGTGCCGCCGGGCTCGCCACGTCCTTCCGTCGCCACGGCCACATCGCACTTCACCGCCCCTGACTGATCCTCGTGTTGATGCGGGCTATCTCACCGACGTACCGCAGCCGGTCGGCGTGCTCCAGGTCGAGGATGTCGTCGAGCGACCAGTGGAAGTGGTACGCCACGTACGCGACCTCCTCGTGCAGGCGGTCGGCCGCGTACGTCACGATTCCCCCAGGCGCCCGCCCGCGACGTCGACCACGAAGTTGTGGCCGCACTCGGGACAGGCGACACCCGCTCTCGTGTGCCCCTCGCTGTTGATCCGCCGGTACATGTCCTGCAGGAACGCCAGGTCCGACGCGAACAGGTTCTCGATGACGCCCGCGTGCACGTCGGTGATCCCGCCGATGCGGGTGATCACCCTGGCCAGCAGCACCACCGTGAGGTAGGCCGAGTTCTCCCGCACCCGGTCGTCGCGCAACGGCACCAGTTCGTCCCGCGCCGTCGCCAGCCGCATGACACCGGAGTGGTGCACGGACCCGGCGTCGTCGACGTATCCGCGCGGCAGTTCGAAGGCGAACTCGGTGCGCAGCTTCGGTTGCTCCCTCGGACTTTCCGGCGCGTCCTCCACCGGAGCCGCGGTCATGACCCGGCGCATGTGCTCACTCGACTTCCATCATCTCGTAGGTCACCACGAGCTTCTCGGTGAGGACGCTGGTGTCGCCCGCCTTCAGCGAGCCGATCTCCAGGCTCTTCGGCCACGCGTTGGTCAGCTTGTAGCGCTTGATCGCCTGGCCTTCGTAGTCGTAGACGATGATCGCGCCGCCCTTGCGGGCGCTCGCCATCTTGCCGAAGTGCGCGTCCTTCACCCACTTCTCGAAGCTGTTGTCACCGGTCAGCCCTCGGGTCAGCGTCACCTCGCCCGCCTTCGGCCTGCCCGGCAGCTTCTTGATGACGTACTTGCCGTCCGCGGTGTTCTGCTTCAGCTCGATGACGTCCTGCTCCATCTTCAGTCCGCTGACCTCGGAGATCTGCTTGATGGCGACGCCGTCGACTTCGAGGCCGAAGGAGTGGCCTACCGAGGTGTCGAGGTCGGGAAGAGCCATGATCTACCGCCTTTACTCGTTGACCAGGCTGGTGCCGCCGGAGAACTGCGCGAGCCTGAAGATCACGAACTCGGCGGGCTTCACCGGCGCGACGCCCACCTCGCAGATCACCTGACCGATGTCGATGCTCTCCGCCGGGTTCGTCTCGCGGTCGCACCGGACGTAGAACGCCTCGTCCGGGGTGAGGCCGAACAACGCGCCCTTGCGCCACTCGTTGACCAGGAACGCGCTGATCGTGCGCCGGATCCGCGCCCACAGCGCGTCGTCGTTCGGCTCGAAGACGACCCACTGGGTGCCGTTGAGGATCGACTCCTCCAGGTAGTTGAACAGCCTTCGGACGTTCAGGTAGCGCCAGGCCGGGTCGCTGGACAGGGTTCGCGCGCCCCAGACCCGGATCCCCCTGCCGGGGAAGGACCTCACGCAGTTGACGCCGATCGGGTTGAGCAGGTCGTGCTCCCCCTTGGTGAGCTGGGTCTCCAGCTCGATGGCCCCGCGCACGACCTCGTTGGCCGGGGCCTTGTGGACGCCCCTGGTGCTGTCCGTGCGCGCCCACACACCCGCCATGTAACCGCTGGGCGGGATGAACACGTTGTCGTTGCAGGCGGGGTCGAAGACCTTGACCCACGGGTAGTACAGCGCGGCGTACTTCGAGTCATAGCCCGCCACGTCCGTCCGCCACTCCATGACCTTCTGCGGTGACATCCCCGGCGGCGGGTCGAGGATGGCCATCCGGTCGCCCATCAGCTCGCAGTGGGCGATCATCGCGAGCTGCACCGCCTTGACGTCCTCCAGGCTGATCAGCTCGCGCCGGTAGGAACTCATCAGGTCCGGCACCGAGACCATGGTGATCTCGTCGACCGCTTCCAGGCCACCGAAACCGGTGCGGTCCGCGACATCGCCGACGTAGTCGACGGCGGCGACCTTCCTGGGCACCGGGGCGGGCGCGGGCTTCTCCTGGAGCGTCACGCTGCCCTTGTCCGGCTTCGTGGCCACCCCACCAGCCGCCGTCTCCTCGGCCGTGATCAGGGCGGACTTCTCCAGGACGACGGTGACGACGTTCTCCTTGGTCCGCTTCGTGGTCACGTTGTGCGTCTCGACCACCTTGCCGTGCTGCTTGACCAGCAGGGTGAACCGGTCGTCCGGCGGGTTCTCCCCGCTCGCGTCGGCCACCTCGACGGTGATGTCACCGGCGTTCTTGCCCGCGGGCAGTTGCTTCGCCGCGAACCGGTACCCACCGACGACCGCCTGCGCCCCCTTCTCGGCAGGCGCGGCCCCGTTCCCGTTCTCACGCGTTCCACCGATCCGGACGATGTAGCAGTTGGTGCCACCGTTGAGGAAGTACCCGTACACCGACTGGGCCAGGTAGCAGTCGCGGACGAAGTCCCCGAAGACCTGGGTGTACTGGGACCAGTTCGACACGAGCGTCGGTGTGTTGAAGGGGCCGTCCGCCGCGAATCCGACGAAGGCGGCGACAGCGGTGCCCACGCCCTCGATCGGGCGCGCTCCCGCCTCCACTTCCTCGACGTACACGCCCGGCGAGTAGTAGGTGGGCATCCGTGCCTCCCTGGTCGAACGGATCCAGCGGTACCACGATGCTGCTGCGCGCCAGTCGACCGCGAAACGACCACGGGGATGTGCCAGGGGGAACTGATCGCTGCCCCTTTGGACGTTGTTCCCGGCACCCGTCGAGCCGACAGTGGACGCATGGCACCTGGCCGGGACGTGCCCGCCCGCGACCAGGCCGTGGTCCCGCGCGCGCCACGGCCGGTGCCACGCGCCCGCAGTACTGCTCCTCCGCCAGGCCTCCTGATGCTCCAGACGACGGCGGGCAACGCGGCCGTGGCGGGGATGATCGCGGTGCAGCGGGCGTGCCCCGCTCCCCCGGTCGCCCCGGCGGGCGTCACCCCGGCGACCGACCCGAAGTTCCAGTCGCTCAAGCACGACGTCGCCGGCCAGGCCAAGACCGCCAAGGCGCATCCGCCCGCGGGCGCCGAGGTGAAGAAGTCGCAGGACGCCGCCGTCGCGCCCGTGGACGACAAGGAGGCGCAGGCGAAGGCCGCGCAGGCCGACAAGATGGCCGGGGCCAAGCCCGCGGGCTTCGACAAGGCCGGGTTCATCGCCGCCGTCAACGCCGCGATCGCCAAGCAGGCGCCGCAGAACCTCGACGACGCGGACAAGTTCGCCACCTCGGGCAAGGCCGATCAGGTCAAGTCCGAGGTCATGGGCAAGGTCGGCGCGGGCAAGGAGCAGTCTGCCAAGGACATCACGGACAAGACGAAGGAAGCCCCGGACACCGGCAAGGCGGCGGAGAAGCCCGTCACGCCACTGGCCGCCGCGCCCACACCTCCCGCGCTGACGCCGCCGGACGCGCGGAAAGCCGTGCCGGACAAGGCTCTCGCCGAGCAGACCGACTTGCGCGCCGACCAGTGCGAGACGCACGGCAAGATGGCGGAAGCCGGGGTGACCGACGAGCAGCTGGCCCAGTCGAACGAGCCGGAGATGACCGGTGCGCTGGCCGCCAAGCAGGAGGGCGAGCAGCACACGGCCGCAGCCCCCGCCGCCGTCCACGCGTCCGAGGCGAACCAGCTGGCCGCGGCGACTTCGGCCGCGCAGGCGTCCGGCCAGACCGCCGTCGCCGGGCTCGCCGGTGCCCGCAACACCAGCGGCCAACGCGGTCAGGCGGCCAAGACGGCGACCAAGTCCAAGGACGAGCAGGACCGGGCGCGGATCAGCGGCGAGATCAAGGGGATCTTCGACGAGACCAAGACGAAGGTCGAGGGCGTGCTGAACGGCTTGGACGCCGAGGTCGCCACGCGGTTCGAGGCCGGTGAGGCGAAGGCGAAGGCCGCGTTCACCGCCGACCACCAGGCCCGGATGAAGAAGTACAAGGCCGAGCGGTACGACGGCATCACCGGTGCCGCGCGCTGGACGTACGACCTGTTCGCCAGCCTGCCCGCCGAGGCGAACAACCTGTTCCTGGAGGCGAAGAAGGTCTACGAGTCGCAGTTGCAGGCGGTGATCGGCGAGATCGCCGACCACATCGGCGGACAGCTCGCCGAGGCGAAGAGGCTGATCGCCGAAGGCCGCGACAAGGTCAAGCAGAAGGTCGACTCGCAGTCCCCGGCGCTGCGCAAGATCGCGGGCGAGGCGGCCAAGGAGTTCGGCAGCCAGTTCGACGAGTTGGAGAACTCGGTCGACGAGAAGCAGCAGGCCCTGGTGGAAGACCTGGCCGAGAAGTACACCACCGCGCGCAACGCCGTGGACGAGGAGATCAAGACCCTCCAGGCGGAGAACAAGGGCCTGTGGGACAAGGCGAAGGAGGCCGTCGGCGGCGCGATCGAGACGATCATGAAGCTGAAGGACATGCTGCTCGGTGTACTGGCCAGGGCGGCAGGCGCGATCGACCTGATCATCAAGAAGCCGATCGAGTTCCTCGGGAACCTGGTCAACGCGGTGAAGACCGGAGTCATGAACTTCGGCGCGAACATCGTCGACCACCTCAAGGCGGGGCTGAAGGCGTGGCTGCTCGGCAACCTCGCGAGCGCGGGCATCGAGATCCCGGAGACGTTCGACGCCAAGGGCATCCTCAAGATGGTCCTGTCGATCCTCGGGCTGACCTGGGCGAGCGTGCGAGCCCGGATCCTGCGCTTCATCCCCGAACCGGTGCTGGCCAAGCTGGAGTCGACGCTCGACGTCGTCAGGATCCTGGTCACCGAAGGCGTGCCGGGCCTGTGGAAGTGGGTGGTCGAGAAGCTCGGCGACCTCAAGGAACTGGTGATGGGCCAGATCAAGGACTTCGTGATCGAGAAGATCGTGAAGGCGGGCATCACCTGGATCATCTCCCTGCTCAACCCGGCGGCGGCGTTCATCAAGGCCTGCAAGGCGATCTACGACATCGTGATGTTCTTCGTCGACAAGGCGGCGCAGGTCAAGGAGTTCGTCGACTCGGTCCTCGACTCGATCGAGTCGATCGCCAAGGGCGGCGTCGGGGCGGTAGCGGGCCTGATCGAGAAGACCCTGGCCAAGGCCCTGCCGATGGTGCTCGGCTTCCTGGCCAGCCTGCTCGGGCTTGGTGGCATCTCGGAGAAGATCAAGTCCATCCTGGACAAGATCCAGGCCCCGGTGGGCAAGGTGGTCGACACCGTGGTGGGCACCGTCGTGAAGGCGGGGAAGAAGCTCTGGGGCAAGGTCAAGCGCGGTGGCGGGGCGGTCGCTTCAGGTCTACGAGGGCTCAAGGACGCGTTTCTCGCGAAGCTCATGGGCAAGAAGTCCGTATCCATGAAGGGCAACACCCACCATGTCTTCGTGGAGCAGGTCGGCGGCACGTATTCGGTCATGCTGGCCAGCAACAAGGGCAAGCTGTCCAGCAAGATCTTCGCCGCGCTGCGAAGCGACGCTGTCAAGGCGCATCCGGAGGTGGTGGAGCACCTGAACACCGTCAAGTCGAAGGTGGCCGCCTACGAAGCGGACATCCGCAAGTACAAGTTCGAGGAGACGAACGAGCGGAAGCTCCGAGAAGTCGAGGCGAACCTCGAGGCCTATTCCGGTGACATGCTGAGCCTGCTCGGCACGATCGGTCAGGTCATGGACATCGACGAGCTCAAAGGCACCATCTGGACCCTGGACGACGAGATCCGGCGCGAGATCGACATTCGAGACCAGTTCTACGGGCCCAAGTCCGCCTACCAGGCGCACCGATCGAGCCTGATGCAAAAGCAGATCAACGAGAAGCAGGTCAACCTTCACCTCTGGCAGAGGAATCCCATGTTCAACCAGGGCACCTACGTGTGCCCTGGAGCGACGAGAAGTGGCGTGACGAAACCTCCCCACCTGAATTCCCAGGCCGACGGTGCGGTCGACCACAAGAAGCCGGTCACCCAGCACTGGGAGGAATCAGGCAGGCGAGGTGGTCAAGCGGACCGCGTGAAGTGGTACAGCGACGAGAAGGAGCTGCAGATCCTCTGCCGATCCTGCAACAGCTTCAAGGGATCTGACGGGCAGAAGTTCAACCGCAAGGTAGAGGCCGGATTCACCGGATCCGACGGGAACCCATGACGGGTCACGGCTCCTACGCCATCTCCTCCTCTTCCTCCCGCTGCACGAACGTCTGCGCCATCTTCTCCTCTTCGCCTTCCTCGGCGACGGGCGCTTCCTCGCGCTGCACAGAGGCATCGCCGTGGTCCTCGCACCGCTGCACGGCGGGTGCGGCGGCAGGACCAGCAGGCGCCGACATCACGCGGTCGGCGTTCGACACGGCTTCACGTTCGAAGCGGTCCGACGGGTCGCTCACCTTGACCCCGCCGCCTGCCTCCGTGCCCTCCACCGGGCCGCTGCGCTGCTGCACCACGTGCGTCAGCTCGTGCGCCAGCACGTGCTTGCCCGCGTCCGACGCCGGGTCGTACTTGTCGCGTTGGAAGACGATGTTCGAGCCCACCGTGTAGGCCTGGGCGTTCACCGACTTCGCCGACTCGTGGGCCGCTCCATCCGTGTGCACGCGCACGTCGCCGAAGTCGTGGCCGAACCGGCCTTCCATGTCCGCGCGGGTGTCGTTGTCCAAGGTGGCCCCGCCGCCGGAGTTGACGACGTCGTGGACGGGCGAGCGGTCCTCCTCGACCAGGGTGCTCACGCCCGCGTTGCCGACGGCCCGCTGCAGGCCGAGCAGGCCTGCGGGGCCCAGCACGTCGGTGCGCCCGGCCGCTGCCGCGCGCCCCATCAGGTCCTGGTCCTGGCGTTCTACCCGGTCGCCCTTCGGCCGGAAGTCGTTCTCCAGCTCGTGTTCGTGTCCGCGCATGGTCGCCCCCTGGAGGTCGGAGTCGCGATCCATGCTGCCCCGACCCGAAGGGTGAAACCAGGCGCGGCAGCGTGACCATGAGGGCAGTGGCAGCTGCCCGAAAGGGCAGTTAGTGCTCCCAATACCCGACGACGTAGTCGAGTCGATCGGGTCTCTTGTTCGCCCGGCCGATGAAGCACTGCTTGGTGAAGGCCTTGGCCCAGGTGAGCGCCTTGTTGGCGTCCGACTCGCTGTCCAGCAGCACCATCGCGCGCGACTGGCCCTCCATGAGCTGCCACCCCACGGCAGCACCCGCGTTCACCACGCGGAGCTTCGCCGGATCGTAGGTGGCGCAGTCCGGCGACGTGATCGTGGTCTGCCGCCCCGAGCTCCCGCGCCAGTAGTAGACGATGTAGGCCTTCCGGTCCGATCGCTTGTTGTCACGGCCGAGGAAGCACATGCTCTTGTGCTGTTCGGCCATCGCCTGGGCATTCTTCGCGTCGGCCTCGTTGTCCAGCACCAACATCGCGTGCGACGTTCCTTCCAACAACTGCCACCCGATGGCGCCCGCGTTCACCACGTGCAACGCCGCCGGGTCGTAGCCGATGCAGTCCTCTGGCTTCGGGAGCACCGGGTCCGAGGGCGCCGGGACCGACGACGTGGTGGTAGTGGTGCTCGACGACGGTTCGGCCGATGACGCGGTGGTAGTGGTGGCCAGTCCGGAGGATTCACCGGTCGACGCCGCCGTCGTCGTGGTTTCGACCGTGGCGGAACCGGCATCCGTGCCGGCGATGGAGAGATCTGGCGTCACGGCCGGAGATGTTGACACTGCTTCGTTGCTCGCCAGTGTCAACGCGGTCGCCGCGCCGCCGCCCAGCATCGCCACCGCGAGCACCCCGGTCAGCAGCCACGTCGGCAGCAGTGGCACGACGTGCCGCGTCCCGTCGGCCCGCAGCGGCGGACCTCCGGCCAGCGGAACGGCCGTCGCCTGGATGGGGATCGCGCGGGATCGACCGAACCAGTGCAGCCGGGACCGCACGCCCAGTGGCACTTCCGCCACTCCCGGCGCGACGTCGACCGTGGAGTCGGCCGGTTCGAACGTCAGCCCGCCCTCCGCGCCACTCGCCGTCAGCCGGACGCGTTCTTCGACGTTGCCCCGGTTCTCCAGCCTGACCTGGTGGACCGTGCGGCGCCGACCACGGGTGATCGTCGGGGTGAGCTGCGCGGTCAGCTCGTGGAACGCGCCGACCGCGATGGTGCCGCTCGCGGTGACCACGAGTCCGGAGTGGACGGTCGAGGCGCACTGCACGACGAAGCCCACGATGCCCGCGGGGCAGTGGGGTCCTCTCGGCGGCGCGAAGGTCACGGTGCACTCGGCGGCCCGCTCCGGGTACACCGACAGCTCGGCGGGCTCGACCGTGCTCCACGCCGCGGCCGAACCGCCGATCACCACGCGAACGCCCTCGACGAGGTTCCCGGTGTTGTGCAACGTGACCGTCGTCGTGC
Organism: Umezawaea sp.; assembly: GCA_039922235.1. Lineage (GTDB taxonomy): Bacteria > Actinomycetota > Actinomycetes > Mycobacteriales > Pseudonocardiaceae > Umezawaea. Next base: position 8,370 of record JBDSAJ010000474.1, read on the forward strand.
ACACCTCGCCGGGCGCCACGCTGAACGTCTGCTCGGACAGCTGGACCCGAAGTCCCCGGCGGCGGTTCAGCCCGGTGCGGTCCGGACCGCTGACCGTGGGCTGTCCTTCCCACACCAGGTACGCGCCGCACTTCTTGTTGGCGCAGAACTGGGCGCCGTCGGCGTTGCGGCTCCCGCACACCCGGCACAGCAGGCTCACCGCATCGCCCCCTCGCTCGCCAGCGCCAGGTACGGGCCGAACTCGCGTTCACCCAGCAACCTGCCGAGCTTGCGGTACTCGCGGGCCACCGCGCCGATCAGGTCCGCCATCCCCACCTCGTGCCCCGCTTCGGCGGCGAGGTACGCGGCCGTCACCGCGGCCGACCGGATGTGGCCGCCCGCCAGCTCGAACGCCGCCGCGAGGAAGTCGAGGTCCAGGTCGGCCTCGCGTGGCAGCAGACGGCCGAGGCATCGGTCCCACAGCTGCACGCGCAGCTCCACGTCGGGCAGCGGGAAGTCGACGATCACGTCCAGCCGCCTGGTGAACGCCTCGTCGAGGTTGGCCCGCAGGTTGGTCGCGAGCACCGCGATCCCGTCGAAGGTCTCCATGCGCTGCAACAGGTAGGCGCTCTCGATGTTCGCGTACCGGTCGTGCGCGTCGCGGACCTCGGAGCGCTTGCCGAAGATCGCGTCCGCCTCGTCGAACAGCAGCACGCCGTTGACGCCCGCGGCTTCGGTGAAGATCCGTTCGAGGTTCTTCTCCGTCTCGCCGACGTACTTGTCCACCACGGTCGCCAGGTTCACCGTGTAGAGGTCCAGCCCGAGCGACGCGGCGATCACCTCCGCCGACATCGTCTTGCCCGTCCCGGAATCGCCCGCGAACAGGCCGGTCACCCCGCGCCCACGACCTCCGCCGGGGCGCATCCGCCATCCGTCGAGCACCTGGTCGCGGTGCTTCGCGCGGGCCGCCAGCTCCCCCAGCAGCGCGGTCACCGGGCTGGGGAGGACCAGGTCGGCCCAGCCGACGGCGGGTTCGACGCGGCGAGCGAGTCGTTGCAGGCCCGCCGCGTTCTGGCTGCGCACACCCGCGCGAAGGTGGTGGACGTCGACCGCGCCGCCCTCGGCGAGCGCCGACACGGTCGCCGCCTGGGCCGCCCGGCGGATCTGGCCAGGGCCGAGCACGAAGTGAGCGGTGACCTCGGCCGGGTCCAGCCCGGTGGCCAGCCTGCCGTCGAGGCACTCGCGCCACAGGTCGGCGCGGTCCGTCGCGGGCAGCGCGGACGCGTCGAGCTGCAAGGGCGGCGTGACGCTCCACCGCGGGTCCCACACGCCGGTGCCGTGCACGATCACCGGGATCTTCGCGTGCGCCAGCGCGGCCAGCGGCGGATCGACCTCGACCGGTCCCAGCACGATGCCCGCGCGCAGCAGCAACGCCTCCCGCAGCACCGCACCCGCCAGGTCCGCGTGGTCGGGTTCCGCGCGCAACAGTTCGGCGTCGACCACCAAGGCCGCGAACCCGGCCTGCTCCAAGGCCGCGCCCGCCAGTTCCCGCGCGCCGCTGCCCGGCCGTTCGCGCAGGTGCACCAGCCGGACGTCCGCCCGCAGCGCGCGAGCCAGCAGCGAGGTGTCGGGCACCGGCACCGGATCCACGCCGACCTGCGCGACCCGCGCCAGCGCGGGATCCGGCCGGTCGTCGCCCAGCAGGTGGCTCACCACCCGGTCGGGCACGCGCAGCGACCGGGACAGGAAGGGCCGTTCCCGCTCCTCGACCACGAGCAGCCCCGAGGCGATCAGCGGTGCCGCCGCGTCCAACCGGATCCGCCCCACCGACGAAGCCTCGGGCAACCCGCACAGCCTCAGCGCCAATCCGGTGGTGGCGCGTCTGCGGGTCACGTCGTCGTTCAGGTAGCCGTAGAACTGCTCGAACCGGCTGTCCACGTCCGGCGCGAGCGCCACCAGCAACAGCTCGACGTCCAGGCTGGTCAGGCCGGCGGTCGCGGCCAACCGCCCCAGCCTCCCCTCGGCCGGGGTCTCCTGGAACGGCACGAACGGCCGTCGGTGCTCGTCCAGCAGGGCGTCGATCGCCTCGTCGGACAGGTACAGCCCGCGGAACGGGTCGTCCGGGTGCGGGTCGGTGACGCGCCGGACGGCGACCGCGTCCCGGATCCGCCGCTCCAGCCAGGCCAGGCGGTCGAACAGGTGCATCGGGGTCATGGCCGCACCCGCTTCCGCGACATCGCGACCCGGTCGCCGTCGACCCGGTGGGACACCTGCTCGTCGCCGCCCAGGTCGAGCCGCACGCCCTCCTCGGCGGGCGGACCGGCCGCGAAGACCCTGCCGGACTCGATCGGCGCGGACACCACGATGTCGAGCGAGGGCTTCAGCTCACCGCCGAGCGCGGTCCACACATCGGCGAACGCGCGGTCCTCCGGTGGCGGCAGTGCGACGGTCATCGGCACCGGGAGTCCCAGCGCGGCAAGGGAGCCTGCGAGCAGCGTGGCGGGCAGCGCCTCGTGCCGGAGGAACCCGGTCAGCAGGTCCGACAGCAGCCGGTGCTCGTCTTCCGGGCGCTGGGTCCACGCGGTGACCAGGTACGACAGCTTCATGTGCCGGGGCGGGAGGTGGCGCGAGGTGACCGCGCCGTCGGCGTCGTAGGAGTTGAGCAGCCCGCGCTGCCTGCGCCGCAGGTCCTCGCGGATGTCGTAGAGGTACACGTTGACCGTGGGCGCGTTGCGCCGCGCCGCCCAGTCCTTGGTCGGCGCGTCGAACGCGACCTCGACGTCGGTACCGCGCAGCGCGTCGTCCCTGACCAGGCGCCGCAACGCCTCGTCGACCTCGTGGATCACCTCTCCACGATGGCTGCTG
>JBDSAJ010000475.1:0-6531 GCA_039922235.1 Umezawaea sp.
TTCCGTCGTTGGCGGTGGGGTTGTCTGCTGGAATCCAGGACTACGATTGTTCTGGTGTCAGGATCCCCGCCAGGGTGGTAAGCCCGCCCTGGGTGCCCGGTTGGGTCGGGGTTGTCGAGCTCTAGGAAGGCAAGGCCGTGGCTGCAACCGACGTACGTCCGAAGATCACTCTCGCGTGCGAGGAGTGCAAGCACCGGAACTACATCACCAGGAAGAACCGGCGCAACGACCCGGACCGCCTGGAGATCAAGAAGTTCTGCCCGAACTGCAAGACGCACCGGGCGCACAAGGAAACTCGCTGACGGCGAGTTTTCCCCGCGAGTTTTGAAGAGGCCGTCCCCTGGTGGGGGCGGCCTCTTCGGTAACCTGCCCCGGTGGCACTGGATCAGTCGTTCATCGGACGTACCTACCCCCCATCACCTGCGTATGAGGTGAGTCGGGAGAAGATCCGCGAGTTCGCTGACGCCGTGGGTGAACCCGGTGAGGTGCACCGGGACCTGGAGGCGGCGAAGGCCTTGGGGTACGCCGATGTGATTGCGCCGCCTACGTTCGCGATCCTGGTGTCGATGAAGGCCAACGAGGTCCTGGTGATGGATCCGGAACTCGGCCTGGACTACACGCGGGTGGTGCACGGCGACCAGACGTTCGCGCACCACCGGCCCATCCAGGCCGGTGATCGGCTCGTGGTCACGACGCACGTGGACGCCATCAACTCCCGCATGGGCAACGACATCGTGTCCGTTCGCGCCGAGATCAGCACCGAGGACGGCGAAGCCGTGACCACCGCCCGCTCCACCCTGGTCGCCAGGGGCACCGCAGCCACGGAGGACCAGGCATGATCCGCGCCGCAGACGTGACCGTCGGCGATGTCCTGCCCCCGTTGACGCTCCGCATCACCCGTGCCGACCTGGTGCGCTACGCCGGTGCCTCGCTGGACTTCAACCCGATCCACTGGAACGAGCGGTTCGCCCAGGAGGTCGGCCTCCCCGGCGTCATCGCCCACGGGATGCTCACGATGGGCATGGCCGTTCGGATCGTGACCGCGTGGACCGGCGACCCCGGCGCCGTGGTCGAGTACGGCGTCCGCTTCGGCAGGCCCGTCCCGGTCCCTGACGACGCCGAGGGCGCACTGGTGGAGGTCACGGCCAAGGTCGCCAAGGTCCTGGACGACGGGACCTTCAAGATCGCTCTCACGGCCGCCTTCGAGGGCAAGTCGGTCCTCGGTGGCGCCACTGCCCGCGTTCGCCTGTCGTAGCCGGGCACTGGGCCGCCACCGACGGGTCAGCAGAATGATCTTGTCGGTGGCGGCCGGTGAACTTGACTTCGGGGGACCCCAACCACGCGCGCGAGGGATAGGCCCCCGAATTCGACGCTACCGGTGGGGTACGACAGAACTGGGAACGGTCAGAAGCCGCTGCACAGGGCGCTGCTGAACGTCCCGGTGCCCGTGGCGGACTTCTTCTCGACGCCGTCGACGGTGATCTTGCAAGCCACCGAGCCGCCTTCCTGGCCGGTGGTGACGGTCAGCGTTCCGCCGCTCAGCAGTCCCTTCACGGTCAACTCCTTCCGCCAGGGCAGTGTTGTGAGCGTCTCCTGGCTCGTGGCGCTGTTCCCCTCGCTGAACGTCGAGTAGGTCACCGTGGCGCCGACGGCGTCCCCGGACACCTCGTAGACCACGACCTGTTCTTTGTCCGCCTGCTTGTCGACCTCGGTGGCCACGGCGCCGAACAGCGCCGTCCACAGCACGCACACGATCAGCCCGAGCACCGACAGCACGGCCCCGGCGATGGCCAGCCCCTTGTTGGTGGCGATGCCCTTGTTGGCCCGCGCGAAGCCGACCAGCGACAGCACCAGGCCGAGGATCACCAGTGGCCAGGCGACCACGCCGATGAGCGGGATGAAGCTGAACAGGAACCCGGCGAGGCCGAGCACGAACCCGGCGGTCCCCACCCCGTTCCGCGGCTGGACGACGAACTGGGGCTGAAAGATCGGCGCGCTCATGAAGGTCTCCCTCGAACCGGCGATACGACTGAACGGACCATCGCTCTACGCCGATCGCCGGTTACTCCATTCGCCCGATCGAGGTAGCTGTTCAGTCACCGCACGGACTAGGAGGGACCACTGGGACTAGACGGCCTCGCTCAGCAGTGCGGCCATCCGGGTCACGCCTTCGACCAGATCCGCGTCGCCCAGCGCGTACGACAGCCGCAGGTACCCCGGCGTGCCGAACGCCTCGCCCGGCACCACGGCGACCTCCGCGTGCTCCAGGATCAGCGTCGCCAGGTCCGCTGAACTGCCGATCGCGGTCCCGCGCAGCGTCCGCCCGATCAGCGCTTTCACCGACGGGTACACGTAGAACGCGCCGCGCGGTGTCGGGCACTGGACGCCGGGGATCGCGGACAGCAGCTCCACGATCGTCCGCCGACGCCGGTCGAACGCCTCGCGCATCTCGTGCACCGCGTCCAGCGATCCCGAGACGGCCTCCAGGGCCGCCCGCTGCGACACGTTGGCGACGTTCGACGTCAGGTGCGACTGGAGGTTCGCCGCGGCCTTGACGACGTCGGCGGGCCCGATCAGCCACCCGACCCGCCAGCCGGTCATCGCGTACGTCTTGGCCACGCCGTTCAGCACGATCGTCCGACCGGCCGCGGCGGGCACGGCGGCGGGCAGCGACACCGCCTCGGCGCCGTCGTAGACCAGGTGCTCGTAGATCTCGTCCGTCACGACCCAGATGTCGTGCTCGACGGCCCACTCGCCGATCGCGACGACCTGCTCGCGGGAGTACACCGACCCGGTCGGGTTCGACGGCGAGCAGAGCAGCAGCACCTTCGTGCGCTCGGTCCGCGCCGCCTCCAACTGGTCGACGGTCACCAGGTAGTCGGCCGACTCGTCTGCCGTGACCTGCACCGGGACCCCGCCCCCGAGGGTGATCGCCTCGGGGTACGTGGTCCAGTACGGCGCGGGCAGGAGCACCTCGTCGCCGGGGTCGACGATGGTCGCGAACGCCTGGTAGACGGCCTGCTTGCCGCCGTTGGTGATGAGCACCTGGCTCGCGCTGACCTCGTAGCCGGAGTCGCGCAGCGTCTTGGCCGCCACGGCCTCGCGCAGCTCGGGCAGGCCCGCGGCGGGGGTGTAGCGGTGGTTGCGCGGGTCGGCGCACGCCGCCTGCGCCGCGGCGACGATCTTCTCCGGGGTCGGGAAGTCCGGTTCGCCCGCGCCGAAGCCGATCACCGGTCGGCCCGCGGCCTTGAGCGCCTTCGCCTTCGCGTCGACCGCGAGGGTGGCGGACTCGGCGATGCCGCCGATCCTCTTCGACACCCCGGAACGGGGAGAAGTGCTGGTGGCGGTGGTCGTCTCAGGCGTGCCCATGGCCGCCATCGTGGCAGACGACCCCGGTTTCACCGCCCTCGGGCCGAGCACTTCCCACGGTGTGGGTAGGCTGTCCCCTGACAGTCCAGTCAGTGCGCTGACCGGGGCAGTTGGAGTGTGCGGGTGTTCGTGCCGTATGCTTCCGGACTTGGAAGTCCAACCAGGTGCCCCATGGGTAGCTATGGGGAGGCTGGAAGGCGTCCAAAGCCAGGGGCAGCAGGTGGGTCCCAAAGGGGCGTAGCTCAATTGGCAGAGCAGCGGTCTCCAAAACCGCAGGTTGCAGGTTCAATTCCTGTCGCCCCTGCGTCGAAATGCACGGCGAGTGGAGGACGGCATGAGCGACGACCGCGAGCAGGACCAGCCGGAAGAGCGCGAGAGCGCGGTTCGGCCGGTCACCGCTGCGGCCCGGCGTGAGCGTCGTGCTTCCGCCCGTCCGGCTTCCCGCAAGGACGACGCCAAGAGCTCCAAGTCCGTTGAGGACGAGGACTCGGCGTCGAAGAAGGGCCGCCCCACGCGGGCGCGAGAAGCCCAGGAGAAGCGCCCGTCGCTGATCTCCAGGGGTTTCCGCTACCTCCGCGAGGTCGTCAGCGAGCTGCGCAAGGTCATCTGGCCGACGCGCAAGCAGCTGGTCACGTACACGTCGGTCGTGCTGGTCTTCGTGGCCTTCATGATCGCCCTCGTGTACGGCTTGGACGTGGGGTTCGGCTGGGCCGTGTTCGAGGTGTTCGGCTGAGCCGAACAGCGCCGGCCCCCGGTGAGGTGGCCGAACACGTGATGCACGAAAGGAAGCGAGACCCGCAGTGACCTCCGAGAACGGCGTTGACGCCCACGAGCTGACCGACCTGACCGACGAAGAGGTGTTCGCGGCCGCTCAGGACGGCGACTCCGTGCACGTCGAGCCGGTTGGTGAGCTGGAGGACACCGAGGAGTCCGCGACCGACGAGTCCGACGACACGCCCGACGCCGAGCCCGAGTCGGGCGGCGACGTCGAAGCGGTCGAGGACGACGAGGCTGCCGCCGAGCTGCCCGACATCCACGCCGAACCCGCCGACCCGGTGGCCGAGATGCGCGACGCACTCCGTGCGGCGCCCGGCTACTGGTACGTCGTGCACTCGTACGCCGGGTACGAGAACAAGGTCAAGACGAACCTCGAGACGCGCATCCAGACACTCGACATGGAGGACTACATCTTCCAGGTCGAGGTGCCGACCGAGGAAGTCACCGAGATCAAGAACGGCCAGCGCAAGCAGGTGCAGCGCAAGGTGCTGCCCGGCTACATCCTGGTCCGCATGGAGCTCAACGACTCGTCGTGGAGCGCGGTGCGCAACACGCCTGGCGTGACCGGCTTCGTGGGCGCGACCTCCAAGCCTTCCCCGTTGACCATCGACGAGGTCCTGAAGTTCCTCCTCCCGCAGGTGGAGCCGAAGGCGGCCGAGGGCAAGAAGAGCGCGAGTGGTCCGGCCAAGTCCACCATTGAGGTCGACTTCGAGGTCGGCGAGTCGGTCACCGTCATGGACGGCCCGTTCGCGACGCTGCCCGCGACGATCAGCGAGGTCAACGCCGACGGCCAGAAGCTGAAGGTCCTGGTGTCGATCTTCGGTCGCGAGACCCCGGTCGAGCTGTCGTTCAGCCAGGTTTCCAAGATCTGACCGATCCCTGCGGGGATCGTCGGCCACGCTGCGGCTGGCAGGGCCGCGCGCGGACACTGCAATAACAGGAAGTATTGAGATGCCTCCCAAGAAGAAGAAGCTGTCTGCGGTCATCAAGCTGCAGATCAAGGCCGGTCTCGCGAACCCCGCGCCTCCGGTCGGCCCCGCGTTGGGTCAGCACGGCGTGAACATCATGGAGTTCTGCAAGGCCTACAACGCCGCGACCGAGTCGCAGCGTGGCACCGTCGTGCCGGTCGAGATCTCCGTGTACGAGGACCGCACGTTCGACTTCAAGCTCAAGACCCCGCCCGCCGCGAAGCTGCTCCTCAAGGCCGCCGGTGTGGAAAAGGGTTCGGGCGAGCCGCACCGCGTCAAGGTCGCCAAGGTGACCATGGCCCAGGTCCGCGAGATCGCCGAGGGCAAGATGGTCGACCTCAACGCCACGAACGTCGACCAGGCCGCGAAGATCATCGCAGGCACCGCCCGTTCCATGGGCATCACGGTCGAAGGCTGATCCACCAAATACACCGCAGTACGTGGGAGAGCTCAGCGCAGCTCGCACCACAACTGATCCACTGAGTTAGGGAACAGACATGAAGCGCAGCAAGGCCTACCGTCAGGCCGCCGAGCTGGTTGACCGTGAGCGGCTGTACTCGCCGCTGGAGGCTGCCAAGCTCACCAAGGAAACTTCCAAGGTGAAGCTCGACGCGACCGTCGAGGTCGCCATCCGCCTGGGCGTCGACCCTCGCAAGGCCGACCAGATGGTCCGCGGCACCGTGAACCTGCCGCACGGCACCGGCAAGACCGCTCGCGTCATCGTTTTCGCGACCGGCGACAAGGCGACCGAGGCTGAGGCCGCGGGCGCCGACGCCGTCGGCTCGGAAGACCTGATCGCCCGCATCCAGGGCGGCTGGCTCGACTTCGACGCCGCGATCGCCACCCCCGACCAGATGGCCAAGGTCGGTCGCATCGCCCGCATCCTCGGCCCGCGTGGCCTGATGCCGAACCCGAAGACCGGCACCGTGACGCCCGACGTCACCAAGGCGGTCCAGGACATCAAGGGCGGAAAGATCAACTTCCGCGTCGACAAGCAGGCCAACCTGCACATCGTGATCGGCAAGGCGTCGTTCGACACCGAGAAGCTGGTGGAGAACTACGCGGCCGCGCTGGACGAGATCCTGCGCGCCAAGCCCTCCGCGGCGAAGGGCCGGTTCCTGAAGAAGGTCACCGTCTCGACGACGATGGGCCCCGGCATCCCGGTCGACCCGAACCGCACGCGCAACCTCCTGGTCGACGAGCAGGCCTGATCGGCTCCGAAACCTGAAACGCCCCCGGTGACCACACGGTCACCGGGGGCTGTTTTCGTTATGGGCCAACGCAATCAGCGGGCTCGGCCTCGTAGTCGGAGATGATCCAGGCCCCGCTGCCGGACTGCTTGGTCAGCACGAACTTCCCCAGCAGCGGACCACCCTTCACGATCAGGTCCTTGCAGGAGCTGATCTCGGTGGTCGTC
>JBDSAJ010000476.1:0-20541 GCA_039922235.1 Umezawaea sp.
CGACTCGGCCCGCCTCGACCACCCGCTGAGCCTGGCCGAGTGGATCCCCGAGCGGCCCTACGACAGCGACCCCAACCCGTTGCGCGCCATGGAGTCCTACTACCGGGAGATCGCCGTCCTGGACGACGACGTCGCCGAGTACGACTCGATCGTCGTGGTGGGCGGCAGCGGCCCGATCGTGGACCTGGCCAACAACGGCAGGCTCCACGAGCTGATCCTCGCCTTCGTCCGCGCGGGCAAGCCGATCGTCGCCGAGTGCTACGGGATCTCCGCGCTCGCCTTCGCCAGGGACTGGGACGACCGCACCAGCATCCTGTGGGGCAAGCACGTCACGGGCCACTGCAAGGAGTACGACTACAAGGACGGCACCGGTTTCGTCGGGGTCGAGTTCAACATGGGCCCGCCGCCGTACCCGCTGGAGTACATCCTGCGCGACGCCACCGGTCCCGAGGGCCGCTTCCACGGCAACGTCGGAAGGGAAACGTCGGTGATCGTGGACTACCCGTTCATCACCGCGCGTTCTACGCCGGATTCTTTCCTCGCCGGGGAAAAGCTGGTCGAGGTTCTGGAATCGGGTTTGCGCCGCTACGGCTGGTAATCGAGTAAAACGACTGCACGGAGGCAGGCCAATGGACCGGCGAACAGGTAACGACGCCATTCTCGAACAGTTCCACGCCGATGGGCTCACCACGATGTTCGGCAATCCGGGTACGGTCGAGCAGGGCTTTCTCGACGCCGTCGAGCAGGACCCGGACTTCGACTACGTGCTCGCGCTGCAGGAGACCGTGGCCATCGGCATCGCGGACGGCTACGCCAGGGCGTCGGCCGGGCCTGCCCTCGTGCAGCTCCACACGGGTGTCGGTCTCGGCAACGGGATCGGGATGCTCTACCAGGCCAAGCGCGGCCACTCCCCGCTGGTGGTGATCGCGGGCGAGGCGGGCGTCCGCTACGAGGCCATGGACTCCCAGATGGCGGCCGACCTGGTCGAGATGGCCAAGCCCGTCACCAAGTACGCGACCAGGGTGACCCACCCCGGCTCGGTGCTCAGGGTGCTCCGCCGAGCGGTGAAGACGGCCATGACGGAGCCCCGCGGCCCGGTGTTCGTCGCACTGCCGATGGACGTGCTCGACGCCCTCAACGCCGAGGTCGCCGTGCCGAGCACCATCCCCAGCCGCGCGGTGCTGCCCGTGCCCGAGGAACTCGACCGCGCCGCGGCAGCGCTGCGCGGGGCGCGGAACCCGATCATCCTGATGGGCGACGGGATCGCGGTGTCGGGCGCGCAGGCCGAACTGGTCCGCGTCGCCGAGGCGCTCGGCGCCCCCGTGTGGGGCCTGGACAACTCCGAGCTCAACATGGACACCCGCCACCCGCTGCACCGCGGCCAGCTCGGGCACATGTTCGGCGCCGTGAGCGGTCGGGTGGTCGCCGACGCGGACGCCGTCCTGGTGGTGGGGACCTACACCTTCCCGGAGGTCTTCCCGGCACTGGACTCCCCGTTCGCGGCCGGGGCCAGGATCGTCCACATCGACCTGGACGACTACGAGATCGCGAAGAACTTCCCGGTCGACGTCGCGCTGGTGGCCGACCCGAAGCCGACGCTCGCCGCGCTCGCCGACCGCTTGGGAGCACCCGTCACGCCGTCGGCCGTCCCGCCGTGGACCGCGCCGCCGCTGCTCGACGACAGCCCGCTGATCGAGCGGTTCAGCGCCGCGCTGGCCGCGCACACCGGCGACGACCTGGTCCTGTTCGACGAGGCGCTGACCGCGTCCGGCGGACTGCTGAGCCACCTCCCGCCGCGGGTGCCGGGCAACTACTTCCTCACCAGGGGAGGCTCGCTCGGCATCGGCATCCCCGGCGCCATCGGGGCCAAACTGGCCAGGCCGGACGCCACCGTGGTCGGCGTCACCGGCGACGGCGGCAGCATGTACACGTTCCAGGCGCTGTGGACGGCCGCGCGCTACGGCGTGGCGGCGAAGTTCGTCGTGTGCAACAACAGCCGTTACGAGCTGCTCGACCTCAACATCGAGCAGTACTGGCGGGACGGCGGCGTGGACTCGCGCCGCCACCCCGACTCGTTCGACCTGGGTCGCCCCGCCATCGGGTTCACCGACCTCGCGAAGGGGCTCGGCGTGGAGGCCGTGCGCGTGGACTCGCCGGAGCAGGTGGAACCCGCGGTGCGCAAGATGCTGGAGCACCAGGGGCCGTTCCTCCTCGACCTGGTCACGGCGTAGGGCGGCGACGTGGAGACGACGATCCTGCGGGAACGCGGCGCGCTGACCGGTCGGACCATCGCGATCCTGATGGAGACCGACTACGTGGAAGCCGAGATCGACTACTACCGGCTGCGGTTCGCCGAGGAAGGTGCGGAGGTGCGGTTCCTGACCCGGTTGTGGGGCCAGGAGAGCATCACCTTCATCGGCCACGAGCACCACCTGCCGTTCACCGTGGATGGCGACCTCGAACTGGTCGACGAGGAGCTGCTGCGGAGCTTCGACGCGCTCATCGTGCCCTCGGGCATGGTGTCCGACCGGCTCCGCTACGCCGAGACCCCGGACGGCGTGGCGCCCGCGGTGGACCTGCTGCGCCGCGCCTTCGACGAGCCCTCGGTGCTCAAGGGAATCATCTGCCACGGGCTCTGGCTCGCGGCGCCGATCCCGGAGGTGGTGCGGGGGCGTCAGCTCACGTGCCACAACAACCTGGTGGCGGACGCCCGGAACATGGGCGCGGTCTACACCGACCAGGACGTGGTGGTGAGCGGCGACCTGGTGACCGCGCGCAGCGCGGACCACTGCCACCTGTTCGCGCGCATCATCATCGACCTGCTCGCGGCCCGGACCGCCGAACGCACGGCCAAGTGGTGGCGGTCCTCGGTGGACGCCAGGGGGGCGGTGAACCGTGTCCGCTGAAACCCTTGCCCACCTGAGGTTCTCCGACCTGGTGGCGGGCTACGTCACGGAGGTCTCCGTCGACGGCGGACCGGTTCGCCTCAGTACCAGCGACGGCCGCGAGGTGCGGATCGGCGTCGGCGGCGCGTCCGCCGAACTGCTGCGCAACCTCGGCGAGCCGCACGTGGACGTGACGTCCCGCAAGGGCGAGCTGCTGACCGTCGGACGGCACGTCCTCGCGCACGGCATCTACTCGCCGACCGCCGACGGGCACGTCTTCGACGCCACGCGGCTCGTGCTGCTCGACCGGGAACCCGGCGAGTACTCCTTCGCCCGGCCGGGGTGGTGGGTCGACCAGTTGCGCGAGCTGGCGGGGTTCTACCGCAAGGCCCAGTTCGGCGCGGGAACCCCCGACTTCGTCGACTACCGGACGGTGCTGCGGCTCGGCGGCGAGAAGGACGGGCACCACGTCCAGGAGACCGACACGATCTCCCGGCTGGTGTACGGGATGGCGTCGGCGTTCCTGCTCACCGGCGAGGACGGCTTCCTCGACATCGCCGAGAAGGGAACGGCCTACCTGCGGGAAAACCTGCGCTTCGTCGACCGCGAGAACGACGTCGTCTACTGGTACCACGGGCTCGACGTGCGGGACGGCGTGCGGACGAAGCTGTTCTCCTCGGAGTTCGGCGACGATCACCGGTCCATCCCCGCCTACGAGCAGATCTACGCGTTGGCGGGCCCGACCCAGACCTACCGGATCACCGGCGACCCGCGGATCCTCGACGACATCGACGGGACCCTCGGGCTGTTCCGCCGGTTCTTCCGCGACGAGGTCGACGGCGGGTACTTCTCCCACGTCGACCCGGTCACGTTGACGTCCGACCACGAGTCGTTGGGTGCCAACAGGTCCCGGAAGAACTGGAACTCGATCGGCGACCACGCGCCCGCGTTCCTGATCAACCTCTACCTCGCACTGGAGCGCGAGGGCGACGCGGACATGCTGGAGGAGTGCTTCGACCTGATCCGGGAGCACTTCCCCGATCCGGCGAGCCCGTTCGTCCAGGAGCGGTTCCACGCGGACTGGAGCGCGGACCGGGAGTGGGGGTGGCAGCAGGACCGGGCGGTCGTCGGCCACAACCTCAAGATCGCCTGGAACCTGGTGCGGATGAACGCCATCCGCCCCAAGGACACCTACCTGGAGCTGGCCAGGACGATCGCCGAGACCATGCCCGGCGTCGCGGGGGACGCGCAGCGCGGCGGCTGGTACGACGTCGTCGAGCGCGTGCCGCGCGCCGACGGCACACCGCACCGGCTGACGTGGCACGACCGCAAGGCGTGGTGGCAGCAGGAGCAGGGCATCCTCGCGTACCTGATCCTCGCCGGGACGACCGGTGACGAGGAGTTCCTGCGCCAGGCGAGGGAGTCGGAGGCCTTCTACAACGCCTTCTTCCTCGACCACGACGAGGGCGGCGTGTACTTCAGCGTCCTCGCCGACGGCGTGCCCTACCTGCTGGGCACCGAGCGGCTCAAGGGCAGCCACTCGATGAGCATGTACCACGCGGCGGAACTCTGCCTGCTCGCCGAGGTCTACGAGCGGCTGCTCGTCCGCGGCGAGTCGCTCGACCTGTGGTTCCGCCCACGACCCGACGGGTTCCCCGGCCGGGTGCTGAGGGTGGCGCCGGACGCCCTCCCTCCGGGGTCGGTCGAACTGCGCGAGGTGGAGATCGACGGCGTGCCCCACCACGGGTTCGACCCGGTGGCGATGACGGTCGACCTCCCCGAGTCGTCGGTGCCGCTGAAGGTGCGCGTGCGACTGGTGGCGACGTGACCGCGCGGACCGGTGGGACGACAGCGGTCGCACCGCCCGTTCGCGGAACCGGGTTGGCCGTCACCTCGGCCGCGCCGTACCCGCTCGGGTCCCGGCGAACAGCGGACGGGATCGCTTTCGCGGTCCGGTCATCGGCCGCGCGGGAGGTCTCGCTGGTCCTGTTCCGCAGGGGTGCGTCGACGCCGTTCGCTGAGGTGCCGTTCCCGCCGGAGCACCGGGTCGGCGGCGTGCACGCGATGACCGTGGCCGGTCTCGATCCCGAGGCGATCGAGTACGGCTACCGGGTTACCGGGCCCGCCGTACCCGGCGCGGGGGACCGGTTCGACCCCGACCGGATCCTCGCCGATCCGTACGCCAGGGAGGTCGGTGGGGGAGAGCGGTGGGGCGGCGCCCGCGAGCCGTTCGAGGGGTTCCGCTACCGGAGCCGGGTCGTGGCCGACGAGTTCGACTGGGAGGGGGACCGGCCGCCTGCGCAGCCCGCGGCCGACCTGGTCGTCTACGAGGCCCACGTGCGGGGGTTCACCCGCCACCCGACGTCCGGGGTGTCCGCGCCGGGGACCTACGCGGGGATGGCGGAGAAGGTCGAATACCTGCGGGAACTGGGGGTGACCTGCGTCGAGTTGCTGCCCGTCTTCGAGTTCGACGAACTCGCCAACGACCGCGTCGACCCGGTGGACGGCCGGGCGCTGTGGAACTACTGGGGGTACAGCACCGTCGGGTACTTCGCCCCAAAATCGGGCTACGGCAGCGCCCGTGACCTGAAGACCCTGGTGAAGCTGTTGCACCGCGCGGGGATCGAGGTTGTGCTCGACGTGGTGTTCAACCACACCGCGGAAGGGGACGACAACGGTCCGACCATCTCCTTCCGCGGCCTGGACAACGGTGTCTACTACCTGCTGGACGACCGGGGCGGGTACCGGAACTACAGCGGCACCGGGAACTCGGTGAACGCGAACCACCCGTCGGTCACCGAGTTCGTCCTCGACTGCCTGCGGCACTGGGTGGCCGAGTTCCACGTCGACGGCTTCCGGTTCGACCTCGCGTCGGCGCTGACCCGAGGCGAGGACGGCTCGCCGCTCGCGGATCCGCCGCTGCTGCGGGCGATCTCCTCGGACCCGCTGCTGCGCGACACCAAGCTGATCGCCGAGGCGTGGGACGCGGCTGGGCTCTACCAGGTCGGTTCGTTCCCGGCGCACGGCCGGTGGGCGGAGTGGAACGGCCGCTACCGCGATGTCGTCCGCCGCTTCCTGAAGGGCGATCCCGGTGTGGTCGACCAGCTCGTGTCGAGCGTCGCCGGGTCGCGCGACCTCTACCGCGGGCGCGGACCGCTGGCGTCGATCAACTTCGTGACGTCGCACGACGGGTTCACGCTGGCGGACCTGTTCTCCTACAACGACAAGCACAACGAGCGCAACGGCGAGGGCAACCGCGACGGCGACTCGGCCAACCACTCGTGGAACTGCGGCGTGGAAGGGCCGACCGACGATCCGGACGTGCTCGCCCTGCGCGCCCGCCAGGTCCGCAACGCGCTGGCGCTGGTGCTGCTCAGCCGAGGTATCCCCATGATCTCGGCGGGGGACGAGTTCGGCCGGACGCAGCACGGCAACAACAACGCCTACTGCCACGACGAGCTGTCCTGGCTCGACTGGTCCGCGGCGCCGGACGGGCTGATCCCGTTCCTCCGCGACCTGATCGCCTTCCGCAAGGCGCACCCGGCACTGCGGTGCGACTCCTACCCCGAAGAGGACCTCCCGACGGGCAGCCCCTTCGAGAGCAGGCTCGCCACCATCCGGTTCACCGGTCCGGACGACGACGTCCTGCTGGTGGCGAACTCGCACTGGGAGCCGAGCCGGGTGGACCTGCCTGCACCGCTCGGTGAGCGGGTGTGGCGCAGGTTCGTCGACACGTCCGCCCCGGCGGGTCGCGCGTCGACCCCGCCGGGCACCGAACCGGTGCTCGACGACCAGGCACGAATCACGGCGGGACCGCGGTCGGTGCTGGTGCTGACCGCCACCCCGCACCCCGAACCAGGAGGAGATGTGCGATGACCCTGCACACCCGGATGAGCATGGACGACGACGAGGCCACCATCACCCTCGTCGGGTACGCGGGCCCGGAGTCCGCGCCGAAGCTGGACCGCCTCATCAGAGGCGTGGGAACGCTGCCGATCCGCCGACTGGTGTTCGACCTCGCCGGCCTGACCGCGTTGCCGTCGGCGAGCGTGCGCAGCCTGCTGATGACCCACCAGGTGCTCGGCCGAGCACTGGAGATCGAGTTCAGGGGCGCGCGCGACGCCGTGGCCGAGACCATCCGGCTGTCCGGCTTCCCCAGCGCTCCCACCGCACTGCCGCCCGTGGCGCGGATCGCGCGGACGGGTCGGATCGGCGGGCAGTCGCCCGGAGCGGCCTCGGCCGTGGCCCTCGCCGAATGGCGCGAGCGCTGGGCGGATGACCGCACCCGCCCCCGGCTGGCCGCTGGGTGACCTCCGCGGTGGGTGGTGAGGGCACTCCCACCACCCACCGCACTTGGTGATGGACGAGTGGTGTGAATCGTTCTAGAGTGCCCTTCACCTGATCTGGGAGCGCTCCCAGAAGTTGGAGGATTCTCAATGAGGAGAGTTCTGGCCGGGCTGCTCGTCACCTCGACCTTGGCGGGGCTGATGGCCTACGGCGCGCGCCCGCCCGCGGTCGCTGACACGCCGGTGGTGGTCGTGTCCAGCACGTTCGAGGACGGCACCACCCAGGCGTGGGGCGCCCGCGGGGGAGAGACCGCGGCCGTGAGCGCGGCGACCGCGCACAGCGGCACGCGGAGCCTGCTCGTCACCAACCGCACGCAGACCTGGGAAGGCCCGCGGGTGAGCCTGCTCGGCCAGGTCGACCAGGGCACCCGCTACGGGCTGTCGGTGTGGGTGCGGCTCGCGGTGGGGGAACCGGCCACGCGGCTGCGGCTGTCCATCGAACGCCGGACGGACGGCGTCACGTCCTACGAGCGCGTGGCCGGGGACGTGGACGTGACGGCCGATCGCTGGGTCAGCCTCGCGGGCTCGTACACGTTGGCCTCGAACGCCGACTTCCTCTCCGCCTACGTGGAGAGCTCCAGCGCCACGGCCTCGTTCCACGTCGACGACTTCACCCTGTCCTACGTGCCGTTGCCGCCGATCCAGACCGACATCCCGGCGATCAAGGACGTCGTGCCGTTCCGACACTTCGGTGCGGCCGTCGAACCGGCCCAGCTGTACGGCAACCACGCCCAACTGCTCAACCGGCACTTCAGCTCGATCACGCCGGGGAACCAGCTCAAGTGGGACGCGACGGAGCCGTCCGAGGGGGTGTTCCGGTTCGCCGACGCCGACACCGTCGTCACGTGGGCCAAGGCCAACGGCAAGGCGATCCGGGGGCACACCCTCGTCTGGCACCAGCAGACACCGGAGTGGGTGTTCCGGGACGCCACCGGCGCCGAGATGACCGCCACCCCGGAGAACAAGGCCCTGCTGCTGTCCCGCATCGAGGCGCACATCCGCGGCGTGGTGGGCCACTACGGCGCCGACATCCCCGTGTGGGACGTCGTGAACGAGGTCGTGGACGAGAGCCAGCCCGACGGCCTGCGCCGCAGCAAGTGGTTCGAGATCACCGGCCTGGACTACCTCCGCACCGCGTTCCGCGTGGCCCACGAGGTCGCCCCGACCGCCACGCTGGTGATCAACGACTACAACACCAACGTGCCCGCGAAGCGCGACAAGCTGTACGACCTCG
Organism: Umezawaea sp.; assembly: GCA_039922235.1. GTDB lineage: Bacteria > Actinomycetota > Actinomycetes > Mycobacteriales > Pseudonocardiaceae > Umezawaea. The sequence goes on from JBDSAJ010000476.1 coordinate 8,466, forward strand.
TGGCCCGGTTGCGGGCCGAGGGCGTGCCGATCGGCGCTGTGGGCCACCAGATGCACGTCAACGTGCAGTGGCCCTCGGTCGCCGAGACGGAGGAGATGATCACGAAGTTCCTCCCGCTGGGCGTCGACCAGCAGATCACCGAGATGGACGTCTCGGTGTACACCGACAGCGGCCAGTCCTACCCGGCGACGCCGCCCGCGGAGGTGCTGCTGGCCCACGCCAACCGCTACCGCGACCTGTTCGGGGTGTTCACGAAGCACCGGGACGCGATCAGCTCGGTCACCCTGTGGGGCCTGGCCGACGACGGCACGTGGCTGGACACGTTCCCGGTCACGCGCAAGGACCACCCGCTGCTGTTCGACACCCGTCTGCAGGCCAAGGACGCCTACTGGGCCGTGGTCGACCCCAGCCGCATCGGCACCGTCCTGCCGTCCGCGGGGTGCGAGATCGCCTATGACACGACGGCGCAGTGGCCCGGAGGTTTCCTGGGCACCGTGCAGGTCACCAACCGCGGTCCGGTGGCGGTCGACTCCTGGGAGGTGACCTGGTCCTACGCCCATGACCAGCGCATCACCCAGCTGTGGAACGGCGTCCACACCCAGGACGGAGCCGCGGTGACGGTGCGCAACGCGCCGTGGAACTCCGGCATCCCGGTCGGCGAATCCCGTTCGTTCGGCTTCCTGGGCACGTGGAGCGGTGCGAACGGCGCGCCCACGGCGTTCACCCTCAACGACGCCGTGTGCCGCAGGACGTGACTCCCGGTCGGGAGTCACGTCCTGCGCTGCTGGAGTTCCGGCAGCGGTGGGTGTCGAACGCGGTGCCTGGCCAGGTCAGTAGACGGTCGCCTGCCGTGAGGTGGACCTGATGCCGTTGCTGCCGTTGAAGATCCGGTTGTCCCACGAGGTGAGGCTGTTGCGGTTGAAACCGCTGGTCATGTCCAAGTAGGACACATCGCCACCGTTGCCGCTCCAGGACCAACCGAGGTAGCCGATGCGCTGGGACTGGGCGGTGGCCATGATCGCGTTCTCGTCGGGGTTGCCGTCGGAGTGGTTGTCACCGAACTCGCCGACCACGATCGGCAGCTTGGCGGAGACGAAGGTGTTCAGGTAGGAGGTGATCTCGGACGGGGTGTCGAAGACGCCGTACATGTGGATCGAGAAGACCGTGTTGCGCTGCGAGTCGCCGTTGAACACCGACGAGGCGTTGTTGCGCATCGTGAACGACCAGTCCTGGCCGCAGTTCGGGGCGTCGACCATCAGCGTGTGCGTGAAGCCGTTGGACCGCAGTCGGGAGATGGCGCTCTTCGTGTCGTTGGCCCAGCTGCTGTAGTTGTTGGTGCCGTAGGGCTCGTTGCCGATGTTGATGATGACGTACTTCTCCTGGCCCACGAGCGCGTTCTTCACGCCGAGCCAGTAGTCGACCGCCTTGGACAACGTCACCGCGCCGCTCTGCTCGCCGTAGCCGGTGGTGTCGTGCGCTTCCAGGACGCACACCAGCTTGTTCGCCTTGCACTGCGCCACGATCGACGCCACGGCGTCGGTGCTGGTCCGCGTCCAGCGCGCTCCCGTGGCCAGCACGACCCGGACGGTGTTGGCGCCCAGCGCCTTGACGTCCTTGAGCGACTGCGTGGTCTTGTCCGCGTACCACGCGTGCGCGACGTTGACGCCGCGCATGACGAACTCGCTGCCGTTCGCGTCGTATAGCCGGCCGATGCCGACGTAGAAGCCGTTCGCGGCAGACGCAGCGGGCGCGGTGACCAGCGGAACGGTCGCGGCGGCCAGGACCACGACAAGGGCCATCACCCATCGTTTGAGCACCTCGTCCTCACAGAGTCGTCGACGTTGACATCCAGTCGGCGGAGTAGTGACGGACGCGACCTACTCGCCGTACGGGGAACTGCTGAGGCAGACCTTGTCCGCGGGCGGCAAGTTCGCGTTGATCACCCGCACCTACGAGGAGGGGACCAGGAGGCTGGCCCGGTCCGTCGTCCAACGCGAGACCGCGCCGACCAAGGTGACCGACGTCGCCTACAAGTACGACGCGGCGGGCAACGTCAGCAGCATCACCGACGCCACCTCGTCCGACACGCAGTGCTTCGAGGTCGACTACCTGCGCAGGCTCCGAGAGGCCTGGACCCCCGCGACGGACTGCGCGGCACCGCGTTCCGCACAGGCACTGGGCGCGACGGCGCCCTACTGGACCTCGTACCGCTACGACAAGACGGGCAACCGCATCGAGGAGGTCCGGCACGCGGGCGCCGGGGACACCACGAGCAAGTACGACTACGCCGGTCACAAGCTGCTGTCCGTGCAGACCACCGGTCTCGCCGGGAGCCGAACCGACGCGTACGGCTACGACTCCGCGGGCAACACGACCAGCCGCAAGATCGGCGCCGACGCACAGGCGCTGGAGTGGAACGCGGGCGGGAAGCTGACCAAGGTCACGAAGGGCGACCAGACCACCGGTTTCGTCTACGACACCGAGGGGCGCAGGCTGCTGCGCCGTGATCCCGCGGGCAGCACGCTCTACCTCGGTGGCACCGAAATCCGGCAGGACACCGCAGGGAAGGTCAGCGCGACCCGGTACTACACCCACGGCGGTGTCCCGGTCGCGATGCGCACGTCGTCTGGCGTCACCTGGCTCTCCGCCGATCACCACGGCACCGGCGACGTGGCCATCACCGCGACGGACCAGAAGGTCACCCGGCGGCGCACGACACCGTTCGGTGAAGAACGCGGAGCACCTTCGGGGTGGCCCAGTGAACGCGGATTCCTCGACGGCACCGGTGATCCGTCGACCGGACTGACCCACCTCGGCGCCAGGGAGTACGACCCGAAGACCGGGCGGTTCATCTCGGCCGACCCTCTCGTCAACCACAACGACCCGCAACAGATGAACGGGTACAGCTACGCGAACGGCAACCCGGTGACGACCAGCGATCCCACCGGCTTGATGCCCTGCACCGACAAGGAGGAGTGCGACTACTACCGCGAGCACGAACAGCAGGAGGACCAACGGCACGACACCCGGCAGAGGAAGCAGGACTACGAGCGGGGCCGCGGAAGCTCGTCCAACAAGGCTCGCCAGGGTGGGACCCCGGCACGCATCAAGCCGCGACCGCAGCTCTACATCCAGTTGCCCTGCATAGCCGCGTCCATGCAGGGACGTGCCAGAAGCCCTGGGTGCCGGTGGTGGACTGCAGTCCCAGCGGAGGCTCGGGAACACCGTGCATCATCGACGCGTCGGGGAGCCTCATCGACCCCAACGGGTACACCCGCAAGAACGTGTTCGGCTACCTGGGGCCCGATGGCACCTGGTGGGTCGGCTACCGCGGGATGTCCTGCGACGGTTCACAGGACGTGATCCCGCAGGCACGCAGCCATCGAGGTCCGCCGATTCCCGATGCGCCGACCGAACCCAAGGGAACCGTGTCGATCTGCGGCGGTGTCGGCGGGGTGGTGGGGGTCTTCGCCGGTGGCGGCGAGGCCTGCGTCGGCTTCGACAGGAGGGGAATGGGGCTCTACGGCGCCACGAAGTCGGGAAAGGGCATGGGTTTGGCCGTGGGGGGCAGCATTGGTGTCAGTTTCTCCGACAAGGAATCAGTGGCCGATCTGGCGGGAACGGATGACTACGTGGCCGTATCCGGACCGATCAAGCCGGGGTTGGGCGGCGAGGCCTCGTGGAGTCCGGGGCAGATGAGCTTCTCGGCAGGCCCAGGATTTGGTGTGGACAAAGGGGTCACCGGAGGCCGGTCCACGACCTATCCCGTGTGGTGGCGTTCCTACGGGGAGATATTCAGCCCACCAGGGCTGAACGGCTGACCCGTAGCCTTGCCATGGGGAAAGCCCGCCGAACACCCGGTGTTCGGCGGGCTCCCCTCACGGCGAGCTTGGGCACGGCGCGGTCACCGCACTAGGGTTTGCGGCCCATCCCCGCGAAGGTCGACATCCGCTCCGGGGCGCGGACCTCGTCCCCGACATCGGGACGCCACTCGGTCAGGTAGACCACGCCCGGTTCGACCAGTTCCAGCCCGGTGAACAGGTCGGTGATCTCGGCGCGGGTGCGCATCGAGAAGTCGGTGACGCTGCTGCGGAACTGTCGGGTGGCGTCCTCGGCCTGCTTGGGTGAGGACCCTTGCAAGCTGGCGTGCGAGATGGCGAGGTAGCTGCCGGGGACGACCGCGTCCAGGTACTGGCGGATGACGCCGATCGGGTCGTCGGAGTCCGGTACGAAGTGCAGCACGGCGACCATCAGCACGGCGATCGGCTGGGAGAAGTCGAGCAGCTGTTGCGCTTCGGGGTTGTCCAGGATCCCCTTCGGCTGGCGAAGGTCACCGTGCACCGCCGTCGCGCGCTCGCTGCCGCTCAGAATGGCCTGGCTGTGTGCGACCGCGACCGGGTCGACGTCCACGTAGACGATCTTGCAGTCGGGGTTGGCCTGCCAGGCGATCTCGTGCACGTTGCCCACGGTGGGGATTCCCGAGCCGAGGTCGAGGAACTGCGTGATCCCCTGGCCTGCCAGGTAGCGCACCGCCCGACGCAGGTAGGACCTGTTGGCGCGCAGGATCTCGGGCAGCTCCGGCATGAACTGGACGATCTTCTTCGCCGCGTCGCGGTCGACCTGGAAGTTGTGCGACCCGCCAAGGTGCGCGTCGTAGATCCGAGACGCGCTCGGCTTGTCGATGTCGATGTCGAGGCTCGCCCACGCTGGCCGTTCCATCCTGAACCCCTTTGCCGACCGCGATTGATTCGGCGTCACGCTACCGCGCCACCAGAACTCCAGGAGCACGTGCTCCTGGAGTTCTGGTGAACGCCGCGCCGGGCTACTGCACTGGATTCCAACCGTCGCTGCCCGCCAGGTACTTCTGCGGGGTGTAGTTCGCCGCGGTCGCGCTGCTCATCTGCGGGCGGTCGCTGGTGCCGGTGCTGACTCCGGCACCGTTGTTGTTGTACTCGTTGAACCGGCACGTCTTCCAGGAGAAGCCGCCCATGTCCTGCCAGGCCCCGGCTTGGCGGACGTGCGTACCCAGCGCCGAGTCGCGGACCAGCACCTGACCGATCGCGTCGGCCGCACCACCGGCGTGCCAGCAACGGCCCAGGGCCACGGTCCGCGCCGCGGCCGAGCTCGACAGCGTCGATCTGGTGATCAGGATGCCGTACCGGTTGCCGGAGTTGGTTGCCGCGGCGGTGATGTAGCCGTTGTTGGTGCTGCCGCGGTCCAGCGAGCGGATGGTCGTGGAGTCGATGACCAGGGCGCCGTTGCCGTAGATGAAGTCGACGGCGCCTTCGATGTAGCTCTTGTAGACGTACTGGCGGACCTGCGAGCTTCCGGTGCCGCCCCAGGACAGGAACGTGTCCTGGTAGCCCAGCAGGCGTACGTTGCGGTAGACCTGCCGGTCGCCGCCCGCGTACAGGGCCAACGCCTGGCTGTCGTGCGCGGCGTAGGTGTTGGCGATGGTCAGCCCGTTGACCGTGGTGTCCTTGGCCATGTTGAGCACGGTCGCGCTGCCCGCGGTACCGGCGGTGGAGGCGGGGGTGCTTCCGGTGATCACGACATCGGTCGCGGTCCCGGTCGTACCCCGCAGGGTGATGCCGGACTTGCTCGACGGGATGGACACCTGGCCGCGGTAGGTACCCGGCTTGATGTTGATGACCGTGCCGGACGGGACTGCCGCGAGGGCAGCCTGAACGGTGGGGTAATTTCCGGAGCCGTCAGCCGCCACGGTGACCGTGGCGGCGTGCGCCGGGGTGGTCAGCGCGATGGCTGCCAGCGGTAGGACGGCGAGGGTTGTGGCGCCGCGGACCACGATGGTCCGGCGTTTGCCGGGCAGGGGCATGCGTGAACCTTCCGTTCTTCGGGATGTTGGCGACGCCAGGGGTGGCCAGTGATCCTCAGTACGGTTCGGTCGTTGGCCAGGTGATCTCGCTGGTGGGGATGGTGGCGGTGAGCCTGCGGAAGTCGGCGGACGGCAGGACGCGCTGGTCGTGCAGGGCAGTGGCGATGAGTCGAGCGACCTGGATCGCTCCGAACCCCTGGAAGTGCGTGTTGTCCTGGACGCCGTCGGGGTAGTTGGGGTGCTGCCCGGCCGCCAGGTGCAGGAAGTACTTCTTCGTCCCCTCGACGCCCGCGCGGTTCCACAGCGCCGTGCTGGACGCGGTCAGGTCGACCAGCGGCACGCGTTTGGCCGCCGCGAGTTCGCGCATCGCCGCCGGGTAGGCGCCGTGCGACGGGGAAGCGTTCCCCGTGCTGTCGAAGCGGCGTCGTTCCACCGGTGTGATCAGGACCGGGATCGCTCCCTTGGCCCGGCTCTTGTCGATGTACTGGGACAGGTACGACTTGTACGTCGTCGACGGCTCGGTGTAGCGGGTGGGGTCCTCGATCTTCTCGTCGTTGTGCCCGAACGAGATCAGCAGGTAGTCACCACGCTTGATCCGGGCCAGGATGTGGTCGAGCCTGCCAAGGTCGATGAAACTCTTGGAGCTGGCCCCCGACTTGGCCACGTTCACCGCCACGGCGTTGGGGGTGAGGAACACCGGCAGCGCCTGCCCCCAGCCTGCACGGGGAGCCAGCGAGGACACGTAGGTGGACGCGGTGGAGTCTCCCGCGATGTAGACGTGCACAGGAGTCGCCGCGGAGGCGCTTTCCCCGGTGACGGCCAGCGGAACGACCGACAGGGCTGCCACAGCACCGACGACGGCGGCGGACCTGGCGAGCCGTCGGCCGGTGAGCCGTTGCCACGTCGGACGTTTGAGGATCATGCGTCGTCCTTCCTTCCGGAAGCGGGCAGTCGGGGTGTTCCCCAAGGCCGACGGGTGATCAGTGCGACCTGTCACCCGGTGCTCACCGCGGCGTGCAGGTCGCCCCGGCCAATGGCGGATTCGTCCCGTTGACGACGGCGCCCCAGGTGGTGCTGGCGCCTGCGGCCAGTGTTCCGTTGTAGCCCTGGTTGTTCGCGGTGACCTGCCGTCCGGTCTGGCTCACGACGGCGTTCCACGAGTTCACCACCTGCTGGTCCGCTGCGAAGGAGAACGACGACGTCCAGCCGGACAGCGTGCTCGAACCGGTGTTCTTGACGGCCACCTCCAGCTGGTAGCCGCCGTTCCAGGAACTGGTGACCGTCGCGGTAGTGGTGCAGCCACCAGTCACGGGAGGCGTCGTAGTGGTGGTCGTGGTCGTGGTGGTCGTGGGCGGAGTGCCGTCACCGGTGGTGTAGGTGATGCTCGTGTAGGCGGCCGAACAGTTCGACGCGCACTGGCTGGGCAAGGTGAACCGGTAGACCCGGCCGCCGTTCACCAGTGAGTCGGCAGCGTCCCGGACCCTGATCTGGTAGCTGGTCCCCGCACTCGTGGTCGGGCCGATGATGAACGCCTGCCCCATGTCGCTGTTGGGCTTGGCCTGCGTCCACGTGCCGCTCTCACCCAGGTACTCGACCCCGTGGATGCCGTTGGGCAGGTGCGACACCGCGATGGCGGGCCAGTACCGCTGGGCGCCTTGCATGAAGCCCAGCCGCAGGTCGCCGGTGTAGTTCGGGCTCGGGACGTAGGACCAGGACACCTTCCGGTTGTTCCAGTGCGCGGGGAGGAGGTCGCCGACCGGGACTCCGTCGCGGGCGAACCTGTTGAGCGAGGGGGTGGACAGGTCGAGGTGGTTGGGATCGTCCCGGCACCAGGCGTTGGCGTCCCCGCAGCTGTCGGCCACCACCATGGTCAACGTCGCGCCGCTGTAGCGGTCGGTGGTCCAGGACCCGTTGCGGCAGAACGGTTGTCCCGCCGCGCCGTCGTTGGTTCCCGTGCAGTAGTCGCCGATGGTGACCTGCACGAACCGGCCGCAGTTGCGTCCGTTGTCCCACGCGCCGATCTTGGCCGCCTGCGAGGGCGGTATCGGCCTCGGGTAGAAGCCGTAGTCGCCGGGCGTGTTGTAGACGTTGAACGCCACGAAGTCTTGGGAGTCGAGGATCTCCTGAGGCAGCCCGCAGCCACCGTAGGGCGCGCCGAGCGCGTCGAAGTGGGTGGCGTTGCCGGTCACCGGTGCCGCCGGTGCCGCCGGGGCGGCCGTCGAGATCCTGGGTTCGAGCAAGCCCGCGACCACGACCAGCGTGGAGAGGACGGCACCGGCTACCAGTGCCACTCGACGTGCGGACAGCCCACTACCACGCAGTTCCACGGACACCCCTTGGCACACCGTTGGGCACTGGGCATCGACGTCAGCGTGGATGCCCAGCATTCTGGGAGCGCTCCCAGAATGCTGGGGAACATCCCCCGTGTCAAGGAATCGCCGCTCCTACCAGCCCGCGAAGCGCGAGCCGCGGTGCTGCGGCCGGCGGGTGGGTGTCACGGTGTCGCCAACGCCTCGGTGGGTGACAGGCGGGCGGCGCGGATGGCCGGGTACAGGCCCGCGACGGCGCCGATGAGCAGTGTGGCGGCGACCCCGCCCGCGCTCGACCAGGCCGGGACGACCGGTGGCCACGACTGCGTGGTGGCGTAGACCGTCGTCACGGCGATGCCGAGCACCGCCCCGCCGATGCCGCCCAGCGCGGACAGCAGCAGCGACTCCGCCAGGAACTGCAGGCGGATCTGGCCGCGGGTCGCGCCGAGCGAGCGGCGCAGCCCGATCTCGGCCCGGCGCTCCAGGACGGAGATGACCATCGTGTTGGCCACGCCGACCCCGCCGACCAGCAGGGCTACCGCGCCCAGACCGAGCAGCAGCCCGGTGAACGCGCGGTCGGCGGCCTGCCTGGCTGCCAGCGCGTCCGACGGCCTGGACACCTGGACCTCGTTGGGAGCCTGCGGGTTCGCGGTCGCTGCCAGCACCTCCCGCGCGGCCTCCACGGCGGCGTCGGCCGACCGGGTGTAGACGGTCGTCGGGTGCCCGTCGAAGTCCAGGTAGGACTGGGCGGCGGCCCACCCCACGAGGGCCGCCGTGTCCAGCGAGGGCACCAGCGCGACCGGCTCCAGTACGCCGATGACGGTGAACGGCCTGCCGCCCAGGTGGATCTGGATCCCCGGCCCGACCGAGCCGATGCCGAGCAGTCGGGCGGCCGACGACCCCAGCACCGCGGCCGGGTACCCGGCCGTCGCGGCGTTGAGCCAGGTCCCGCTCGCCAGGGTGGCGCTGACCGTGCCGGGCAGGTCGAGGTGGGCCGCCTGCACCGACAGCCCACCGGTCTCCACCTCGGGGATCCGGTCGTTGCGGTACACCTTGGCCCCCGACACCTTGCCGGTCGCCGCGACCCGGTCGACGGGGTCGATCCGCGAGATCATGTCGACCGACTCGGCGGGCAGGGTGGCGCTCCCGCCTGCCAGCCGGTCGCCGGGGGCCACGGTCAGCAGGTTGGTGCCGAGCGCGGCCAACTGCTCGTCGAGGCGGGCCTGGCTCGACGCGGAGATGCCCACCACCGCGACCATGGCCGCGATGCCGATGGCGATCCCCAGCGCGGACAGGAACGCCCGCAGCGGTCTGGTGCGCAGTCCCGCGGCCGGAGCCGGGACGGGGTCAGGTCGAGGACCACGTCAGACCACCTTCCCGTCGCGCAGGGAGATCTGCCGGGGCAGCCCGGCGGCGACCTCCCGGTCGTGCGTGATCACCAGGACGGTCGTGCCCGCCGTGTGCAGCTCCCGCAGCAGGTCGAGCACTCCGGCGCCGGACGCGGTGTCCAGGTTCCCGGTCGGCTCGTCCGCCAGCAGCAGCGCGGGTTCCCCCGCCACCGCGCGGGCGATGGCCACCCGCTGCCGCTCGCCGCCGGACAGCTCGTGCGGGGCGTGGTGCATCCGGTCGCGCAGGCCGACCCGGACCAGCGCGGCCTCCGCCCGCCGCCTGCGCTCCCGCACCGGCACCCCCGCGTAGAGCAGCCCGTCCGCCACGTCGTCCACGGCGGCCTGCCCGCGGGTCAGGTGGAACTGCTGGAACACGAAGCCCACCCGCTGCGCCCGCAACGCCGACAACCGGCTGTCGGACAGCGCCGCCACGTCGTGCCCCTCCACCCGCACCACGCCCGCCGACGGGCGGTCCAGCGTGCCGATCAGCTGCAGCATCGTGGACTTGCCCGATCCGGACGGTCCCACGATGGCGACCATCTCCCCGTGGCCGATGGACAGCGTGACGCCGTCCAGCGCCCTGATCCCGCCCTCGTACACCTTCGTGACGCCTTCCAGTTCGACCACCGCGTTCACGCCGGCATCCCCACCGTCATGCCCTCGGTCAACCCGTCACCGGAGACCTCCACCCGGCCCGCGGCGAACAGCCCCGTCCGCACCGGCACGATCCGGGTCCCGCCGTCCTGCACCACCTGCACGCCGTACCCGCCCTCGGGGAGCGCGAGCAGCGCGGCCACGGGGACCGTCAGCACGTTCTCCCGCTGCGACGCGGTGAAGCCGACCCGGACCGACGCCTGGTCGAGCCCGGTCAGCGCCGCCTGGTCGTCGGGGGTGACGGTGACGGCGATCTTGGTGGTGGGATCGGCCTTCCCGTCGCCGGGGTCGACCACGGTCCTGCTGCCGGTGACCTTCCCTGTGGCGGGTTTCCCGTTCGGCAGCGCGACCGTCACCGCCGCGCCCGGCACCACGAGCCGCTCGTCGGAGACGTCGAGCTTCACGGTGATCAGCCGGACGGTGCCGGAGCAGGTGAGCACGGCGGCTCCGGGACGGGAGGGGTCGCCGACGGCCGCTTTGAGGGCGTCCACCCGCACCGGTCCCGCAGCGTGCGCGATCCGCCCCTGGTCCACCGTGCCGGTCTTGGTCACCCCGAGGTCGCCCTGCCACTTCCGCACGGCCGTGGCGGTCGCCTCGGTGTACGTGTCGTCGGCGGTGAACCCCGCGTACCCCAGTGCGGACAGGTTCTGCTCGAACTGGGTGACGTCCGCACCCGTCGTGCCCGGAGCCAGCGTGCGGTACGCGGGCAGCGCCCCGTGAAACGATTCAAGGATTGGAGTGGGGTCAGTGAGACATCCACGTCGCACGAGCACGTCCGTAGCAACCGCACTGCTCGTCGCCCTGATCACCATGACGGCGATGCCGTCGGGGGCGGCTCCCGCTCCCGAACCCGGATCGTCGCTCGTGGCGGTTCGGGGCACCACCCAGGGTCTGAACGCCCCGCTCGCGGTCGACAACCCCAGGCCTGAGCTCGCGTGGAGTGTGACGTCCAGCCTGCCCGGCACCGCCGTCACGGCGGCCGAGGTCGAAGTGCGTGACGCGGAACGGACTGCCGAGCCGATCTGGACCCACGGTACCGAGACCGGTGGTGTCGCCGCCCTGACCTACGGCGGGCCGCCGTTGGCGGCGAAGCACCGCTACGCCTGGCGCGTGCGGGTGAGGGACGCCGCCGGTGAGTGGAGCGGCTGGAGCCCGGACTTCCGATTCGGTACCGGGATGCTGCTCGATCAGGATTGGAGCGGAGCGGCCTGGATCTCCCAGAAGGACTGGGTGGCGAATCGAGGAGAACCCGCACCCGGCGGCACGGTGCTCGGACTTCCCCTTCTGCGCACGAACTTCTCCGTCACCAAGCCGATTGCCAACGCAACCCTCTACGTCTCCGGTCTCGGCGCGTACGCGGCGTCCATCAACGGCAAACCGGCAGGCACCATCGCGCTCGGCTCCGGATCGACCAAATACGACAAGCTCAGCTACTACGACGGAATCGACGTCACCTCCGCGGTCCAGGCAGGCCAGAACGCCGTCGGCATCGCGCTCGGCCAGGGAACACTCAACGGCCTGCACACCTGGGCCACGCCCGAGAACCGCGGCGCCTGGGACGGAATCCTCCGGACAAAGGCGCTGCTCCAGGTGACCTACGCGGACGGCACGGCGCAGCCCATCCCCACCAACACCAGTTGGACCGCCATACAGGGACCGTCACTGCCTGGTGTTTTAACGTTGTGATGGCACGGCAAGGCAGGCCGTCGCGTCTGCGGCGGCCTGTTTGTCGTTGTGGGGTCTAGACTTTCGTGGTCTTGCACACCCAGGTCTGGCGGGGTGCGGGGGTTGAGGTGGATCCCTTGGGGCGGCCGGGTCCGGGCTTGGAAGGTTTTGGCGGCCGCGCCGGAGTGTCCAAATCTGGCCCCAGCCGTCGAAACCCTCGTTTG
>JBDSAJ010000477.1:0-4516 GCA_039922235.1 Umezawaea sp.
AGTTTTTCTGTTGCAGTAATTTTTTAGCTACTGTAACTTTGGTCGGACAACCCGCATCGACCACGAGGTGTCCCCGAATGAGTGCTGTCCTGGTGTTCGCCAACCTGTTCTTCGCCGGCGTGCTCGCGGGCTTCGAGCTGATGGTCCGCTTCGGCGTCCGCGGTCCGCTCGCCGCGCTGGACGACGTGCCGCACCTGAAGCTCCGGATCGGCCTGATCGGCACCCTGCGGATCCTGGTGCCCTCCGCGTACGTGCCCGCGTTCCTCACCGGCATCGCCGTGGTGTTCACGACCGACACCGGCCTCCTGCTCCGCAGCGCGGCGGTGCTGGCCATGCTGGTCTGGACGGTGACCACGGTCGCGGGCACCGCCCCGCTCAACTCGGCCGTGTACGAGTGGGACCCGACGGCCCCGCCCTCGGACTGGCGCGCCGTGATCCACCGCTGGGAGCGGATGGACACGGTCCGCACGGTCGCCGCGACGGCGGCGTTCGGCCTGCTGCTGGTGGCCGCCGCTTAGGGCGCTGGCATGGTCGACGTCGTCTGCGCCACCGGTCTCTGGGCCCGCTACCGCCGTGGTGCGCTCAACAGCCCGGCTCTGCTGGTGCGCGGGATCGTGGAGATCGCCGAGGGCGTGGTCAGCGTGTACGCGGACCGCTTGCAACACCTGGACTTGCGCATCCCGTCGCGGTCACGCGACTTCGGTTAGGTTGTCAGCTCCCGAGATGATTCTCCGGTCACCCCGGAGGCTGATTCCGGGTGATCGCCGGGGCCCATAGGTTTCTTCGCATGAACAAGAAACTGGTCGGGGTTGGTGTGGCGGTCGCCTTGGTGGCGGGTCTCACCGGTGCGTACACCACCAACGCCTTCGGTGCGTTCGGGCACGACCTGCGGGTGGAGGTCAACGGGACCGGGCGCGCGGCGGAGGTCGCACTGGCCTGGCCGGGCGACTTCGATCCGGTCGCCGTGGCCGTGGACACCACCTTGCCCTGGTCCGCTGCCAAGACCAGGAGGTCGGGCGTGTTCATCGTGGTCGCTTCCGGAGTCGCCGATGGCGCGACCTGTCGGCTGCTGTCCAACGGGGTGGAGATCGCCGCGGGGACCGCCGAGGACGGCAAGGTGGCGTGTTCGGCCAAGGTGGGGGACACGTACTGACCGGCTCCCCCGCGTGCTGCGACCGAATGCCCTAGACCGCGTCCCACTTCTCCCGCGCCTCGGCGATCGCCGAGCGGTGGTCGCGCGACCAGGCGGCCAGGCCGGCCACGGCGGCGGCCAGGCTCCGACCCAGGTCGGTCAACCGGTACTCGACCTGTGGCGGAATCGTGGCGTAAGCGGTCCGCTCGACCAGCCCGTCCCGGCACAGCCGTCTGGTGGTGACGGTCAGCATTCGCTGTGAGATGCCGGGAATCGCCCGTTGCAACTCGCGGAACCGGCGCACCCCCTTGGACAGCTCCACCAGGACCAGCACGGTCCACTTGTCGCCGAGGCGGTCCAGGACGTCGCGGATCCCACAGTCGTCGTCACCGCACGGACCGACCTGGGGGGTTACCCCGTGGTGCCCTACTGACACGACAGTGCCTCCTTACGCCGCACGGCCGCGCCGTACACGCTGACCTGGTGACCACTCGAAACCACAGTAGGGGCAACCGATGATCCTGGTGACCGGAGCGTCCGGCGCGCTCGCCACGCTGATCCTGGACCGGCTCGCGGGCACCGATGTCGTCGCGGGCTCGCGGTCGCCGGCACCGGGCGGTCGGCTGGTCGACTTCGACCGCCCGGACACGCTGGCCAAGGGGTTCGCAGGCGTCGACGTCCTGGTGTTCGTGTCGGCGGGGTACGCCGAGGACGACGTGGTGCTGCACCGGCACGGGGCGGTGGTGGACGCGGCGGTCGAGGCGGGTGTGCGGCACGTCGTCTACACCAGCCTGGTCGACTCGGGTGCCGGGCTGACGATCGCGCTGGCGCACCGGTGGACCGAGGAACGGCTGGCTGCCGCGCCGTTCGACGTCACCGTCCTCCGCAACGGCCTGTACGCGGAGATCCCGGCGTCGCTGGTTCCCGCCGCGGCCGCGTCCGGTGTGTTCGCGGCTCCCTGGGGTGACGGCAAGCTGGCCGTGGTGGCGCGGGAGGACCTCGCCGACGTCGCTGCTGCGGTCGCGGTGAAACCCGCTGACCACGTGGGGCGCACCTACGAGCTGGAAGGGGTGGAGGCGGTGGGCGGTCAGGACATCGCGGACCTGCTGGCCGAGGCGCTGGGTCGTCCGATCGACTATCGGGCCACGGCACTGGCGGACGTCTGGGACCTGCCTGGTCCGCGTTACCAGGTGGCCCACACCGCGTCCCTGTTCTCGAACGTCAACGCGGGCAGGCTCGACCTCCGCACGGGCGACCTGCCCGCGCTGCTGGCCGCGCCACCGCGTTCGGCACGGGCCGTGATCGCCCGCGCCGCCTAGGAACCCTGCCACGACCGCCAGAGAGCCGCGTAGACCCCTTGTGCCGCAACGAGTTCGTCGTGGCTGCCCAGTTCGGTGATCCGCCCGTCGTCCATCACCGCTACCCGGTCGGCGTCGTGCGCGGTGCGCAGCCGGTGCGCGATGGCGATCACGGTGCGACCCTGGAGCACCGCCGCCATCGCGCGCTCGGCGTGCCGGGCGGTCGTCGGGTCCAGCAGGGCGGTGGCCTCGTCCAGCACCACCGTGTGCGGGTCGGCCAGCACCACCCGTGCCAACGCCACCTGTTGGGCCTGCGCCGGGTCGAGCGCCGTGTTGTCGACCTCCAGGTCCAGGTCGACGGCCCAATGTGCGTCCACAGTGGACAGAGCAGCCAGCATCGCGCCGTCATCGGCGTGCGGGGCGGCCATCGCCAGGTTGTCCCGCAGCGTGCCGAGGAAGACGTGGTGCTCCTGGGTCACCAGCAGGACCCGTCGGCGCAGCTCTTCCGGGGGCAGTTCGGCCACCGGCACGCCGCCGACGGTGACCCGGCCCAGCCGGGGGGCGTCCACGCCCGCGAGCAACCTGCCGAGCGTCGACTTGCCCGCGCCGGACGGCCCGACGACCGCCAGCCGCTCGCCGGGGCGGACGGCCAGGTGCACGTCCACCAGCACGTCGTGGCCCTCGCGGTACGCGTAGTGCACGCCGGACACCACCAAGCGGTCGTCGACGGGCACGGCGGTCGTGGTCGGTGTGGCCACGACCGACGCCCCGACGCCCTCGACGCGGGCCAGCGCCGCCGTGCCGATCTGCAACCGGTCCGCCCACTGGAACGTCCGGTCGAGCGGTTCGTGCAGCTGCCACATGTACAGCGTCCCGGCGACCACCGCACCGAGGCTGACCACGCCGTGCGCGTGCAGGTAGCCGCCCACCAGCAGCATCGTGACGACGGGCAGCGTGTGCGACATGTCGATGGTCGGGAACCACACGTTGCGCAGCAACAACGTCCGCTGCTTCGCCGCGAAGCCGACGGTGATCCGCTCGTCGCCGCCCTCGATCCGCCGTCGCTCCAGTCCGAGCGCCTCCACGGTTCGCGCGCCCTCCGCGCTGCCGACCAGGTGCTCGGCCTGCTCGGCGTTCGCCCGTGCCTCGGCGAGGTACGCGTCCCGCGCCCGGCGCAGGTACCAGCGGGTGCTGAGCCACAGGACCGGTGTGGCCACCAGCCCGCACAGCCCGAGCAGCGGGTGCAGGAAGAACGCCCCGCCGAACAGGAAGACCACCTGCACCAACGAGATGAACACGTCGGGGGCGCCGTCGCGGAGCGTGGAGCCGATCGTCGAGACGTCGGTCGAACTCCGGCTCATCAGGTCGCCGGTGCCCGCCCGCTCCACCACGGTCGTCGGCAGCGCGAGCGCGCGGTCGACGACCTGCTCGCGCAACGACGACAGCGCCCGTTCGCCGAACCGGTGGCCCGCGTAGCGGGCGAACCGGATCAGCAGCACCTGCGCCAGTGCGAACCCGACGATGCCGAGCGCGAGAAAGTCCACAGTGGACGCAGCGGTGCCGTCGCGGACCTCGTTGACGATCCGGCCGAGCAGCCACGGCCCACCCAGCGACGCCGCGGCGGCCAGCCCGTTGAGCAGCACCATGACGGCCACCGCCCCCCGGTCGGCCCGCACCAGCCGCCAGACGGCCCGGCGGGTCTGCGCCGCGTCCGCGACCGGCAGTCGCGCGCTCACCGGAACACCAGCGCGTGGTAGCCGGGGTGTTCCAGCAGCTCCGGGTGGGTGCCGGTCGCCACGACCTTGCCGTCGACCACGAACGCCACCTCGTCGGCCTGGTCGAGCAGCAGCGGGGACGTGCTGGTCACCACGGTCGTCCGCCCACGCCTGGACTCGTGGACACGGGCCGCGATCAGGGCTTCGGTGTGCGCGTCGACCGCGGAGGTCGGCTCGACCAGCAGCAGCACGTCGGGGTCGGCGAGCAGCGCCCGCACGAGTCGCAGCCGCTGCCGCTGGCCGCCGGACAGCGTGCGGCCCTGTTCCTCCACGACGGACTCCAGCCCGTCCGGCACGGCGTCCGCCGCGGC
>JBDSAJ010000478.1:0-4057 GCA_039922235.1 Umezawaea sp.
CCTCGGGTGAGGTGTGGGCGCTGGTGCGGGCGGGGCGGGAACGGGAGGCGCTGGAGGTCGCGGGCCGGTGGCGGGAGGTGTTCGGCGCCGAGGGCTTCTTCGTGGAACTGGTGGACCACGGGGTGGCGGGCGAGCGGGTGGTGCGGGAGGGGCTGGTGCGGATCGCGGCGGTGCTGGGGGCGCCGTTCGTGGTGACGAACGACGTGCACCACGTGCGGGCGCAGGACGCCGCGGCGCAGGACGCGCTGCTGTGCCTGGGGTCCGGGCGGACCTCGCGGGACCCGTCGCGGTTCCGGCTGGCCGGGACCGGTCACCACCTGAAGTCGGCACGGGAGATGTACGCGGTCGACTCGTCCGACGCGTGGCAGGCGGGGTGCCGGGCGACGGTGGCCTTGGCGGAGGAGGTCGATCCCGCCGGGATGTTCGAGCAGTCGGCACCGGCCCGGCTTGCGGTGGTGGCGGACGTGGTCGAGTGGGCCGCCTCCGCCGGGATTCGAGTGGCGGTTCCGGGAGCGCACGTGCCGAGCGCCACGTCGGTCGAGCCACTGCGACCAGCGGACCTCCGGGTGGAGGTCGACGAGCGCCGTCGGGACGAGGTGGTGCGGTACCTGGAGGAGCGGTGGGGGGTGGGCCGGGTCGCGCGGGTGGCGTCGTTCGCGCGGGTCAAGGCGTCGGAGCGGCTGCTCCACCCCGACCTGGTGGGGCTGGTCCGGGACGTCGGGGTGGACCCGGTGGC
Source organism: Umezawaea sp. (assembly GCA_039922235.1). Classification (GTDB taxonomy): domain Bacteria; phylum Actinomycetota; class Actinomycetes; order Mycobacteriales; family Pseudonocardiaceae; genus Umezawaea. Next base: position 737 of record JBDSAJ010000478.1, read on the forward strand.
GCTGGTCGTGTCCGGGGAGCCGCTGGTGGAACGCGTTCCGCTGTGGACGCGGCCGTCGGACGGCGCACTGGTCACGCAGTTCGACCGGCCCGCGTGCGAGGCGCTGGGCCTGGTGGCGGTGGACCTGGCGGGGTCGGCCGAGTTGAGCGTGGTCGCCGACGCGCTGCGCAACGTCGTGCTCAACGGGAAGCCGGAGGTCGACCTCGACGGGGTGCCGCCGTCGGGCTGGGCCGACCACCTCCGGGCGGCGCACCCGGCCGAGTACCTGGCGGCGGTGCTGACCGCGGAGCCGGAGCGCGTCGCGGCCGCGGACGTGCTGCCGCCGGACGTCAACGAGTCCAGGCTGGGCTTCACAGCGGTTGGGTCGGAGGTGCGGATCGGGCTCGGCGCGGTCCGGTTCGTCGGGCCCGAGGTGGTCGCGGCGGTCGTGCGGGCGAGGGAGGAGAAGGGGAAGTTCGCGGATTTCTTCGACTTCCTGCGGAAGGTGGACGCGGTCGCGTGCGAGAAGAAGGTGGTCGAGGCGCTGGTGAAGGCGGGGGCGTTCGACTCCGTCGGGCATCCGCGCAAGGGGCTGCACCTCGTGCACGAGCGGGCCGTGGACGCGGCGCTGGCCGCCAAGCGGGCCGAGCAGGTCGGGCAGTTCGACCTGTTCGGTGGTGGGGAGGCCGACGCGGTGTTCGACGTCGTGGTGCCGGACGTGCGGTGGACGTCCGAGGAGCAGACGGCGGCGGAACGGGAAGTGCTGGAGTTCTGAGAAGCACGCCCACTAGTGGTGGGTGCTTGGTCTGGTTTGCGGCTGTTGAGCTAGTCCATTCGAGTGATAACAGCGAAATTATGGGACACGAATAGGGGGTTCGACGTTCAGTAAACAGGGTTAACTCAGCATGGGGAGGGGCGTCATGTCGACGACTGAGACTGGACTTGAGCAACTGCAGAGCGACTACCTGCAGGATCCGCACGCGGTGCACGACCGGTTGCGGGAAGTCGGCCCGGCGGCCGAACTGGTGCTGCCCCGCGGCCTGAAGGTCTGGGTCGTCACCCGGTACGACGAGGCGCGCACCGTGCTGTCCGACGCCCGTTTCAGCAAGAACTTCGGCGCCGCGGGCAACCTGTTCGCCAAGCACCTCCAGCCGGACGCGAAGGTGCGGGAGTTCGACCAGTCGTTCGCGTCGCACATGCTCAACATGGACCCGCCGCACCACACCCGGCTGCGGAAGCTGGTGAACAAGGCGTTCACCGCACGGCGGATGGAGGCACTGCGGCCGCGCATCCAGGAGATCACCGACCGGCTGCTGGACGAGATGGCGGGCAAGCCGCAGGTCGACCTGCTGGACGCGCTGGCGTTCCCGCTGCCCATCACGGTGATCTGCGAACTGCTCGACGTGCCGCTCGACCAGCGTGACGACTTCCGGATCTGGTCGGGGACGCTGCTGACCAACTCCACGCAGGAGGAGCTCACCCAGGCGAGCACGTCCATGCTCGGGTTCCTGTCCGGGCTGATCCAGGCCAAGCGGGAGAGTCCGGGCGACGACATCTTCTCCGCGCTGGTGCACGCCAACGAGGACGACGACCGGCTGGACGAGGCCGAGCTGATCTCCATGGCGTTCCTGCTGCTGGTCGCGGGGCACGAGACCACGGTCAACCTGATCGGCAACGGGGTGCTGAACCTGCTCCGCAACCCGGACCAGCTCGCCGCGTTGCGCGCCGACCGGTCGCTGCTCCCGAACGCCGTCGAGGAGTTCCTGCGGCTGGACGGGCCGATCAACCTGGCGACGTTCCGCTACACCTCCGAGGAGGTCGAGCTGGGCGGGGTGACGATTCCGGAGGGCGAACTGGTGCTGGTGTCGCTGCTCGGCGCGAACCGCGACCCGGAGAAGTTCCCGGAGCCGGAGAAGATGGACATCACCCGCCCGACCGGCGGGCACGTCGCGTTCGGCCACGGCATCCACTTCTGCCTCGGCGCCCCGCTGGCGCGCCTGGAGGGCGCGATCGCCATCGGTTCGCTGCTGGACCGGTTCGACCTGGACCTGGCGGCCGAGCCTGAAACCCTGCTGTGGAGGGAGAGCACGCTGCTGCACGGACTGGACCGGTTCCCGGTTAACCTTTCGGCTCGTGAACCACGATGAGCTGCTGAAACTGGACCGGGCACACGTCTGGCACCCGTACGGGCCGATGCCCGGCACCCGCGCGCCGCTCGTCGTGGAGTCCGCGGCGGGTGTCCGGCTGCGGCTGGACGACGGCCGGGAACTGGTGGACGGCATGTCGTCCTGGTGGGCGGCCATCCACGGCTACCGGCACCCCGTGCTGGACGACGCGGTGCGCGGGCAGCTCGACAAGATGAGCCACGTGATGTTCGGCGGGCTCACGCACGAGCCCGCCGTCCGCCTCGCGGCCAAGCTCGTCGACATCACGCCTGAACCGCTCCAGCACGTGTTCCTGTGCGACTCGGGCTCGGTGTCGGTCGAGGTCGCGGTGAAGATGTGCCTCCAATACTGGCGCTCGCAGGGCAAACCCGCCAAGCGGCGGCTGCTGACCTGGCGCGGCGGGTACCACGGCGACACGTTCCAGCCGATGTCCGTGTGCGACCCCGAAGGCGGGATGCACTCGCTGTGGCAGGGCGTGCTGCCCGAGCAGGTGTTCGCCGACGCGCCGCCCGCCGAGATGGACACCGCGTACGTGCAGCACCTCGCGGACCTCATCGAGGAGCACGCCGACGAACTGGCCGCCGTCATCGTGGAACCGGTGGTGCAGGGCGCGGGCGGGATGCGCTTCCACGACCCGCGCTACCTGCACGTCCTGCGCGAGCTGACGCTGGCCAACGACGTGCTGCTGGTGTTCGACGAGATCGCCACCGGCTTCGGCCGCACGGGCGAGCTGTTCGCCGCCGACCACGCGGACATCAGCCCGGACGTGATGTGCGTCGGCAAGGCCATGACCGGCGGTTACCTGACGATGGCCGCCGCGCTCTGCACCGAGCGGGTCGCGGACGGCATCAGCAGGGGTGAGGTGCCGATCCTGGCGCACGGGCCGACGTTCATGGGCAACCCGCTGGCCGCCGCCGTGGCGTCCGCGTCGATCGACCTGCTGCTCTCGCAGGACTGGCGCGGCGAGGTCCGGCGGATCGAGGCGGGCCTGAAGGCCGGTCTCGCGGGCGCGCCGGGCGACGTGCGGGTGCTCGGGGCCATCGGCGTCGTGCAGCTCGACCACGAGGTGGACATGGTCGCCGCCACCGCCGCCGCGGTCGACCACGGCGTGTGGCTGCGGCCGTTCCGCGACCTCGTCTACACGATGCCGCCGTACCTCGCCGACGACGCCGACGTC
>JBDSAJ010000479.1:0-4802 GCA_039922235.1 Umezawaea sp.
CATCGCCGCCTCACTGGCGGGCATGGCCGCCACGTACGCCTTCCCGGAGAACCGGCTCCTCGTCGCCCTGCTCGTGCTGGTCTGCGCCGGGGTGCTGAGCGCGACGGGCGTGCGCTGGCGCGGCCCCGTGCCGTGGCTCGTCGCCGCGACCGTGCTCACGGTGCTCGTGCTCGTCGTGCTCACCTGCTTCGGCGTCGCACCACCACCCGCGCCTGCCGCGCCCCGCGCCGACGGGGATTTCACCGCGTTCATGGGCGTGGCCGCGATCATGTTCGTCGCGTTCTCGGGCTTCGAGCGGATCACCGCCCCGCTGCGCGGCGATCCCGTCCACTCCGCCCGGACGCTGAAGTGGGCGATCCCGCTGCTCATCGGGCTCGCGCTCGGCACCACCCTCGCGGTGGCCGCCGCGGTGCAGCACCAGCTCGGCTCCGCCCGGCTCGCCCTGTCGTCGGCCCCGCTGCGCGACGCGCTGCTCGCCGCGGACGGCGGCTGGCTGGTTCCGCTGGTCCAGTTCGGCGCCGTGGTCGCCGCGCTGGCCGTGCTCGTCCCGGTGCTCGGCGGGCTGCGCCGCACCCTCGGCGCGCTGGCCTCGAACGGCGACCTGCCCACCTGGCTGGCGGGTGGGCGCGGGCCGTGGCTCGACCTGCTCGGCGGGGCGTCCGCCGCCGTCGTGCTGCTGCTCGTCCCGCCTTCGGCGGCCCTTGCGATCGGCGCGTGCGCCACCCTGTTCTACTACGCGTTCACGAACGCGTCGGCGCGAGTGCTCCTGCAGGAGGACCGCGCGTGGTCGATGCGCAGCGCCTGCCTCGGGCTCGGCCTGTCCGTGCTGCTGGCGATGAGCGCGCCGGTCGACGCGCTGGTCACGACGGTCGTCGCGATGGGCGTCGGCACGGTCCTGCTGGGCCTGTGCGCCTGGGTCGGGGCCCGGTTGCGGGCCCGGATGGTCCCGGCGGCGGAAAGTCGGACGTCCGATTCTCGGGACGGCGATTTTATGATGCAAGAGTAGGGATTATCGTCTACCCATGACGACAGCGTTGCCTTTCACCGTGACCTCCAACCCGCAGCCGGCCACCCCGGAACGCGTAGCGGAGGTACTGGCGAAGCCGGGCTTCGGCCAGCACTTCACCGACCACATGGTGACGATCCGCTGGGACCGGGCACAGGGGTGGCACTCCCCGGCCGTCGAGCCCTACCACTCGCTGGAGCTCGACCCCGCCTCGATGGTGCTGCACTACGGCCAGGCGATCTTCGAAGGGCTCAAGGCGTACCGCAGGCCCGACGGGTCGATCGCGTCCTTCCGCCCCGAGGCGAACGCCGCCCGGTTCCGCCTCTCGGCGAACCGGATCGCCATGCCCGAACTGCCCGACGAGCTGTTCCTGGAGTCGATCCGGCAGCTGGTCGCCATCGACGAGCGCTGGGTGCCCTCGGCCGCCGAGGAGTCCCTCTACCTGCGGCCGTTCATGATCTCCAGCGAGGTCGGCCTCGGCGTCCGCCCCTCCGCCGAGTACCTCTACGTGCTGATCGCGTCCCCGGCGGGCATGTACTTCCCCGGCGGCGTGAAGCCGGTGAGCGTGTGGCTGTCGACCGAGTACGTCCGCGCGGCCCCCGGTGGCACCGGCGCGGCCAAGTTCGCGGGCAACTACGCGGCCTCGCTGGTGGCGCAGGCGCAGGCGGCCGAGAAGGGCTGCGACCAGGTCGTGTGGCTCGACGCCGTGGAACGCCGGTGGGTCGAGGAGATGGGCGGGATGAACCTGTTCTTCGTCCTCGGCTCTGGTGCCGACGCCCGCGTTGTCACGCCCGAGCTGAGCGGCGCCCTGCTGCCAGGCATCACCCGCGACTCGCTGCTGCGGATGGCGGCCGACCTCGGCTACGCGGTCGAGGAGCGGCGGATCTCCACCGAGGAGTGGGAGAAGAAGGCCGAGTCCGGTGAGCTGACCGAGGTGTTCGCCTGCGGCACCGCCGCCGTGATCACGCCGGTCGGCCACGTGAAGCACGCGGACGGCGAGTTCAGCGTCTCCGGTGGCGAGACCGGCGCGGTGACCAAGAAGCTGCGCGAGCGGCTGACGGGCTTGCAGCACGGCACCGTCGAGGACTCGCACGGCTGGATGAAGAAGCTCGTCTGAGCACCGGTGAGGGCCTCCGCCAGGAGGCCCTCACCCCAGCTGCCGTCACTCGAGGGCGCAGCCGACCAGGACGGTGAGCGTCGCCAGTTCGCAGGCCGCGCCGAGCACGTCGCCGGTGATGCCGCCGAACCGCTTCCGGGTGTGCCGCACCAGCAGCAGCACCACACCGAGCGCCACCGCGACGACGACCGGGCCGTGCGGTACGACGAAGAAGCTCGCCACCGCGATCACGACCCACCAGAGCGCCACCACGGGCCACGACTGGCTGCCCGCCACCAGCGCGCCGAGCCCTTCCGGTCGCGCCGCGGGCACGCCCTTGAGGCAGCACACGGCGAACGCGGCCCGGCCAGCCGCCAGCGCCACGACCACGGCGCCCCAGTGCACCGCGCCGAACGCGGACGCCTGCGCGCCCAGCACGACGATGAGCGTGACGACCGCGAACGGGCCCGCGCCGCCGTCCTTCATCACCGCCAGCGCCCGCTCCGGCGGCCCGTAGCAGCCGAGCCCGTCGGCGGTGTCCGCCAGCCCGTCCAGGTGCATCCCCCTGGTGCCCAGCGCCAGCAGGCCGACGGCGAGCAGCCCCGCCAGCAGCGCGGGGGCGTGCAGCCAGGCCAGGCCGTGCAGGAACGCCGCCGTGACAGCGCCCAGCAGCACGCCCACGAGCGGCGCCAGCGTGATCGCCTGGCGGGCCGTGCGCGCGTCGACCACGCCGGAGCGCACCGGCAGCACCGTGAGCCAGGACAGCGCGAGCCGAACGCCGTCCACTTAGTCCTTGCCCGGCGTGGTCGCCGACACCGCTAGTGCGGTGGCCACCAACCCTTGCCGGGTTTCGTGCTGTTCAGGGCGATACCGCGAGGGGTCCACCTGGGCCGCGCGAAACACGGTGAGGATTGTGGTCACCGCGTTAGTCCTTGCCCGAGATGCCCGCGCTGTCGAACGTGGCCATCTCCGCCAGCACCCTCGTCGCCATCATGACCAGCGGCAGCGCGGCCACCGCGCCGGTGCCCTCGCCGAGGCGCATGTCGAACTCCAGCAACGGTTCCAGGCTCAGGTGGCCCAGCGCCAGCGCGTGCGACGGCTCGGCCGAGCGGTGCCCGGCCTTCCACCACTCGCGCGCGCCGGGAGCCAGTTCCTCGGCCACGACCGCCGCCGCGCCGGACACGACGCCGTCCAGGATCACCGGCGTCTTGCGGAACGCCGCCTGCGCGAGGAAGCCGACCATCGCGGCGATGTCCGCGCCACCTGCGGTCGCCAGCAGCGCCACCGGGTCGCCGATCTGCTTGCGGGCCCGGCGCAGGGCGTCGCGGATCGCGGCCGTCTTGCGCATCCAGGCCGCGTCGTCGATGCCCGTGCCGCGCCCGACCACGTTCACCGGCTCCGAGCCGGTCAGCGACGCGATCAGCACGGCCGCCGGGGTCGTGTTGCCGATGCCCATGTCACCGGCGATCAGCAGGTCCGCTCCGCCGTCGACCTCCTCGTCGGCGATCCGCATCCCCGCGGTGATCGCCGCGATGGCCTCCTCGCGGGACAGGGCGTCCTCGCGGTCGATCGACCCGGAGCCCCGGCGCACCTTGAACGCGCTCACCACGTCCGGCGTGTCGCCGTCGACGGCGACGTCGACCACCCGCACCGTCGCGCCCGCAACCGTGGCCAGCACGTTCACCGCCGCTCCGCCGGTGAGGAAGTTGGCCACCATCTGCGCCGTGACCTCGCTGGGGTACGCGGACACGCCGTGCTTCGCGATGCCGTGGTCGCCCGCGAACACCACGACGCGGGGCCGGGTGAACGGCCGCGGCGGGCAGATGCCCTGGCACGACGACACCCACGCGGCGACGCCCTCCAGCCTCCCCAGCGAGCCGACCGGTTTCGTCAGCGTGTCCAGCCGCGCGAGCGCTTGCAGGAGCACTTGCTGGTCGGGCGGATCCACGGGCGGGAACGTGAAGTCCGCATCGACGGCCTCGCTGGTGCTCACGGCCCAGTACCTCCGGCTTCGCGCAATGTCAGTGGGATTCCCGCGACGAGCAGCAGCACCTCGTCGCACACCTCGGCCAGCCGTGCGTTCAGCGAACCGAGGTGATCTCGGAAGAGCCTGCCAGAGCGGGTCGACGGCACGACGCCGAGGCCGACCTCGGCGGACACCACGACCAGTCGGGCCCGGCACGCGGCGGCTGCGGCGAGCAGCGCGCCGCACTCCCGCTCGACCTCGTCCACGCCGTCGCCCTCCCACGCGTTCGCGTCGTCCAGCACCCCCGTGAGCCAGGTGGCGAGGTCGTCGACGAGCAGCGGGGGGTCGTCCTCGGTGGCCGCCGCGAGGAGTTTCGCCAGGTCCGGCGACTCAACGGTGGTCCACGTGCGCGGCCTGCGCTCGACGTGCCGCGCGATCCGCCGATCCCAGTCGGCGTCACCGGGGTAGCGGCGAGCCGTGGCCACGTACGTCACCACCGGATCGGTCAGCAGGCCCTCGGCGTGCGCGGACTTGCCGGAGCGGGTGCCGCCGAGCACGAGTGTCCGACGCGTCACACCGAACTCCATCCCTCGATCGCTTAGCCTGACCTGGCACGTTACCCGGAGGACATCCCCAGGAGGCCGTCGTGGACTACCGGTGGCGCTACCAGGACGCCCAGGGCCGAGAGGTCGACGGCCCGGCCGAGACCTTCGCCGACCAGAACGACGCCGAGG
>JBDSAJ010000480.1:0-5438 GCA_039922235.1 Umezawaea sp.
TCGGAGTCCAGCGACTGCGTGACGGCCGTGGCGCCGAGGTTGCACACCAGCCGGAGGTCGCCGCGGTGCAGCACGAGCACCGTGCCCATCTGCTCGACCCGGAAGTGGTCCAGTCGCGGGTCGGCCAGCTCGGGGTGCGCCCGGCGCAGCGCGATGAGCGATCGGTAGAGGTCGAGCACGTCGCTGTGCTCGGGCTTGTCCGCCTCCCACCACAGCAGCTTCGACCGCTCGACCGTCGCCGGGTCCATCGGGTCGGGCACCTCGGCCTCGCCCCAGCCGTGCGCGCCGAACTCCCGGCGCCGCCCGGTGCGGACGGCGTTCGCCAGCTCGGGATCGGGGAACGACGCGAAGAACTGCCACGGCGTGCTCGCCGCCCACTCCTCCCCCATGAAGATCATCGGGGTGTACGGCGAGCAGAACACGATCGCCGCGCCGCACGCCAGCAGGCCCGGCGACACCGTCGCCGACATCCGGTCGCCGGTGGCGCGGTTGCCGATCTGGTCGTGGTTCTGCAGGTAGGCCAGGAACCGGTAGCCGGGCAGCACGCGGGTGTCGACCGGACGGCCGTGCGTCCGGCCGCGGAACGACGACCAGGTGCCCGCGTGGAAGAACGCCTCGCGCAGCGTCCGGGCGAGCGCGCCCGGCTCGGCGAAGTCGGCGTAGTAGCCGTGGGTCTCGCCGGTCAGCGCGACGTGCAGGCAGTGGTGCAGGTCGTCCGACCACTGCGCCTGCAGGCCGTAGCCGCCACCTTCCCGTGCGGTGACGAGCTTCGCGTCGTTGAGGTCGGACTCGGCGATCAGCGTCAACGGCCTCCCGAGGCCCGCGGAGAGGGCGTCGACCTCGACGGCCAACTCCTCCAGCAGGTGCGTCGCCCGGCGGTCCACCAGCGCGTGCACCGCGTCGAGCCGCAGCCCGTCGACGTGGAAGTCCCGCAGCCAGCCCAGCGCGTTGTCGATGACGTACCGGCGGACCTCGTCCGAGCCGGACCCGTCGAGGTTCAGGCCGGGACCCCAGTCGTTGCTGCCCGCGAAGTACGGCCCGAACCGGTCGAGGTACGCGCCCGACGGCCCGAGGTGGTTGTAGACCACGTCGAGCAGCACGCCGAGCCCCTTGGCGTGGCAGGCGTCCACGAACCGCTTGAACGCGTCCGGGCCGCCGTACGGCTCGTGCACCGCGCCCCACAGGACGCCGTCGTAGCCCCAGCCCGCAGTGCCGTCGAAGGAGTTCAGCGGCAGCACCTCGACGAGCGTGACGCCGAGGTCCACCAGGTGGTCGAGCTTCCCGATCGCCGAGTCGAGCGTGCCTTCGGGGGTGAACGTGCCGATGTGCAGCTCGTAGACCACCCCACCCGGCAGCGCCCGCCCGGTCCAGTCGTCGTCGGTCCACTCGAACGCGGAGTGGTCGTAGCGGCGCGACGGCCCGTGCACGCCGTGGGGCTGCCACAGCGAGCGCGGGTCCGGCAGCGCGTCGGCGGAGTCGTCGAGCAGGAACGCGTAGTCCTCGCCGTCGACCGCCGCGGACCACCAGCCCCCGGCGCCCGCCGTCATGGAGTGGTCGGCGCCGTCCACGCGCACGCGGACCCGCTCCGCCTTCGGAGCCCACACGGAGATGGTCACGAGGTCTCCCGCACCAGCAGCGCTACCGGGTAGTGGTCGAGCAGGTCGGCCACCGACGAGCCGACCGGCTTGCCGGTCAGCACATCGGCCCAGTCCCCCGGCGGCAGCGGCAGCACGGTGTCGCGCCAGCCGCCCGCCGCGGCGAGGCCGAGCGGGAGCCGCGTGGCGACGACCGCGAGGTCCGGCGACCGGTGGTACGCCAGGACGTGGTCGGCCGCGACGCCCTCGGCGGGCAGCGGGCGGTAGCCGTGGAACAGCTCGGGCCGCACCCGGCGCAGGCGCAGAGCCCGTTGCACCAGCAGGAGTTTGGCCGCGCCGGTGTCGTCGACCGGCGGCAGCCACCAGTCCTCGATGCGGGCCAGCAGCTCGCGGCGGACCGCGTAGTCGACCGGCCGCCGGTTGTCCGGGTCGACCAGCGACAGGTCCCACAGCTCGGTGCCCTGGTACACGTCCGGCACGCCGGGCGAGGTCAGCTGCACCAGCTTCTGCCCCAGCGCGTTCGACCAGCCCGCGGCGCTGATCCGGCCGACGAACGCCTCGATCTCGCCACGGGTCACGGGGTCGCCGAGCACCTGCTCCGGCCACGCCGCGACGGCCGCCTCGAACTCCTCGTCGTGGTCGACCCACGTCGTGCGGAGCTTCGACTCCTTCGCTGCCTTGTCCAGGTAGTCCCGCAGCCGGTCGGGGCCGATGGGCCACGCGCCCACGATCGTCTGCCACGCCAGCAGGTTCAGCGACGGCTCGTCGATGCCGTGCCGCTCGGTCCACCCCCGCACCAGGCCACCGAACTCCTCCGGCAGCTCGGACAGCACGGCCAGCCGGGCCCGCACGTCCTCGGAGCGCTTGGTGTCGTGCGTCGACAGCGTCGTCATCGACTCCGGCAACGCCGAATCCCGTTGCGCCGCAAGGGTGTGGAACTCCTCGACGGGCACGCCGAAGCGGTCCGGGGCGCCGCCGACCTCGTTGAGCGCGGCGAACCGGGTGTACCGGTAGAACGCGGTGTCCTCGGTGCCCTTGGCCACGACCATGCCGGACGTCTGCTGGATCCGCGTGGCCAGTTCACCGTCGGGTTCCGCGCGGACCTGCTCGTCCAGCGCCTCGGCGCCCTTCGTGCGGGCCACGGCCGTCGCCCAGTACCGCTCGCCCTCGGGCAGGTACGAGCGGTACACCGGGAAGTTGACCATGACGCCCGCGACGGCGGCCTCCGCGTCCGCCTGGTCCACCCCGCGCACCAGCGCGCCGATCCGGCGGACCTCGGCCCGCAGGATCGAGTCGGTCACCAGCGTGCGGCAGGTGTGCTCGACGGCCTCGAAGTCGGTCTCCTGGCCCAGTTCCGCCGCCAGCGCGGTGAACGCCGCTTCGGCCCGCGGGTCGACGAACACGCCGCAGACCTCGCGCAGCGCGTCGTACCCGGTGGTGCCCTCGACCGGCCAACTGCTCGGCAGCGGCTCGCCGACACCGAGGATCTTCTCCGCGACGATCCAGACGCCCGAACGCTCCTTGAGCCGCCGGAAGTACCCGCCGGGGTCGGCGAGGCCATCCGGGTGGTCGACCCGCAGGCCGGTCACCTGGCCGTCCTCGACCCAGCGCAGGACCTCGCCGTGCGTCGCCTCGAAGACCTCCGGGTCCTCGACGCGCACCGCGGCGAGCGTGGTGATGTCGAAGAAGCGCCGGTAGTTCAGCTCCTCGTTGGCGCGCCGCCAGTGCACGAGCTGGTAGTGCTCGGACACCGGCAGGCGGTGGTCGTAGTACGTCACGACGTCGCCGTCGACAGTGGGCTCGCCCTCGTCGCCGAGCACGGGCACCAGCACCGGGCCCGCTGCCCAGTCGATGTCGAAGTACTTGGCGTAGCGGGATTCCGGGCCGTGCTGGAGCACGTCCCACCACCACGGGTCGGTCTCCGGCGTCTCGACGGACATGTGGTTGGGCACGATGTCGAGCACGAACCCGAGCCCTGCGGCGGAGACCTTCCGCGCCAGCGCCAGCCGCCCCTCCTCCCCGCCCAGTTCCGGGCGGGCGCGGGTCGGGTCCACGACGTCGTAGCCGTGGGTGGAACCCGGTGCGGCGTCGAGGATCGGCGAGGCGTAGACCGCGCCGACGCCGAGCCGGTCGAGGTAGTCGACCACGTCGGCGGCCTCGGCGAAGCCGAAGCCCGGCCGGAACTGCAGCCGGTAGGTGGAGCTGGGCGCGGTCATTCGGCCGCCGTCCGCTGCAGCACCACCAGCGAGCGCGCGACGAGCGTCAGCCTGCCGCCCGCCGGGATGGGCTCGCCCAGCTCCGGGATCCGCACCTCGCCGGTCGCCGTGTCGACCACGACCGTCCACTGCGGACCGTAGCTCTCCTCCGGCAGCGTCACCTCGATGTCCTCGTGGTGGGCGTTGAACGCCAGCAGGAACGAGTCGTCCACGACGCGCATCCCGCGCTGGTCGAGGTCCGGGATGCCCTCGCCGTTGAGGAACGCCACGACGCAGCGGCCGAAGTCGTCGCCCCAGTTGTGCTCGGTCATCTCCTCGCCCGCGGGCGTGAACCAGGCGATGTCGCGGAGGTCGTCACCGCTGCGGATCGGCTTGCCCGCGAAGAACCGGCGCCTGCGCAGCACCGGGTGCTGCTTGCGGAACGCCGTCAGCGCGCCGGTGAACTCGATGAGGTCCGCGTTCTCCTCGGCCAGCTTCCAGTCGACCCAGGCGATCTCGCTGTCCTGGCAGTACACGTTGTTGTTGCCCTGCTGGGTGCGGCCGAACTCGTCGCCGTGCAGCAGCATGGGAACGCCCTGCGACAGCAGCGTCGTCGCGAGCAGGTTGCGCCGCTGGCGCGCCCGCAGCTCCAAGACCTCCGGCTCGTCGGTCGGGCCCTCGACACCGCAGTTCCACGAGCGGTTGTCGTCGGCGCCGTCGCGGCCGTCCTCGCCGTTGGCCTCGTTGTGCTTGTCGTTGTAGGACACCAGGTCGTTGAGCGTGAAGCCGTCGTGCGCGGTGACGAAGTTGATCGACGCGTACGGCCTGCGGCCGTCGTCCTTGTACAGGTCCGACGAGCCGGTGATGCGCGACGCGAACTCGCCCAGCGTCGCGGGCTCACCACGCCAGAAGTCGCGGACGGTGTCGCGGTACTTGCCGTTCCACTCCGTCCACAGCGGAGGGAAGTTGCCCACCTGGTAGCCACCGGGACCGACGTCCCACGGCTCGGCGATCAGCTTCACCTGCGACACCACCGGGTCCTGCTGGACCAGGTCGAAGAACGTCGACAGCCGGTCCACGTCGTAGAACTCGCGGGCCAGCGTGGCGGCCAGGTCGAACCGGAAGCCGTCCACGTGCATCTCGGTCACCCAGTAGCGCAGCGAGTCCATGATCAGCTGCAACGTGTGCGGGCTGCGGACGTTCAGCGAGTTCCCGGTGCCCGTGTAGTCCATGTAGAACTGCTTGTCGTCCTCGACCAGCCGGTAGTACGCCTCGTTGTCGATGCCCCGCATCGACAACGTCGGCCCGAGGTGGTTGCCCTCGGCGGTGTGGTTGTAGACCACGTCGAGGATGACCTCGATGTTCGCCTCGTGCAGGGCGCGGACCATGCCCTTGAACTCCTGCACCTGGTTCGCCTGGTCCGGCATCGCCGCGTACAGGTCGTGCGGGGCGAAGAACCCGATCGACGAGTAGCCCCAGTAGTTGCTCAGCCCGCGCTCGTGCAGGAATGCCTCGTCGATGATGTGGTGGACGGGCAGCAGTTCCACCGCGGTGACGCCCAGCTCCTTGAGGTGCGCGATCGCGGTTTCGCACGCCAGCCCGGCGTACGTTCCGCGCAGGTCCTCGCGCACGCCGGGCATCTGCTTGG
>JBDSAJ010000481.1:0-7672 GCA_039922235.1 Umezawaea sp.
CCTTGAACTTGTCGATCGGGCAGGCTCTACGACCTGCCCTTTTAGGCCCGATCAAGGGTCAAAACAAGGGGTCCCCGAGTCAAATCGGCCACAGCACGCTGGAAGCCGAAGCCACCGAGACCGACCGGATCGGCACCGGATCGACACGGTCGATCTCGACCGACAAGGAGCAGAACCCACCCCGATGGATCACCACGACACCGACACCCATTCCCACCACAACGCACGGACACTCACCGGTGCTAGCACTCGCTCACGACCCACCCAGCAGTTGCGTACCCTCACCGGGTGCTGGTTCTGCTACCTCCCTCGGAGACCAAGGCCCTCGGCGGAACGGGCTCGCCGCTCGATCACACCGAGCTGACCTGCCCCGATCTCAACCCGGTCCGCGAGAAGATCGCCAACGCCCTGGTGGAACTGGCGGCCGACGTCCCCGCCAGCCTCACCGCGCTGGCCCTCTCCGAACGCCAGGCCGACGAGGTCGCGCGGAACGCCGAACTCCGGCACTCCCCCACGATGCCCGCGCTCTCCCGCTACACCGGCGTCCTCTACGACGCACTGGACGTGCCCTCGATGAAGAAGGGCGAACGAGGACGCGCCTACGAACGACTGGCCATCGCCTCGGCCCTCTTCGGCGTGGTCCGGGGCGGTGACCCGATTCCCGCGTACCGGCTGTCGGGCGGCTCCGCCCTCCCGTCGATCGGCCCGCTCGGCACCCTGTGGCGCCCGGCGCTGGAACCGGCGCTGGCCGCGATCGACGACTTCGTCGTCGACCTCCGCTCCGGCCCCTACGCGACGCTCGCCAAGATCCCGCACGCCGTCGTGATCCGGGTGGTCAGCGAGGACGGCACGGGGGTGCGCAAGGCCGTCAGCCACTTCAACAAGGCCCACAAAGGACTGCTGGCGCGCGCCCTGTCGACCTCGCGCGCGGAGCCCAAGGACCTCAACGGCCTCATCCGGGTGGCCAAGGCGGCCGGGCTGCGGGTGGAGAAGACCAGCGACCGCACCGCCGACCTGTTCACCTAGCCGGCGAAATTTAATTCGGTTGCACGCCCGGATCGACCCTTGGAACACTACGTGCGCACTACCCGGTGGAGCAGGTCCGCCGGTGGACAAGAGGAGGTGCTCGGGTGAAGACGACTGTCCGAGACGTGGCACCAGCCCGTCCACCCGCCCCCCTCGGCTAGCCGCGAACTCACGCGCGCCCAGGTGGGGTGCAAGCAACCCGCTCCTAGAGGAGAACCCCACCAGTGCGCGAGCACGAGCACGACACCGAGCAGTACGAATCCGCCTACGACGACGTCGACACCAGACTGCGTCGGAACAAGAAGGCGAAGCGGACCGACGACCGCGACCGCGTAGGGCGGTTGACGGAAGAGGAACGCGCGAACCTGGCCCGCCTGCGCGAGGACGCGCTGAGCGAGGCCGACAAACCCGAAGGCGCCGACCGGTGGTCCACCTGGGACGACGCCGACAAGGGCCCGACGCCCCGCCCCGACTGGGTGATCACCGAACTCGGCGCGGCCGACCGGGAACTGGGCATCCTCAAGACCGGCAAGGAAGCCGACGTGTTCCTGGTGGAACGCCAGGGCACGCAGGGCAGCTGCCTGATGGCCGCGAAGCGCTACCGGGGCAGCGACCACCGCATGTTCCACCGGGACGCGGGCTACCTCGAAGGCCGCCGGATGCGGCGGTCGCGCGAGATGCGGGCCATGGGCAACCGCAGTGCTTTCGGCCGCAACCTGATCGCCGAGCAGTGGGCGGTCGCCGAGTTCGCCGCGCTGGGCAGGCTGTGGCTGGCGGGCGCCCCGGTGCCGTACCCGGTGCAGCGCAGCGGAACCGAGCTGCTGCTGGAGTTCCTCGGCGACGAGGACGGCGAGGCCGCTCCCCGGCTGGCGCAGACCAGGCCGGAGCCGGATGAGCTGGTCGACCTGTGGACCCAGCTGGTCGACACGCTGACCCTGCTGGCCGTCGAGGGCGTGGCGCACGGCGACCTCTCGGCGTACAACCTGATGGTCCACGAGGGCAGGCTGGTCCTCATCGACCTGCCGCAGGTGGTCGACCTCGTGGCGAACCCGCTCGCGGAGTCCATCCTGGAACGGGACGTGCGCAACGTCTGCGGCTGGTTCACCGCCCGCGGGCTGGCACCGGAACTGGCCGACCCGCACGAGCTGATGGTGTCCCTGGTGGACGCGGCAGGCCTGAACTGAGGTCGAGGGGCTCCGGACCAAATCGGTACGGAGCCCCTCAACGCAACTCGACCAAACCTGGCGGACTGCCGCTCACCAGCGCAAACGTCGAAAATGAGCAGCACACCACGCAGAATTCCACCCCCCTGTGCGCAAGAACACGACCCAGACCACCCCTACCCGCGACGCGCACTTCCGATGATCAGCTAGAGTGGTCCTTGCACCGCCCAACTGCCTGCACTACTTCCGTGCTCGCGAGGCCACCTCGGGTCGGCCATCGGTGCTCCTAACAACCATCGGCGCGACACAACGCGTCGGGCTCGTCCTTGCGATCGGCGCCGCGACCCGCTGCACAACTGCGGAGCATCCCCGAGACGTGCCATGTCCCGGAGGTTTGTTTTGCCACCCACGTCCCAGGGCCGTTCCGAGCGTCCGTCGTTCCGCAGCAGCAAGCCGCGGCCGCGTCGCTCTGGCCAGGGCAATGGCCGCTCCCAGTTCGCTGAGGCCGGTCCTTCCACTGTTGCCGAGCACGTCGTCAGCACCGTGCCGGAAGGCCCGCTGCCCACGTTCGCCGAGCTCGGTCTCTCCGATGAGCTGCTCCGCGCGCTGACCGCCGCGGGCATCGAGTCACCCTTCCCGATCCAGGCCGCCACGCTGCCCGACGCCCTCGCGGGCCGGGACGTGCTCGGTCGCGGCCAGACGGGCTCCGGCAAGACGCTGGCGTTCGGTCTGGCACTGCTGTCCCGCCTCGCGGGCCAGCGGGCCAAGCCGCTCATGCCGCGCGCACTGATCCTGGTGCCCACCCGTGAGCTCGCGATGCAGGTCGAGGAAGCCCTCTCCCCGTACGCCCGCTCGCTCGGCCTCTCGGCCCGCGTGGTCGTCGGCGGCACGTCGTTCCCGCGTCAGATCGACGCGCTGCGCCGTGGTGTCGACCTCCTGATCGCGACGCCAGGCCGCCTGTCGGACCACGTCCGCCAGGGCACCTGCGACTTGTCCGACGTGCGCTTCACCGCGTTGGACGAGGCCGACCAGATGGCCGACATGGGCTTCATGCCCCAGGTCCGCGCCATCCTCGACCTGACCCCGCAGGACGGCCAGCGCATGCTGTTCTCCGCGACGCTCGACGGCGACGTGGACAAGCTGGTCCGCCAGTACCTGCACAACCCGGTGACCCACTCGGTCGCGCCGCCCACGGGCAGCGTCACCACCATGGAGCACCACCTGCTGTTCGTGTCGGCCGATGACAAGCAGAACGTCATCACCGAGGTGGCGGCCCGCGAGGGGCGCACGATCATGTTCGTGCGCACCAAGCACCACGTGGACCGTCTCGCGAAGAAGCTCCGCTCGGTCGGCGTGCACGCGGGTGCGTTGCACGGCGGCAAGGCGCAGAGCGCCCGCACCAGGGTCCTGAGCGAGTTCCGCGACGGCACCACGCCGGTGCTGATCGCGACCGACGTAGCCGCTCGCGGCATCCACGTCGACGACGTGAGCCTCGTGGTCCACGTCGACCCGCCCGCCGACTCGAAGGACTACCTGCACCGCGCCGGTCGCACGGCGCGCGCGGGCCAGTCCGGTGTGGTCGTCACGATGGTCACGCACGACCAGCGGCGCGCCGTGCAGGGCCTCACCGCCCGCGCGGGCATCCGCCCGGAGAGCACCAAGGTGCACCCCGGCAACGAGGACCTGATCCGCATCACGGGCGCTCGCGTGCCCAGCGGTGAGCCGGTCATCGAGCCCGTGGTCCCCGAGCGCGGCAACCGCCGCGGCGGCCCGCGTCGTGGAGGCCCGTTCGGCTCCGGTGGCGGTCGCACCTCGGAGTTCCGCGGCGGCGGTCGTGGTCGCAGTGAGCGCAGTGCCAGCGGCGGTCGCAGCGAAGGCGGCTACCGGGGTGGCGCCAGCGCCACCGCTTCCAGTGGCACCGGCCGTCCCCGTCCGGCCCGCTCGTACTGATCTGAAGTAGCCGAAAGGCCCCCTCCGGTTCGCCGGAGGGGGCCTTTCGGTGTCCCCTAGAGGTTCCTGGAGAGTCCCGCGACCGGGCCGATCACCATGATCGCCGGTGGCCGGATGTTCTCCGCCACGATGTCGTCCGCGACCTTGTCCAACGTGGACCGCACGACCCGCTGCGTCCGCGTCGTACCTTCCTGGATGACCGACGCGGGAGTGTCGGCGGGCCGTCCGCCCGCCATCAGGGCCTCCGCAAACGCTCGCGAGCGCTCCACACCCATCAGGATCACCAGGGTTCCGCGCAACCGGGCCAGCGCGTCCCAGTCCACAAGGGACCGCTCGTCGTCCGGCGCGACGTGACCGGACACCACGACGACCTCGTGCGCCACGCCCCGGTGGGTCACCGGGATGTCCACCATCGCGGGCACGCCGAAAGCGCTGGAGATGCCCGGCACGACGGTGACCGGCACGCCCGCCTCCGCGCACGCCAGCAGCTCCTCGAAGCCGCGACCGAACACGTACGGGTCGCCGCCCTTGAGGCGCACGACGAACTTCCCGGCCTTGGCGTTCTCGATCAGCGTGGTGTTGATGAAGTCCTGCGACGCCGCCCGCCCGTACGGGATCTTGGAGGCGTCCACGACGTCCACGTGCGGCGCCAGCTCGTCCAGCAGTTCGCGGGGGGCCAGGCGGTCGGCCACCACGACGTCGGCCCGCGCGAGCAGCCGACGGCCGCGCACGGTGATCAGGTCCGGGTCACCGGGACCGCCGCCGACCAGCGCCACTCCTGCGGGCTGCTCGTGGTGGTCGACCACCGTGGCGTCGCGCAACGCGGTGACGAGGTTGTCCCGGACCCGCGCCGACCGGCGGTGCTCGCCGCCGGCCAGCACGCCGACCAGCAGCCCGTCGTGGCCGCCGACGGCGGGCGTGACGGCCGTGCCGAGGGTGGCGATGTCCGCCCGCACGCAGAAGATCCGCCGTTCTTCGGCGTCGGCCGCGACCTGGGCGTTCACCTCGGTGTCGGACGTGCACGCCAGGACGTACCAGGCACCGTCGAGGTCGCCGTCGGCGTAGCCGCGCGCGTGCCACGTCACCTCACCGCTGTCGACCATGCCCTCGACGGCGGGGGTCACCTCCGGCGAGACGAGGTCCACGGCGGCCCCCGCCGCCACCAGGCGCGGCAACCGCCGCTGCGCGACCGTTCCGCCGCCGACCACGACGACGCGGCGCCCGGCCAGGGCCAGGCCCACGAGGTAGTGCTGTTCACCTTGCATGGGTCACAGCATCCACAAGCGAGGGGTCTCGGCCAACTCGGGTGTTCACATCGCGATCAGTTCGAAGCTCGCGGCGGGCCGCCCACCGAACCGCTGCCCCGTCATGGCGGCGATCCGGCGCAGGAAACCCTCGGCGTCGGCCATGTCCCCGCTCAATGCGGCCAGGTAGGCGGCGTGCTCGTTCAGTGAGGCGATGGACGTGTCCAACGTGTCTGTGATGTCCACCGCATGGGTGGCCTGCGGCGACCCGGACACCGCGACGTGCCGCACACCGCTCCACGGTTCGAGGTCGAGATCGCGGAACACCCACCGGTTGGCCGCGTCCCGCACGGCGTCGAGGACGGCCGATCCGACGACCTTGTGATCGGCCATGTTGAGGAACCCGCCGGGGAACGTGTCGTGGTGGTTACCGGTGATCACGAGGTCCGGCTTGTGCCTGCGGATTGCCGCAGCGATGTCCCGCCGCAGCGGCAGCCCGTAGGTGATCATGCCGTCCGGGTGGTCCAGGAACTCGACGACCTCCACCCCCACGACGGCCGCGCTGGCGATCTGCTCGCGCTCCCGCACCGGCCCGGCCTCCTCGGGTGGCATCGAGTCGATCCCCGCCTCGCCTCGGCAGGCCAGGACGTACGCGATGGTCTTGCCCTGCGCGGTCCAGCGGGCGATGGCGCCCGAAGCGCCGTATTCGAGGTCGTCGGGGTGGGCGACGACCGCCAGTGCGGTCTGCCAGTCCTCTGGCATCGGTGCGAGGTCATCCATGTGGGTGAGTATAAATCCCAACGGTCAAATAATCGGGCCGACATTCTTTCCGGTGAACAATCGTGACTTCGCACTCGACCGGCGGTACATTTCTATTCATGAGGGACGACCGCGACTCGGACATCGCCCGTACCAGTGTGCACAGCCGCACCTTCGGCGAGGAATTGGCGCAGGTGCGCGCCCATGCCCAATTCCGCGGCAAGGAACTAGGCGAAGTGCTCGACTGGTCGCCCTCACGGATCTCGCACCTGGAGCACGGGTCGCGAGGGACGAGCGAGACTGACGTGGCCTACTACCTGGGGATGTGCGGCGCCGACCCGTACACCACGGCCCGCATCCTGGCCCTGCACAGACAGCTGGACAACGACTACCTCATCCACCACCACGACCCAGGCCTGCCGGACGAGTTGCGCACCTTGATCCGGCACGAGTCTCAGGCGTGCGCCATCTATCACTACGAATCGATGATTCTTCCCGGCATTCTCCAGACACCCGGATATGCACGCGCCATCATCAGCGCGGGAGTCCAGGTACCCGAAGTCGGGATAGATCCCTGTGTCCAGGCCCGACTGGCTCGCCAATCGATCTTGCACACTGCCAATGCCCCGAACTGCGTCTTCTACATCCATGAGGCTGCGCTGCGAAACGGCGTCGGTGGCGGGCAGGTGATGGAGGACCAGATGATGCACCTGGTGCTCATCTCCGGTTGGCGCAAGATCGAGATCCGGGTGGTTCCCTTTGGCGGGTTGAGCGCTTCCTGGCTGCGCAGTCAGTTCGAGATCATGGACTACGCGCGGTACAGATCGGTGGTCTACGTCGAACAGGAGATCGCCAGTCTGTTCTTGGACAATCCTGGGCCGGTGGCTACCTACCGCCTGATGGCTGATCGTCTCGATGAGGTCGCGCTCAATAGGGAAGAATCGCGGTCGATGCTCGCTGCCTTGGCGGGCGAGTACTACGACCCGCGAGGTGCCGATGGCCCAGCAGGAGACGTGGCGTAAGAGCAGCTTCAGCGGCAGCGGCAATGGCGGCTGTGTGGAGGTGGCGTGGCCGGAGTCGCGGGTGGCTGTGCGGGACTCCAAGAACGTCACCGGACCGGCGCTTGATTTTCCGCCGGTCCAGTGGCGGGCGTTCCTAGTCGGCTTCGACGATCTCGACGCCGGTCGCTAGCTTCCGGCAGGAGACGCCGAGGGTGCCGTAGCCCCCGTAGATCCTGATGTACGGGCTCTTGACCGTTGTCCCGTCGGCGCAGCTGACCACGATGCGGAAGGTGCCGGTGCCGTGGCACCAGCCGTTGCCGACGTTGCGCTCGACCTTGGTGCCGCAGTCGTGCAGCTGGCTCGGCGCCGCGACCGCAGTAGCGGGAACGGCGGCGAGGGCGAACCCGGCGAGGAGTGCGAGAAGTCGTTGAGGCATGGGCCGATCCGAACACGGACCGCGCCCACGACCGGGCCAACCACCCGGTCGTGGGCGTGCCCGGTCAGGAGTTGATCTGGGTGGTCAGCACGG
>JBDSAJ010000482.1:0-3868 GCA_039922235.1 Umezawaea sp.
GACGGTGTGCGGACTCTGGTCGAGCGTGGTGTGACGGCGTTCCTGGAGTTGGGCCCGGACGGTGTCCTGTCCGGAATGGCCGCTGAGTCGGTTCCTGCTGGGGCGGTGTTGGTGCCGGTCCTGCGCAAGGACCGGTCCGAGGAACTGGCCGCTGTCACCGCGTTGGCTCGGTTGCACGTGATCGGTGTGCCTGTTGACTGGCGGGTGTTGTTCGACGGGACCGGTGCGCGGCGGGTGGAACTCCCGACGTACGCGTTCCAACACGAGCGGTACTGGGCCGAGGTCGTGCCCCCGGCGGCGCTGACGCGTGCCGACGCGGTCGACTCGGTCTTCTGGAAGCTGGTCGAAGGTGGGGACCTCGACGCCCTCGCCATCGAGTTGGGCATCGACGAGCGCTCGTCGCTGGACGCGGTGCTGCCTGCCCTGTCGTCCTGGAGGGACCGGAGTTGCACTCGATCCACAAAGGACTCCTGGCGCTACCGGGAGTCCTGGTCGCGGTTGAGCTGGGAGCGTTCCGCCGCACCGGCGCAGCCATGGCTCGTCGTGGCGCCCGCAGGGTGCTCGGACGACACGTGGGTCCAGGCCGTGGTCGCCGCGCTCGGCGCGTCGACGTTGAGCGTCGACGTCGCGGATCGACCCGAACTGGCTCGACTGCTGGCCGAAGCAACGGCGAACGACGTCGAGCCGACGGGGGTCGTGTCCCTGCTGGCGCTCGACGAATCGACCGACCTCGCTGGGGCGGCTGCTACCGCGGTGCTGGTCCAAGCCCTGGGTGACGCCGGGATCACGGCCCCGCTGTGGGCGGTGACGCGTGGTGCGGTGGCGGTCGGCGGTGACGACGTGGTCACCAGCCCGTGGCAGGCGGGCGTGTGGGGACTCGGTCGGGTCGCGGCCCTTGAACTCCCGCAGCGGTGGGGTGGTCTCGTGGACCTGCCCGCAGTGCTCGACGACCGCGTGGTGAGCCGGTTCGTGGACGTGCTCTCGGGACTGGGCGACGAGGACCAGGTCGCGGTGCGGGCCACGGGGGTGTTCGGCCGCAGGTTGGTGCCGAGCCCTCAGACGTCGTCGGCCGAGTGGGTGCCGACCGGAACGGTGTTGATCACCGGTGGGACCGGCGCGCTCGGCGCGCGAGTAGCCCGTGACCTCGCCGGTCGCGGCGTTGAGCGGTTGGTGCTGCTCAGCAGGCGCGGTCCGGCCGCTCCTGGCGCGGTGGACCTGCGGGACGAGTTGGTCGGACTGGGCGTCGAGGTCACCATCGCGGCGTGCGACGTGGCCGATCGGGACGCTGTCGCCGCAGTGCTGGCGGCCATCCCGGCCGAGCAGCCGCTGACCGGCGTGGTGCACACCGCAGGCGTGCTGGACGACGGTGTCCTGGAGGGGCTGACCCCGGAGCGGTTCGAGGCCGTGTTCCGCTCCAAGGTCGCCTCGGCGGTCGTGCTCGACGAGCTGACCCGTCACCTGGACCTGTCGGTCTTCGCGCTGTTCTCCTCGTTGTCCGGCGCGGTCGGCAACCCCGGCCAGGCGAACTACGCCGCGGCGAACGCGGTGCTGGACGCGGTGGCGCAACGACGGCGGACGGTGGGACTCGCCGCCACGTCGATCAGCTGGGGCGCCTGGGCGGGAGGCGGTATGGCCGCGGTCCCCGGCGTCGACGAGCTGGGGATGGACCCGGACCTGGCGGTCGAGGTCCTGCGCCAGGTCGTGGTCGAGGACGCCGCGACCGTGGTGGTCGCCGACCTGCGACAGCCCGAGTTGCTGACCTCGCTGCTGGTGGCGCGCCCCAACGCCCTGCTGGCCGACCTGCCCGAAGCCCGACTGGTGTTGGAGGCCGTCCACACGGCCCGCCACCAGAGCGAATCGGCGGCGTCGGACTTCCACCGGCACCTGCTCGGCTTGACCCGCGGCGACCAGGTCGACGCGCTGGTCGAACTCGTCCGCGCCCAGGTCGCCGTCGTGCTGGGGTACTCCAACGGCACCGCGGTGGGGGTCGACAAGGCCTTCCGGGACCTCGGTTTCGACTCGCTCACGGCGGTTGAACTCCGCAACCAGCTCACCGCGGCGACCGGGCACGCGTTGCCCGCGAGCCTCGTCTTCGACTACCCGACTCCACGTGCGCTGGCCGCGCACCTGCTCGGCGAACTGGTGGGCAAGCCCGCCGAGGTCATCGCGTCGCAGAGCGCGCGCCAGGTCGACGAACCGGTCGCGATCGTGGCGATGGCCTGCCAGTTCCCCGGTGACGTCCGCACCCCCGAACAGCTCTGGCAGCTGCTGGTCGACGGCAGGGACGCGATCACCGGCTTCCCCACCGACCGGGACTGGGACATGGACGTGCTGTTCGGCACGGGCGCCGACGGGCACAGCCGGAGCGTGACCCGGCACGGTGGGTTTCTGACCGACCCCGCTCAGTTCGACCCGGTGTTCTTCGGCATCTCCCCGCGGGAAGCGCTCGCCATGGATCCCCAGCAGCGCCTGCTGCTGGAGACGACCTGGGAGGCCGTCGAACGCGCGGGTATCGATCCGAACTCCCTGCGCGGCAGCCAGACCGGCGTGTTCGTCGGCACCAACGGGCAGGACTACGGCACGCTGCTCGCCAACGCCGACGAGGACGTCGAAGGCCACGTCGTCACAGGCATCTCGGCCAGCGTCATCTCCGGCAGGCTGTCCTACACCTTCGGGCTGGAAGGCCCGGCGATGACGGTGGACACGGCGTGTTCGTCCTCACTGGTGGCACTGCACCTGGCGGCGCAGTCCCTGCTCCGGGGTGAGTGCGATCTCGCGTTGGCAGGCGGTGTCACGGTCATGTCCGCACCGCTGACGTTCGTCGCGCTGTCCCGCCAAGGCGCTTTGTCGACCGACGGTCGGAGCAAGGCGTTCGCCGACTGCGCTGACGGCGTCGGCTGGTCCGAGGGCGTTGGCATGGTGGTGTTGGAGCGCCTGTCGGATGCCCAGCGCAACGGGCACCGGGTGTTGGCGGTGATGCGGGGTTCGGCGGTGAACCAGGATGGCGCGTCGAATGGTTTGACGGCGCCGAATGGTCCTTCGCAGCAGCGGGTGATTCGTCAGGCGTTGGCGAGTGCGGGGTTGTCTCCGTCCGATGTGGACGCGGTAGAGGCACATGGCACGGGTACCACTCTTGGTGATCCGATCGAGGCGCAGGCGTTGTTGGCGACCTATGGGCAGGACCGGGATCGTCCGTTGCTGTTGGGTTCGATCAAGTCGAACATCGGTCACACCCAGGCTGCTGCTGGTGTCGCGGGTGTGATCAAGATGGTGATGGCTTTGCGCAACGGTGTGCTGCCGCAGACCCTGCACGTCGATGCTCCTTCGACGCACGTGGACTGGAAGGCCGGCTCGGTTGACCTGCTGACGTCGGCGGTGGAGTGGCCGGGAGCGGACCGGGTCCGCCGAGCGGGTGTGTCCGCGTTCGGGATCAGTGGAACGAACGCGCACGTGATCCTGGAACAAGCTCCGCCGCTGGACGGCCCGGATTCCCCATTGAGCACACCGTTCGGCGGTGCCGTGCCGTGGGTGTTGTCGGGCAAGTCATCCGGTGCGTTGCGGGATCAGGCAGAGCGCCTGTCCACCGGTGTGGACGGCCTTCGGCCGGCCGATGTGGGGTTGTCGTTGGTGCGGTCGCGTTCGGTGTTCGAGCACCGGGCGGTGGTTTTCGGGGCGGGGCAGGAAGAATTGTTGCGCGGACTGGAGTCTGTGGTGCAGGGCCGATCAGATGCCGGTGTGGTGTCTGGTGTGGCTGGTGTGGTGGGGAAGACGGTGTTTGTTTTTCCTGGTCAGGGTTCGCAGTGGGTGGGGATGGGTCGGGAGTTGTTGGGTTCGTCGGAGGTGTTTGCTGGGTGTGTTGCTGAGTGTG
>JBDSAJ010000483.1:0-12933 GCA_039922235.1 Umezawaea sp.
GGCCCCGGCCTGCCTTGCGGGCGGCGCGGCTGACCTGCGGCGGGACGACGAGGAGGCACCGGTCGGCCGCGGGCATCGCCCGCGTCGCCTGGCCGTGGCGGCCGCTTGTCCACACCCATCTCCTACTCGTGAGCGCTGGTCCGTCGGTCGCATGGGTACGCCACAGTAGGACGCCCTTGCGGGCCGCGAGGTTGCGCAAAGGGTGACACAGGCATGTTTCGGCCGTGGTGATCGCGGTGCAGACGGCGGGTCGGTCGGGTAGCTGACCAGCGCCATCCCCCTCCCGCGGCCTTTCGTAGACTGCGACCTGCCCCACACCCCCCATCCGAGGTTGTCACCGTGCTGACCATGCAGGACGCGCTCCTGGCGCTGACCAAGTACTGGACCGACCGCGGCTGCATCGTCGTGCAGCCCTTCAACACCGAGGTCGGTGCGGGCACGCTCAACCCGGCGACGGTGCTGCGGGTGCTCGGTCCCGAGCCGTGGCGGGTGGCCTACGTCGAGCCCAGCGTCCGCCCGGACGACGCGCGCTACGGCGAGAACCCGAACCGCCTGCAGACGCACACCCAGTTCCAGGTCATCCTCAAGCCCGACCCCGGCAACCCCCAGGAGCTGTACCTGGGCAGCCTGGAGGCGCTCGGCATCGACATCCGGGCGCACGACGTCCGCTTCGTCGAGGACAACTGGGCCTCGCCCGCGCTCGGCGCGTGGGGGCTGGGCTGGGAGGTGTGGCTGGACGGGTTGGAGATCACCCAGTTCACCTACTTCCAGCAGGCGGGCGGCCAGACGCTGGAGCCGGTGTCCGTCGAGGTCACGTACGGCATCGAGCGGATCATGATGGCGCTGCAGGGCGTCGACCACTTCAAGAAGATCGCCTACGCGCCGGGCATCTCCTACGGCGAGGCGTTCGGCCAGGCCGAGTTCGAGATGAGCCGGTACTACCTGGACGACGCCGACGTCGAGGCCAACAAGCGCCTCTTCGAGGAGTACGCCACCGAGGCCAAGAGACTGCTCGATCTGCGCCTCCCCGTGCCCGCGCACACGTACGTGCTCAAGTGCTCGCACACGTTCAACGTGCTGGACTCGCGCGGCGCGATCAGCACCACCGAGCGCGCCCGCGCGTTCGCCCGGATGCGCGGCCTGGCCCGCGAGGTCTCGGCGCTGTGGGCCGAGCGCCGCGCCGAACTGGGGCACCCGCTGGGCATCGCCGAGACGCCCGCGCTCGCGGTGGCGCCGACGGAGTTCGCGACCGTCACCGAGCCCGCGACGCTGCTGTTCGAGATCGGCACCGAGGAACTGCCGCCCGCCGAGGTGACCCGCACGGTCGCCGCGGTCCGCGCCGCCGTCACGGACAAGTTGGCCGCCACCAGGCTCACCCACGGCGCCGTCGAGGTGCACGGCACCCCGCGCCGCGTGGTCGTGCTGGTGGCCGACGTGTCCCCGCGCGAGCCGGACGCCGAGCGCACCGTGCGCGGCCCGAAGGTCGCCGCCGCGTTCGACGCGAACGGTGAGCCCACCAAGGCCGTGCAGGGCTTCGCCCGCGGCCAGAAGGTCGAGCTGGCCGAACTGGGCCGGGTGACCGAGAACGGCGTCGAGCACGTGGCGCTGGTCAAGACCGAGACCGGCCGCGGCGCGGTCGAGGTGCTCAGCGGGCTGCTGGCCGAGGTCGTCGGCGAACTGCGGTCCGAGAAGAACATGAAGTGGAACGACCCGAAGCTGTCGTTCACCCGTCCCATCCGCTGGCTGCTCGCGCTGCTCGGCGAGACCCCGGTGCCGATCGCCGTGTCGACGGTCCAGGCGGGCACCACGACCCGCGTGCACCGCACCGCGGCGGAGCCCGTTGTGGCAGTGTCCACAGCGGACGGTTACCTGGACTTCCTTGCCGGGCACGGCATCGACGTCGACGCGTCGGCGCGGCAGGCGAAGATCGTGGCCGCCGCGACCGAGCTGGCGGCGTCCGTCGGCGGCACGGTCGACTTCACCGCCGAAGCCGGTGTGCTGGCCGAGGTGACGAACCTGGTCGAGTGGCCGACGCCGATCCTCGGCGGGTTCGAGGAGCGCTACCTCGACCTGCCAGCCGAGATCCTGACCACCGTCATGCGCAAGCACCAGCGGTACCTGCCGGTGCGCGCTGCCGACGGCAAGCTCCTGCCGCACTTCGTGGCCGTGGCCAACGGTTCCATCGACGCCGACCGCGTGCGGTCCGGCAACGAGGCCGTGCTGCGCGCCCGCTACGAGGACGCCGCGTTCTTCTGGCGCGCCGACCTCAAGACGCCGCTGGAGGACATGAAGGCGGGTCTGGCGAAGCTCACGTTCGCCGACAAGCTCGGCTCCATGGCCGACCGCGCGGAGCGGATCGCCTCCCTGGCGGCCACCCTCGCCGGTCAGGTCGACCTGGGCGACGGCGAGGCGACGCTCAAGCGCGCGGGCGACCTGGCGAAGTTCGACCTCGGCTCGCAGATGGTCATCGAGCTGTCCAGCCTGGCGGGCACCATGGCCCGCGAGTACGCCCGGCGTGCGGGGGAGACCGACGAGGTCGCCCAGGCGCTGTTCGAGATGGAGCAGCCCCGGTCCGCCGGTGACCCGCTGCCCGCCTCGACCCCCGGTGCGCTGCTCGCACTGGCGGACCGGTTCGACCTGCTGGCGGGCCTGTTCGGCATCGGGGCCAACCCGACCGGCAGTTCCGACCCGTTCGGCCTGCGCCGGGCCGCGCTGGGAGCCGTGAGCATCCTGCGGGCGTTCCCGGAGTTGCGGGCCATCACGCTGCCCGTGGCGCTGTCCGCGGCTCGTGCCCAGCTCGGCCTGGACGTGCCGGAGGAGACCGTGGCGGCGGCCCGCGAGTTCGCCGTCCGCCGCTACGAGCAGGCCGTGCTGGACGCGGGTCACGACCACCGCTACGTCAACGCGGTGCTGCCGCTCGCCGACGCCCCGGTGGTGGCCGACGAGACGCTGGCGCAGCTCACCGAACTGGCGGCCGACCCGTCGTTCGGCGAACTGGTGGCGGCGCTCCAGCGCGTGCGCCGGATCGTGCCCGCCGACACCAGTGCGGGGTACGACGCCTCGGTGCTGACCGAGCCCGCGGAAGTGGCGCTGCACCAGGCGTTCGCCGGTCTCGGCTCCCGCCCGGCCGGTCTGGCGGCGTTCGCCGCGGCCACCGCGGTCCTCACCGCCCCGATCAACACCTTCTTCGACGAGGTGCTGGTCATGGCCGAGGATCCGGCCGTCAAGGCCGCCAGGCTCGGCCTGCTGGCCGCGATCCGCGACCACGCGGCACCGGTGCTCGACTGGCAGGCACTGGGCACCGCACTGTCCTGAGTGGACTGTCCCCTGGTGGGGGATGACCGCAGGCGAAAGGCCCCCGGCGAACCGGGGGCCTTTCGCGTCAACACGGAGGATCAGATGAAGTTGCCGCCGCGGGTGACCGCGCCGTAGGCGTCCACGATGCCGTAGCCGTAGAAGCCGTTGAACTTGGCGTCACCCTCGCAGGTGGCGTCGAACTCGGGCGTGCGCCCGACGTTGACGTAGGACACGGTCCGCGGCACCGGGCAGGCACGGGGGGTCGCGGTCTTGGTGAGGACCTTCTCCACCTTGTCCGGCGCCAGGGTCAGCGTGCCGGGGTGCTTGGCGTCCCGCTTGCCGTACTGGCTCACGATGAGCGCCGCCACGCCCGCGGCGTGCGGAGCGGCCATCGAGGTGCCCTGCAGGAACTGGTAGTAGCCGCAGCTGGTGCCCTGGCAGGCCTTCTTGACGCCCGCGGCCAAGCCCTGCGCCGTGATCTCGCCGTTGGCGTCGATCGCGCCGTCGGCCAGCGCCACGTTGCGCGGGTAGGTCGAGAGGATCAGGTTCTCGTTGGTCCGGTACCAGTCGGTGCCGAAGCCGTCGCGGAACCAGCCGCCGGGGGCGGCGACGGAGGCCTGCTCGAGGCCGTAGTTGGAGTAGTCGGCCTTGGCGGTCGACGGGCCGAGCGAGGACACGGAGATGACGTGGTCGCCCTCGGTCGGCAGGTTCAGGCAGGAGGCGTTGTCGATCGCGCGGTCACGGGCGTGGCCGGGCGGGTAGTTCGGGCTCACCACGTCGGTGCGGGGCTTGCCGAGGTCCTCGTGGTTGTTGCCGCCCGCGCCGATCAGCGTGACGCCCTTGCGGTGCGCGTAGTTCAGCGCGCGCTGCACGGCGGCGATGATCGTCTTCTGCTCGATCTGCTCCTCGGCGCTGTCGGCAGGGTTCGCCTTGCAGTTCATGTACCAGGGGTCGACGTAGAACGACATGTTGATCACGTCGAGGCCGATGTCGGCGCCGTAGGTGAGGGCGTCGACGACGGGCTGGAGGAAGAACGAGCCCGCGTCCTGGCCGCCGCGGATGTTGACCAGCGACACGTTGGGCGCGACACCGGAGATGCCGAAGCCGTTGGCCGCCGCGCCGATGGTGCCCGCGACGTGCGTGCCGTGGCCGCCGTCGTCGTGGTTGGCCGGGTCGACGCAGCCGCGGAACTCGCACGGCCCGTCGAACTCGCCACCGTCGGAGTCGAACGGGATGTCCATCGTGAAGTTGCGCGACAGCTCGTTGTTGAAGTTCGGCGCGATGTCCGGGTGGGTGCCGTCGACCCCGGTGTCCAGGATGCCGACGTACACGCGCTTGTCACCGGCCTGCTTGGCGCGGGCGATGTCCGACCGGACCATCTTCAGGCCCCACAGGTCGCCGTCCAGCGGGTCCATGCCCGCGGTGTTCGCCTTGGCCTTCTGCGGTGAGGCGTTGGGCTTGGTGGTCTTGTTCTCCGACTCGACCTCCGCGCGCTTCACCTGCTCCTGGGTGACCTTCGGCTGCGCCGGCGAGTGGCCGACGGGCTTCACGTGGGCCGCTCCGAGCACGGCGTCCGATGCCGACACCCGCTCGATGAACCCGGCTGCCGGTGCCTTCACCGTCAGCACGCCGACGGCGTCGTTCGTGCGGGTCACCTCACCGCCCGCGGCGCGGATGGCCCCGATCGCCGCGTCGCGGCTGCGGCCCTCCTCCAGGATCACGGTGTAGTCCGTGGTGCCCTGCTGCGCCACCACGGCGGGCGCCCCGTCCGCCGCCTGGGTTCCCGCCGCGAGCAGCGCCACGGTGGTGGCCACCACCAGAGCCGAGGGAACGATCTTCCTAGTTCTCACCTGTGCTGTCTCCTCACACCCGAACCACGGTTTGCCCAAGACATGGCCCCCGAGCCCTGTCAAGGGCGACACCCTGACACAGACGGGTGGTTCGCGTTAGGACCGTTGGTAGGGCGCTCCGGGGGAAAGCCGAAGAAGCGAACTGTAGTCGTGCACGTGCGCTCGGTGAGATCACTTTCCTGGAAAGTGCTACGTATCGGACCGGGAAAAGGTTCAGACCCCTGCTCGGGATGCGCTGATCTTTAACTCGTCCGCACGTCGGACTTGACGAACCCGCCCTTGACGGTATGAACTTTCGCATTCTCATATTGGGGTCAACGACGGCTTCGGTGACAAAGGACTGGCGAATGCGAAGACTTGCACGTGCGGCCTCCTGCGGTCTTCTGGTCCTGGTCGTCGCGGCCTGCGGAACACCGACCGACGGCGCCAAGTCGACCGGGCAGTCACGGGTGAAGCCCACGGTCGGCGTGATCCTGCCGGACCGGACCTCGTCGACGAGGTGGGAGGACCAGGACCGCCCCCTGCTCGCCCAGGCGCTGGGTTTCGCGGGCATCGAGCCCCTCATCGAGAACGCCGACGGCAACGAGGCGAAGTTCGCGAGCATCGCGGACGACATGATCAAGCGTGGTGTGAAGGTGCTGGTGACCACACCGCTGAGCCCCGAGGGCGGCGCTGCCGTCGAGCGCAAGGCGCAGGCGGCGAAGATCCCGGTCATCAACTACGACCGGGTCACCCTCGGCGGCACCGCCGAGTTCTACGTGTCGTTCGACGGCGTCGCGGTGGGGGAACTGCAGGCTGAGGGCCTGCTGTCCTGCCTCGGCGAGAAGCCCGGCGGTCAGATCATCGAGATCCAGGGCGCCCCGTCGGACAACAACGCCACGCTGTTCGCCGACGGCCAGCGCCGCAAGATGGGCCCGAAGTACGACTCCGGTGGGCTGAGGCTGGTCAAGAGCGAGGCCATCGACAAGTGGGACCCGGTCATCGGCAAGCAGAAGTTCGAGGAGATCCTCGACGCCAACAACGGCAAGGTCGACGGCGTCATCGCCGCGAACGACGGCCTCGCGGGCGCCGTGATCGAGGTGCTCAAGGCGAAGAACATCAGGGTGCCCGTGACTGGGCAGGACGCCACCCTGGCAGGTCTGCAGGCCATCCTGCGCGGTGAGCAGTGCATGACGGTCTACAAGCCCATCAGGGACGAGGCCGAGGCCGCGGCGCGGCTCGCGATCGCCATCGCCAAGGGCGACATGGACAGCGCGGACGACCTCGCCACCGGCAACCTGCGGGACCTGGTGGCCAAGCGCGACGTCAAGTCGGTGCTGCTGGGTGCCGACCTCATCACCAAACCGACCGTGCGCCGACTGGTCGCGGAGGGCGTCGTGAAGTCCGCGGAACTGTGCGTGAATGATCTTGTCGCGATCTGCGCGGCGAACAACATCGTTATCAACTAATCGGGCGGCGATTGCTCCGGCGAGAGCCGGGGCAATCGTTTGCTTAATCCGGTAGGTCGTGCCTGCCGGAGATGAACTCCTGAATCCGGATCTTCATCCGGATGAGTGGTTGTCGGACCCGTGCTTCCCTTCGGTACGCGCGCCGCAGCTTGCGGGAATCGTCCGCGTACCGCCACCGGGCCCACGGCGAGCCGGGCCGTGCGAGCCGGAGCGCGCCGATCTCCGGCAGCACCGGCACCAGCAGGCCGAGCAGCCCCGTCCAGATCTTCCCCTTCAGCAGCGAGATGATCGCGAAGCCGATGTTGACCATGATCGCGAGCAGCCGCAGCAGGACGGTGTCGCCGCCGGTCTGACCCGGCGTGAGGAAGTCGTCGTAGCCCAGCGGGCGCGCCCCGAGCAGCAGCAGCCCCGTCATGCCGATCGCGAGGAACACCGCGTCGACCGACAGCCTGCCGTTCTTGGTCCAGTACACGTCCCTCAGGTGCAGGATGAGCGCGAACTCGTCCAGCACCAGTGCCGCGCCGACGCCGAGCAGGGCCGCCGCCGCGAGCCGCAGCCAGTGCACGTTGTCCGGCGCCGCCAGGCCCGCCACGCCGCCGATGAGCATGAAGACCGTGCCGAACACGACGTGGTGGATGTGCGTGCCGCCGGGCGTGATGTTGCCGGGCCACCAGCGGACGTTGGCCCGGATCATCCGGACGCTGATCCGGATGAGGATGAACGTGACGACGAGTCCCACGAAGAAGAACAGCAGGCGCTCGCTGCCGGAGCTGACCAGGCCGGGGCCCGCCGACTGCGACAGGAGGACGGACACTGCTGGTGATCCCTTCCGGTTCGCACTGGTGAATTGGACATTACGCCCACGGGTGCGGAGCCCGGTCGGGTCGGCTAGTGCGGTGGCCCTAGAACTTCACGCCGCCCTTGATGTCGCCCGCTTGCAGCACCTTGTTCGCGGTGCCCGACATCTGGTTCGTCACGTGGCCCGACTGGCTGACGGTGGGCGGGCTCTCCGGTTCCTCGTGCGATGGGCAGCCCGACTCCGCGTGCTGCTCCGGCGGCTCGCCCTCGTCCACCGGGCGACCCGCGAGGCCCTCGTCCGCCGGGTGGCCCGAGAACTTCGCCTTCACGCCCGCCAAGGCCTTCCTGGCGGCCGCCGTGACGCGGGACAGCAGGGCCGGTGCGGGCATCGGCGTGCTCCTCGCTCGGTCTGCGGGGCGGTGGTCTCGGGCTTCCACCCGCGTCGCAGAGTGACCGCGGATGGCCGAGGGTAGCAGCCGCCGAAGTCCGAAAAATCTCGGCTCGACGAGCGCCTGTTCGGCGTGGTTGACTGTCCGAGGTCGTAAAAGTTTCTGTGTTCGTGTTTGACCACGCTCGCGGAACGACGTTGCGGGCGCGAAGCTTTCCTCCGGGTCAGGCGGGAGTTGCCGCAACTGCGACTTCGGTCCCAGCGCACCTGTTAGAGGAGAAGTAGCAAGATGGCTGTAGAAGGCACCGTGAAGTGGTTCAACTCGGAGAAGGGCTTCGGCTTCATCTCCCCGGACAACGGTGGCGCCGACGTGTTCGTGCACTACTCGGAGATCCAGACCAGCGGCTACCGCAGCCTGGAGGAGAACCAGCGCGTGGAGTTCGAGATCGGACAGGGCCAGAAGGGTCCGCAGGCCCAGTCTGTTCGTCCGCTCGGCTGATCCGAGTCCCCTGACTCACCGAGTCCCCGGACTCGCGAGAGCCGCCAATCCCGCGCGGGGTTGGCGGCTCTCGCTTTCGGTTCCCGGCACGACGTCCGCACGCGGTACCGTCGTGATCGTGATCCGGGCCTGCGGAGGGAGGTACGCGGTGCGCACCGTCCACGCTGGTCTCGTCCTGCTCCTCCTGCTGGTGCTGGCACCCCCGGCGCAGGCCGCCACGGGCACGTACATCCGGCTGGCCCACCTGGCGCCGGGGACCGACAGCCAGGACATCACCCTCATCCCCTCTGCGGGCACAGCCGTGCGCATGACGGGTGTCGACTACGGCGACCTGCTGGACTACCGGCGGGTCGAGCCGGGGAGCTACACCGTCGAGTGGCGTCCGCTGGGCTCCGACCCAGGGGGAAAGGCGACCGTCAGCACCACCCTCACCGCCGCGCAGGGCAAGGCGTACACCGTCGCCGGGTTCGGCAGCACCGACAGCCTGGCGCTGAAGGTGCTGAACGACGACATCACCCTGCCGGGCGGCGGCAAGGCCCGCATCCGGGTGGTCAACGCCGCTCCGCGCGCCACGTCGGCCGACCTGATCCGCGATGGGACGTCGGTCGTGAGGCAAGCCGTGTACACCGAGCCGACCCTCTACGCGGCGATCGACCCGGCGACGACCACGCTGGAGGTCGTTCCCCGAGGGGCCGATCCGGTGAGCCTCGCGGCGACCATCGAGCCCGGCGGCGTGTACACGGTGCTCGTGCTGGAGCTGGACGGCAAGGTCACGGCGACGATCCGGGCCGACGCGAAGTCGTCCGAGGTCGTGCCCGGCGGCGGCCAGGAGACCGGCTGGGGCGGCATGGCCGACGGCAAGGGGTCGACCGAGTGGCCCGTGGTGCCGTTCGCCGCCGTCCTGCTGTGCGCCGCCGTGCTGTGGGCGCGGCGGGACCGGGCAGCGCCATGAGCAAGGGCAAGATCGCCTTCGCGGTCGGCGTGCTGCTGCTGGGCGCCTACGTGGCGAAGCCGGGCGACGACGAGCAGGCGGCGCCGCGCCCGGTGTCCGTGCGCATCCCGGCCATCGCCGTCGACAACGTCGTCACCCAGACCGCCGTGGACGCCAAGACCGGCGTGCTGGTGCCACCGGACCGGGCCGACGTGCTCGGGTGGTTCGCGGCCGGGGTCGCGCCCGGCGACGCGGGTCCCGCGGTGATCGCGGGCCACGTGGACTCCAAGACCGGGCCCGGCGTGTTCTTCCGGCTGGCCGACCTGAAGCCGGGCGACGAGGTGTTCGTCGACCGCGCGGACGGCAGCGCGGTGAAGTTCCTGGTGGACCGGACGTACTCGGTCGACAAGGCGGCGTTTCCGACGGACCTGGTCTACGGCCCGACCCCCGCGTCGGAACTGCGGCTGGTGACCTGCGGCGGCACGTTCGACCAGACCGCGAGCAGCTACCGGGACAACGTGATCGTCGAGGCCGTGCTGGCCAAGCGGTGAAACCGTTGACCGCTCTCGACCAGGACCGTTAGCCTCGGGTTCCATGCGTTGGACAACGTTGTCGGCTGTGGTCCTGCTGCTGGTCACGGGGTGTTCCGGCGGGGAGTCGGCGGTGCCGGGCGGCGCTCCGGCGTCGGCGATCGACCAGCTGCTGGCGAAGGCCCCGGTCGCGGCGACGATCCCCGAGGGCTCCGCGATGGCCAGGATCAAGGAACGCGGTGAGCTGCTCATCGGCGGCTCGCTCGACGCGCCCCTGCTGTCGCAGCAGAACCCCGGCACCGGCGAGCTGACCGGTTTCGACGCCGACCTCGGCAAGCTGCTGGCCAAGTACATCATCGGCGAGCCGAAGACGAAGCTGGTCACGTCCACGTCGGAGACCAGGGAACCGCTGCTGGCCAACGGAACCGTCGACGTGATCTTCCAGACGTACACGATCACGCCGCAGCGGGCGGAACGCGTCGCGTTCGCCGGGCCGTACTACGAGTCCGGGCAGAGCATCGCCGTCCGCAGCGGCACCCACGGCATCGTGAAACCCGCCGATCTGGCCGGGCGCAAGGTGATCGCGGGCGTCAACACCCCGGCCATCGCGGCGATCAAGGCCGTCGCCCCGACCGCGGAGGTCGTGGAGTTCGGCTCCGACCCCGAGTGCCTCACGGCGTTGCGGCAGGGCCGTGGCGAGGCGTACGTGCAGGACCAGGCGCTGCTGATCGCGGACGCCGCGCAGGACGCCGAACTGGAGATCGTCGGCGAGCCGTTCACCACCGACCCGTACGGCATCGGGATCAGGCACGGCGACGACCAGTTCAAGCAGTTCGTCGACGACTGGCTGCGCGAGATCCAGAAGTCCGAGCTGTGGCAGGACGTCTGGCGCAACTCCATCGGCACCGTGGTGAGCGGCCCGCCGCCCACGCCGCCGGTGATCGGCTCCGCGCAGGGCTCGTGAGCCACCTCCCCGCGCTCGTCGACGGCTTCCTGACGACGCTCGCGCTGGTCGCGCTGTCCTCTGCCGGGGCGTTCGCGCTCGGCCTGGTCGTCGTGGTGCTGCGGGTCGGGCCACTGCGGGTGCTGAGGTTCGTCGGGACCGCGTACGTGGAGGCGTTCCAGAACATCCCACTGCTGGTGTGGCTGGTGCTGTTCGTGTTCGGGCTGCCCGAGGTCGGTGTGCGGTTCCCGCTGTTCACCACGGCCGTCGTGGTGATCTCGCTGTACGAGGCGGCCTACGTCGCCGAGGCGCTGAGGTCCGGCGTCAACACCGTGGCACAGGGCCAGGGCGAGGCGGCCCGCGCACTCGGGCTGACGTTCGGCCAGTCGCTGCGGCACGTGGTCGTGCCGCAGGCCGCGCGCCGGGTCGTGCAGCCGCTGGGGAACATCGGCATCGCGCTGACCATGAACACCTCGCTGGCCGCCGTCGCCGGGGTCGTCGAGCTGACCGCGTCGGCGAACCGGGTCAACCTGGTGGAAGCGCTGCCGATCCCCATCTTCGTCGGGGCCGGGCTCTGCTACGCGCTGCTGGCGGCCGGGATCGGCGGCCTCGCGGGCGTGCTGGAACGGAGGCTGGCGACGTGATGTTCGACCCACCCGGCCCGCGCGGCCGCCGCCGGAGCCGGATCGCGACGGTGCTCGCCGTGCTCGTGCTGGCGGCGCTGCTCGCCGTGGCGGTGCGGCGGTTCGAGGCGGCGGGCCAGTTGGACTTCGCGAAGTGGCGACCGTTCCTGACCTGGCCGGTGTGGCGGTACCTGCTGACCGGGCTGTGGGCGACCGTGCTGGCGGCGGCGACGGTCTTCCTGCTGGCCGCGATCGCCGGACTGGGGCTGGCGTTCGGCCGGATGTCGTCGTTCCCGTG
Organism: Umezawaea sp.; assembly: GCA_039922235.1. Classification (GTDB taxonomy): domain Bacteria; phylum Actinomycetota; class Actinomycetes; order Mycobacteriales; family Pseudonocardiaceae; genus Umezawaea. The sequence goes on from JBDSAJ010000483.1 coordinate 11,606, forward strand.
GCCGTTCCGCGCCTACGTCGAGGTCATGCGCACGATCCCGGTGCTGCTGCTGATCTACGTGGTGCTGTTCGTGCTGCCCGCCTACGGGCTGGACCTGCCGCTGTTCTGGAAACTGGTGCTGCCGCTGGCGTTCTCGCACGCCGCGCAGTTCGCTGAGGTCTTCCGCGCGGGCGTGCTGGCGGTCGACCGCGGCCAGTCCGAAGCCGGTGCTTCGCTCGGGCTGACGCACGCGCAGAACATGCGGATGATCGTGCTCCCGCAAGCCGTTCGGCACGTCCTGCCGTCGCTGGTGAGCCAGACCGTGGGACTGCTGAAGGACACCGCGCTCGGGTACGTCGTGAGCTACCTGGAACTGCTGCAGAGCGGCCGGGTGCTGGCGAACTTCAACCACCTGCTGATCCAGACGTTCCTCGTGGTGGCACTGGTCTACCTCGTGGTGAACGCGTCGCTGTCCAAGCTCGCCCGCCACCTGGAGGCCCGAAGTGCACGCTCCGCTCGCTGAGGTCACGAGGTCCGGTTTCGTGGAGAGCAGGCACTTCGGCAGCGTCGTCGGCCTCGACCCGTCCGGCGCCGTGGCCCTTCGCCGAGGACCGGTCGACGACCCGGTGCTGCCCCGGTCGGCCGCGAAACCCTTCCAGGCCTTGGCGTGCCTGGCCGCGGGCGCTCCGCTGAGCGGGCCCGCGCTGGCCATCGCGGCGGGCAGCCACACCGGCCAGGACCACCACGTCTCGGTCGTCGAACACGTGCTGCGCGACGCGGGCCTGACACCGGAAGCCTTGCGCTGCCCCGAATCGTGGCCCGAGGACGAGCCGAGCCGCGATGCGCTGATCCGGGCGGGCTCGACGCCGTCGCGGATCCGGATGAACTGCTCCGGCAAGCACGCCGGGATGCTCGCGGGGTGCGTCGCGTCCGGCTGGACCGTGGACGACTACCTCGATCCCGCGCACCCGTTCCAGGAGTTGGTGCGGGCCGGGGTCGAGGCGCTGGCCGGGGAGAGGTCGACGCACACCGCGGTGGACGGCTGCGGGGCGCCGCTGTTCGCGGTGTCGCTGGTGGGGCTGGCGCGGGCGATCCGCGGGCTGGCCGAAACCCCGGTCGCCGACGCGATGCGCGCGCACCCGGAGTACGTGGCGGGCGCGGGGCACGTGAACACCGAGGTCATGCGGCTGCTGCCCGGTGTGCTGGCCAAGGGCGGCGCGGAAGGCGTGCTGGTGGTGGCTTCGTCGGAAGGGCACGCGGTGGCGGTGAAGGTGATCGACGGCAGCCCTCGTGCCACGACGGCCATCGCACTGGTGGCGTTGCGGGAACTGGGTTTCGACGTCTCGGCC
>JBDSAJ010000484.1:0-3274 GCA_039922235.1 Umezawaea sp.
TCCCGGCCTGCCGGCAGGGGCACGGTCTTTCCTCAGGACTCGACGTCCAGGAGCCACGAGTGCTCACCTGCCGGCCGGCTACCGACCAGGAGTCTGCCCGATGGCTGACTCCCAGAACTGATTAGGAACCACCATGGACCTCCGCTACAAGGCCGCGCTCGCCGCGTCGGCGCTCGTCCTCACCGCGGCGTGCGGCTCGGGCGCCACGGGCTCGGGTGGTGGTGACGTCACGATCGGCCTCGCCGTGTCGACGCTCAACAACCCGTACTTCGTGGAGCTGAAGCAGGGTGCTGAGGAAGCCGCCGCCGAACTGGGCGTGAAGCTGACCGTCGTGGACGCGCAGAACGACGCGACCAACCAGGTCAACCAGGTGCAGACGTTCGCCACCCAGGGCCTGAAGGCGATCATCATCAACCCGGTCGACTCGAAGCAGGCCGCGCCCGCCGCGAAGGCCGCCGAGAACGCGAACATCCCGCTGATCGCGGTCGACCGCTCGGTCGACGACGGCAAGGTGGCCTCCGAGATCACCTCCGACAACATCCAGGGCGGCAGCCTCGCGGCGATCGAACTCGGCCGCGCCACCAGCGGCGAGGTCGTGCACCTGGAGGGCATCCCCGGCGCGTCCGCCTCGCGCGACCGCGGTCGCGGCTTCGAGCAGGGCCTCAACTCCGGCGGCATCAAGGTCGTCGCGAGCCAGCCCGCCGACTTCGACCGGGCCAAGGGCCTGGACGTGATGACCAACCTGATGCAGGCCAACTCCGCCATCAAGGGCGTCTTCGCCGACAACGACGAGATGGCGCTCGGCGCGATCAAGGCGCTCGGCGACCGCGCGGGCAAGGACGTCCAGGTCGTCGGCTTCGACGGCACGCCCGACGGCCTGAAGGCGATCGAGGAGGGCACGATGGCCGCGACCATCGCCCAGCAGCCCAAGGTGCTCGGCCGCAAGGCCGTCGAGCAGGCCGTGAAGGCGGCCAAGGGCGAAGCGGTCCAGCAGGTGGTCGACGTCGAGGTCAAGGTCGTGACCAAGAAGAACCTGGCAGAGTTCAAGAAGTGACCTCGGTACTGGTACTCGGATCGGCCAACGCCGACCTCGTCGTGGAGGTCGCCCGGCGACCTGGCGGCGGTGAGACGGTGCTGGGCGGCGACACCGTCGTGATGCCCGGTGGCAAGGGCGCGAACACCGCCGTCGCCGCCGCGCGCGTCGGGGGTTCGGTCGACCTGCTCGGTGCGGTCGGTGCGGACCAGTACGGCGACCTGCTGCGCTCCTCACTGGCCTCGTCGGGCGTGCGCACGGCGTTCGTGCGCACGTCCGGCAGGCCGACGGGGATCGCCTACATCACCGTCACGCCGGACGGCGAGAACTCGATCGTCGTGGCTCCCGGCGCGAACGGCGACGTGGCGCCGTCCGATGTGGACGCGGTGCCGTCGGACGGCGTCGCGGTGCTGGTGTGCTCGCTGGAGGTCCCGGTGCCGACCGTGGAACACGGCGTGGCGTGGGCGGCCGAGCACGGCATCCGCCCGGTGCTCAACCTGTCCCCGGTCGCCCCGCTGTCGCCGTCCACGCTGGCGCTGCTCGACCCGCTGATCGTCAACGAGCACGAGGCCGCCCAGCTCGCGCCTACGTTCGAGGCGCTGCTCGACCTCGGTCCGCGCTCCGCCGTCGTCACGCTCGGCGCGCGCGGCGCCGCCGTGGTGACCCGCGAAGGCGTGGTCGAGGTGTCCGCACCCGCCGTGACACCGGTCGACACGACCGGCGCGGGCGACGCCTTCGCGGGCGCGCTCGCCGCCCGGCTCGCGGCTGGCGACCAGCTCGTGGAGGCCGCCCGGTACGCGGCCCGCGTGGCCGCGACCTCGGTGACCAAGCCGGGTGCCCAGCCGTCGTACCCGCTGGCCGCCGACGTGCTGCCGTGAAGCGGACGGGGATCCTGCACGCCGAGCTGAGCGGTGCGCTCGCCCGCCTGGGGCACACCGACGAGCTGGTGATCGCGGACTGCGGCCTGCCCATCCCGCCTGGTCCGCTCGTCGTCGACCTGGCGTTCACCTTCGGTGTGCCGTCGTTCCTGGACGTGCTGGACGGCCTGCTCGCCGAACTCGTGGTCGAGCGGGCCGTGATCGCGAAGGAGGTGGACGACGCCAACCCGATCTGCGCCGCGGCGATCGTCCAGCGGCTGCCCGACGTGCACCGCGTCCCGCACGCCGAGTTCAAGCTGCGCACCGCCGCGACCCGGTTGGTGGTCCGCACCGGCGAGGCCACGCCGTACGCGAACGTCCTGCTGCGCTGCGGCGTGCCGTTCTGAACCTCCTTTTTGGATCGTGAACAGCAGGTTTCCGCAGTGGTGAGTTTGGTCGTGTTGGCTGTCGTTCACCCCGCGTCCACGTCACACTGTGCGGAATCGCTGCCCACCCGAAGGGTATGGTCTAGACCATGTCGAGCGCGCGTCTGAGCGGTGTCGGTGTCAGTTCCGGTCGGGCTTCCGGCCCCGTAGTCCGAGTAGCCGAACCGCTTGGCGAGCCCCCGGCCACACCTCCCCCTGCCGACGCTGCGGCCGAGGCCGCGCGCATCCGGCCCGCGGCTGACGTCGTGGCGGAGCGGCTGCTGGCCCGCGCCGCGACCGTCGAGGGCGACGCGAAGGCGGTGCTGGAGACGACCGCCGCGATGGCGGTGGACCCGTCCCTGCTGGCACAGGCCGAGAAGCTCGTCACCGACGAGTCGCTGCCCGCCGCCCGCGCGGTGCACCAGGCAGCCGGTGGCTTCATCACCATGCTCCAGTCCGCGGGCGGCTACATGGCCGAACGAGCCCGCGACGTGCAGGACGTCCGCGACCGGCTGGTCGCCGAACTCCTCGGCCTCGCCGCGCCCGGTGTGCCCGACCTGGCAGGTCCCAGCGTGCTGGTCGCCCGCGACCTGGCCCCCGCCGACACCGCGGGCCTCGACCCGACCAAGGTGCTCGCACTCGTGACCGAGGAGGGCGGCCCGACCTCGCACACCGCGATCCTCGCCCGCTCGCTCGGCATCCCCGCCGTGGTCGCCGTGCGCGGCCTCCTCGCGCTGGACGTCGCCGCCCTCGCGGTCGACGGCGACACCGGCGACGTGCGCGAGTCCGACGGCACCGTGCGTGCCGCGGTCGGCACCGGCAAGGCGACCTGGAACGGCGTCGGCATCCTGCGCGACGGCCACCGGGTCAAGGTCCTCGGCAACGTCGGCTCCCCCGCCGACGCCGCCGCCGCGGCAGCCGCGGGCGCCGAGGGCGTCGGGCTGTTCCGCACCGAGTTC
>JBDSAJ010000485.1:0-7237 GCA_039922235.1 Umezawaea sp.
GACGTCCTCGGTGTGCCGTGGGGTCGCCCGGACACGACCCGCACGCTGGGCACGTTCGCCGAGGCGTGGCAGCTCCGCTGGGATCCGGGTTTCGCCGTGTCGCTCGCTGGTGCCGCGAGGCACGGCACGACGGTGGCGGCCGCGGCGGAACGCGTGCTGCGCCAACGGGCGCACGACGCGGACCGGGTGGCACAGGCGGCCGAGGTGCTGTCGATCGCCGTCGGCTGCGAACTGCCGGTCGCGGTGCTCGCGGCCCGCTCCGCGCTGGACCGGTGCGCGGCCGCGGCGACGGACGCGGTGGAACTGCTGAGCGCCCTGCCGGACCTGGCGACCACCGTCCGGTACGGCTCGGTCCGCGGCACCGACCCCGAACTGCTGCGGGTCGCGCTGCACGGCCTGCTGGCCCGCGGCGCGGTCGGCCTGCCGCTCGCCTGCCGAGGTGTGGACGACGAGACCGCCGAGCGTGCGCTGATCGCCGTGAACGGCGCGGACGACGCGACCAGGCTGGCTGCGAACGATGAGCACCAGGCGACGTGGCGCCGGGCGCTGCGGTCACTGATCGGGATGCCCGACGCGCACGGCCTGCCGACCGGCCGCGCGACCAGGCTGCTGTGGGAGGCGGGCGAACTGGACACCGCCGCCGTGGCCGACCGGCTGCACCGCGCGACGTCGTGGAACGGCGGCACCGCGAGCGGCGCGACCGCCTTCGTGTCCGGCTTCCTCCGCGGCTCGGCCTCACTGCTGGCAGCGGACGCCCGCCTGTTCGACCTCGTGGACGACTGGCTTTCCGGCCTGGCACCCACCGACTTCGACGACGCACTTCCCTTGCTGCGCAAGGCGATCAGCGACTTCAGCCCAGCTGAACGCAGACTGCTCGGCGAACGCGTGCTCGGCTCATCCGCCGGCTCAAGCACGACACCGGACGAGTGGGACGAGGCCATGGCGCAACGACTGGCCGAACACGTCCGCGCACTGCTGGCAGGAGCCGCCGGATGACCCGGACGACAAACGCCGAGCGGGTGCGGCGACCGCGAACGCTCGGCTCAGGCGCGGGGCCTGGCTGGCGAAGCCGCGGCGGAACGAACGGTGGAGCACTTCCACCCACACCCACGCACTTCCACCAACAACCGGCAGGGGTGGCCAGATGACCGGGACGACGGACGCGGAGCGGGTGCGGCGGTGGCGGTTGCTGCTCGGCGGTGCGGCCGAGGGGATGGGTGAGCTGGGTGAGGACGATCAGCGGCGGGACGCGGCGTTGACCGGTCTGTACGGCGGTGGGGCGGGTGCGCGCACTGTTGGTGACGCGCCTGCGGGAGGCCAGCGGAGTGCGGGGCTCGGGTCCAGTGCTCCGATGTTGCACCGGTGGTTGGGTGATGTGCGCAAGTACTTCCCCACGTCCGTGGTGCAGGTGATGCAGAAGGACGCGGTGGAGAAGCTGGGTTTGCGGCAGTTGTTGCTGGAGCCGGAACTCCTGTCGAGCGTGGAGCCGGACGTGAGTCTCGTCGGCACCCTCGTCTCGCTGTCCTCCGCCATTCCGGCCCGCACCCGTGACACCGCGAGAGCGGTGGTGCGCAAGGTCGTCGAGGACATCGAGCGCAGGCTGGCGGACCGGTTGAGGGCCGCTGTCCACGGTGCCGTCGACCACTCGCAGCGCACCCGCCGCCCGCGGCCTGCCGACGTGGACTGGCCGACGACCATCAAGGCCAACCTCCGCCACTACCAACCGGAGCAGCGCACGCTGGTCGTCGAGACACTGGCGGGCCGCAAGCGGCGCAGTCGGTCGGCGTCGTTGCGGGATGTGATCCTGCTGGTCGACCAGTCCGGTTCGATGGCCGATTCGGTCGTCTACTCGGCGGTCATGGGTGCTTCGCTCGCGTCGCTGAAGTCGATCGACACGAAGCTGGTCGTCTTCGACACCGAGGTGGTCGACCTGACCGAAGCGCTGGACGACCCGGTCGCCCTGCTCTTCTCGACCCAGCTGGGCGGTGGCACCGACATCAACCGGGCCGTGGCGTACGGCCAGTCGCTGGTGCGCAGGCCGACGGACACGGTCATGGTCCTGATCAGCGACCTGTACGAGGGCGGTGTGGCCCGCGAACTCCAGCGCCGGGTCCGCGAGCTGGTCGCGAGCGGTGTCACCGTCGTGGTCCTGCTGGCCCTCTCCGACAGCGGGACCCCGGCGTACGACCACGAGCTCGCCGCGAAGCTGTCCGACCTCGGCGCCCCGGCCTTCGCCTGCACCCCGGACCGCTTCCCGGACCTGCTGGCGACCGCGCTCCGGAGGGAGGACGTGGCGACCTGGGCGGAGCAGTCGGGCATCCCGGTGGGCCGATGAGAGGGGTTCAGCGGATCACGATGCGGCCGAGGATCAGGTAGAGGCACTCCTCGGTGATCACGGCTGTGCGGCCGCGGTCGTCCGGGCCCGCCATCCAGATGCGGCCGGTGGCGCGGACGTGTTCGCGCACGCGTTCGGGCATCTCCGAGACGCGCAGGTAGCTGCGGTCGAAGCCCGCCAGCTCCAGGTACGCCTGGCGGCCGATGCGGGCGCGACCGGGGACGAAGCGGGCGTTGACCGGGCGCCAGGGGTGGTCGCGGATCAGGCGCTTGACCTTGCCGCGGTCGGCGATGTGGCGCAGGCCGGGGACCGCCACCTCGACGCAGAGCGGGATGAGGATCAGGACCCACTTGGAGTCGAGCGCCATCCACAGTGCGACCACGAGGAGGGCCAGGCCGATCGCCAGCGAGAGGTAGCCGACGGCCCGGTGGTCCGCGCGCGCCGAGCAGAGGGACGTCCACTCGTCGCTGATCGTCTCCGCGGTGCTCATCACCTCTACAAATACCCCATCAAGATGATCAACCAAACACCCGAGTCACCACGGTGGCGTGGAAGAGCTTCGGCACCCCGCGGAACGCGACCACCGTTCGGCCGTCCCGGTCCGGGTCGACGAGCCACGCGCGGCGGTGCCTGCGGACCCGGCCGCGGAGCAGCGGGCCGACGCCCTGGACCGCGAGCAGCACGGGTCGGGTGCCGCTGACGACCAGGTAGGGGCCTTGCCAGCGCACCTGGACCTGGTTCCACGGCTCGTCGGCGAGGATCATCCCAACGGGTGGACGTCGGCGGAGGGCGAAGCCGAACACGATCGCCGAGACGGCCAGCAGCAACGCGGGCAGGACCGACGACGTGCCCACCTGGTAGACCAGCAGCAACTGCCCGACGAACGCGAGCACCCCGACGAAAGTCCAGGTCAGCGCCCGCCGACTTGCGCGCTCGACGCAGTGCTGGGTCCACTTGTCGTATCGGGCCGCACCTTCGGTGGACGGCTTGTTCGGCACACCCACAGGCCACCTCCGCCTGACGACAAAGAGGTTACGACGGGTGAGGGGCTTCCGTCTCCAGGCAAATCCAAGTTAGGCTCACCTAACCTGAGGAGGTGAAGCGGTGACCGAGCACCGACGTCCGCCCGCACCGCACGCGGCCGAGCGCGCCCGCACCATCGCCGCCCGTGGCGGCCGCGCCTCCGTGCTGCCCTCCGCAGGCGACACGTGCGACGGCGTGCGGATCAGCCCGCTGCTGCACCACGTGCACGCGAACGGCACCGCGATGCTGCTGCTGCCCGACGACCACGCACTGGTCGTGGCGGCGTGCCAGGCGCCGCGGGGCGAGGTGACGGCGATGCTGGAGGTCGCCGACCACGCGCCCGTCCAGCTGCGCGAACCGGTCCGCGGCCTGCTGTGGATCACCGGCTGGCTCCGGGCGCTCGACGGCCAGGAGGCGCGCGACGAGGTCCTGTCCGTCGTGGACCAGCGGGCTGATCCACGCCTGCTCGACGCCGGTCACGGCGCCACCGTGCTGCGGCTGAGCCCGGCGTCGATGGTGATCGCGGACGCCGAGGGCACGAGTTCGCTGCGGCCCGAGCAGTTCGCTGCTGCGGCGCCGGACCCGTTCTGCGCCCACGAGGACCACTGGCTGCGGCACCTCGAACTGTCGCACCGGGACGTGGTGTCGATGCTGGCCAAGCACCTGCCGGAGGAGTTGCGCGGCGGTCACGTCCGCCCACTCGGCCTCGACCGGTTCGGTCTGCGGCTGCGGGTCGAGGCGGCCGACACCGACCACGACGTGCGGATCGCGTTCTCCCGCCCGGTCGAGTCGTCGAAGGAGCTGTCGGTGGAGCTGCGCCGCCTCGTCGGCTGCCCGTTCCTCGCCCAGACCGGCACGGGTTGAGCGGGGCAACAGCACCCCAACACCGGCCGGGCTAGCTTGCACAGGTGAACTGGCTGGCACCCGAACGCCCCGCACTGCCCGAGACGCTCCCGAAGGAGCAGCACCGCGGCTACCAGGTCGAGTTGCTGATCGTCTTCAGCGTGACCCTCGGCCTGTCCGGGTTGCGGAGCCTGGTCCGGCTGGTCGACAGCCTGCTGCAACCGGTGCCGCTGAGCCAGCAGTCGGTCGCGCTCAACGTGCCGCAGGCGCGGTTCGACCTGCTGGACCTGCTCGCGCAGCTGCTCAGCGTGCTGCAACTGGCCGCGTGGGGCGGCCTCGGCCTCTACCTGCTGTGGCGCGGCGGCATCAAGCTGCGGATGATCGGCCTCGACCGCACGCGGATCGGCCCGGACGCGCTGGGCAGCCTCGGGCTGGCCGCCGTCATCGGCATCCCCGGCCTGGCGTTCTACCTGATCGCCTACAACCTCGGCATCAGCCTGGAGGTCCAGCCGTCGACGCTGGACGATTCGTGGTGGCGGACCGTCGTGCTGATCCTCGCCGCGGCGGGCAACGCGTGGGCCGAGGAGGCGCTGGTCGTCGGCTACCTGCTGACCCGGTTCCGGCAGTTCGGCTGGTCGGAGAACAAGGCGCTGCTCGCGAGTTCGGTGCTGCGCGGGTCGTACCACCTGTACCAGGGGTTCGGCGGCTTCATCGGCAACGTGGTCATGGGCCTGGTGTTCGGCCGGGTGTGGCAGCGGACGAACCGGCTGTGGGTGCTGGTGCTGGCGCACACGATCTTGGACGTGGTCGCTTTCGTCGGCTACTCGGTGCTCCGCGGCCACGTGTCGTGGCTGCCCTGAGCTACGCGCAACGATTCACTTGCCGAAACAGCGTTTTTCTGAATGATTCACTGCCGTGAGGCGTTCTTACGATCGACTTCACGCAATATCCCCCACTTCGGGCAGACTATTTCTCCACTGTGCGACTACCCTGAAGAATCGTGACTGCGCACATCGCTGAAACGGACGCCGCCGAGGGCTCACCCCACCCCGCACCCAGGGTGGAGAGCGAAGTCGGGCCGCTGCGCACGGTGCTGCTGCACCGGCCGGGCAACGAGCTCAAGAGGCTCACGCCGCGCAACAACGACCAGCTGCTGTTCGACGGCGTGCCGTGGCTGGCCAGGGCGCAGGAGGAGCACGACGCGTTCGCCGAGGTGCTGACCTCGCGCGGCGCGGAGGTCCTGCTGCTGTCGGACCTGCTGGAAGAAGCGCTGACCGACCAGCGGGCGCGGATCGCGGGCATCCACAGCGCGGTCAACGAGCGGCGCCTGGGCATCGACCTGGCCGACGCGCTGCGCTCGCACCTGTCGACGCTGGCCCCCGAGCCGCTCGCGCAGGCACTGATGACCGGCATGACGTTCGAGGAACTGCCCGCCGCCGAGGGCGCGTCGCTGGTGCGCAAGATGCACCACCCGATCGACTTCGCGGTCGACCCGCTGCCGAACCTGCTGTTCACCCGCGACTCGTCGGTGTGGGTGGGCGACCGGGTCGCGATCACCTCGCTGGCGCTGCCCGCCCGTGACCGCGAGACGGCGCTGACGGACCTGATCTACGCCTACCACTCGCGCTTCCGCCGGACCGGCCGCGCGTACGGCGCGCACTCCGCGCCCGTCGAGGGCGGCGACGTGCTGCTGCTCGCGCCCGGCGTGCTGGCGATCGGCGTCGGCGAGCGCACCACGCCCGCGGGCGCCGAGTCGTTCGCCCGGTCCGCGCTGGCCGACGGCCTGGCGCACACCGTGCTGGCCGTGCCGATCGGCCAGGAGCGCGCCACCATGCACCTGGACACCGTGTGCACGATGGTCGACCGCGACGCCGTGGTCATGTACCCGGCCGTGCGCAACAGCCTGTCCGCCTACCCGGTCCGCTCCGACGGCGCGGGCGGTGTCGTCGTGGACGGCCCGGTGCCGTTCCTGGAGGCGGCGGCCGAGGCGATGGGCATCGACCGGCTGCGGGTGATCGACACCGGGCTGGACCCGGTGACCGCCGAGCGCGAGCAGTGGGACGACGGCAACAACACGCTCGCCCTGGCCCCCGGTCTGGTCGTGGCCTACGAGCGGAACGTGGAGACCAACGCCCGGCTGGAGGACGCGGGCGTGGAGGTGCTGCGGATCAGCGGGTCGGAACTCGGCTCGGGCCGCGGTGGGCCGCGCTGCATGTCGTGCCCGATCGACCGGGCCGCGCTGGTCTGAGATCGTCGCCACAGCGGACGGCGTGGATCGGGCCGAACAACTGGTCCACGCCGTCGCGCAAACGTTTGTCTGCGCCGATCGATAGGTTTGCCTAAGCTTTGTTTGGATTACCTCTCCAAAGCCACTTTAGCCTTACCTGAAATGCATTCTACTTATTTTTGCGTTACGGTCGAGGCATGGCTCTCAACGTGAAGAAAATCGGCACCAAGACGAACAAGTTCCACGACCTGCTGCAGGCCCAGGTGCGCAACGAGTTCACCGCCTCGCAGCAGTACATCGCCGTCGCGGTCTGGTACGACAACGCGGACCTGCCCCGACTGGCGTCGCACTTCTACAAGCAGGCGCTCGAAGAGCGCAACCACGCGATGATGATCGTGCAGTACCTGATGGACAACGGCCTCCCGGTGAGCATTCCCGGCGTGGACGACGTCCGCACCGAGTTCGCCGCCGCACGCGAGCCCGTCGCGCTCGCGCTCCAGCAGGAGAAGGACGTCACCGAGCAGATCGTGGTGCTGGCGAAGACCGCCCGCGACGAGGGCGACTACATCGGCGAGCAGTTCCTCCAGTGGTTCCTCAAGGAGCAGGTCGAGGAGGTCGCGTCGATGAGCACGCTGCTCACCGTGGTCGACCGCGCCGACGGCAACCTGTTCCACGTGGAGAACTTCCTCGTCCGCGAGTCGGTCGGCGACGCCGTCGACTCCGGCGCCCCGCGCGCCGCCGGTGGCGCGATCTGACCTCCGAACAGCTCACTTGAGCGCCAACGAACGGCGCCCGCCCAATCGTGGGCG
>JBDSAJ010000486.1:0-2512 GCA_039922235.1 Umezawaea sp.
CCCACAGCAGGGCCCCTCCGGCGGCGCTCGGCATGGCGGTGCGGGACACGGGTCCACCTTTCCCAGGCGGCGAACGTTATACGGTATGACCGTATAACTCAACGTAGTTCGACTGCTAACCTGAGCGGGTGAGCCTGACGTTGCAGACGACGAGCACGCGGGACGCCCTCGTGGCCGAGGTGCGCAAGCAGATCCTCAGCGGGGAACTCCGCCCCGGCGAGCCGCTGACCGAGGCCGGGCTCGCGAGCGCGTTCGGCGTGGCTCGCCCCACCGTGCGCTCGGCGCTCCAGGTGCTGGTCAGCCGCCACCTCGTGCGGTCGTCGGGTGGCCGGTCGCTCACCGTGCCGGTGCTGACCGAGGAGGACGTGCGCGACCTGTTCTTCGTGCGCACGCCGCTGGAAGTCCAGGCGGTGCGCGAGATCGTGGCCAACGGGCTGCCGCTCGACGCCGCCGAGCAGCGCCTGGCGGCCATGGAAGCCCTGCCGGAGGACGCGGCGTGGGGAGACCGGGTGGAGGCGCACACGGCGTTCCACACGTCGCTCGTCGACGCGGCGGGCAGCGTCCGGCTGACCCGGATCTACCCGGCGATCCAGGAGGAGATGCAGCTCTGCCTGGCGCAGCTGCACCCGTGGTACCCCGGTCCGCACGACCTGGCCGTGTCGCACCGGGCGCTGCTGGAGGACATCCGGTCCGGCGACGTCGAACGCGCGTGTGCGGCGATGCGCGAGCACCTCGCGCTCGCGCTGTCCCAGCTCACGGACTAGCGCTACGACGTGGGCAGCTCCACGCCGGTGATCTCGCGGCACACGGCCAGCAGGCCTTCCTGCACCTCGATGTCCGACACGGCGGGGTGCGTCTGGTCCAGCCGCTGGTGGTAGTAGTAGCCGCCGCTCGCGGGTGAGTGGATCGCGAGGCGCGCCTGGGTCTCCGCACCCTGGTCCAGGTCGTCCGGCGCGCCGGGGCCGCCCATCCGCGTCGGCACCCAGCCGGGGTCGACGGCGTTGGACCGCACGTCCGACCAGCGCCGGGCGATCGCGAACGCCAGCGCCACGACGTGCAGCTTCGAGTCCGAGTACGCCTGCGAGCTGTTCCACCGCTTGCGGGTCCACTGCGGGTCGCTCAGGTCGGGGCTGCCACTGCGGTGCATCCCGGACGACAGGTACACCAACCGGTCCGGCCGCTCGACGAGCGCGGTGAGCAGGTACGGCGCGAGCACGTTGACGGCGAACACCTTCGACAGGCCGTCCTCGGTCACGACGCGCTCCGGCAGCTGGTACACGCCCGCGTTGTGGATCACGGCGTCGAACCGGCCGTGCGCGTTCGCCTGCTCGGCCAGCGCGGTGGTCTCGGCGATGCTGGCCAGGTCGCCGCTGAGCGCCCCCGCCGCGCCGGGAGCCGCAGCCAGCGCCTCCTGCGCCCGCTGCGGGCTTCGGCCGTGCAGCACGACGTCGTGGCCCTCGGCGATCAGGAGCTTCGCGGCCATCAGGCCGAGGCCATCGGCCGAACCGGTGATCAGGACGGTGCTCATGGGACCGATCTTCGACTACGCCACCAACCGGTGCACGACAACCCCCGCACTAGGCCACGGGTTCGAGCTTGCCGTCCCGACGGATCAGGGCGGCGTACTCGCCGTCGAGCGCCAGCAGTTCGTCGTGCGTACCGCGCTCAGCGATCCGCCCGCGGTCGAGCACCAGGATCTGGTCCGCGTCGCGGATGGTGGACAGGCGGTGCGCGATGGTGATCGTGGTGCGCCCCTCGGAGAGCGCGTCGATGGCTTCCTGGACGGCCAGCTCGGTCTGGTTGTCCAACGCGCTGGTGGCCTCGTCCAGCACCAGGATCGGCGGGTTGCGCAGGATCGTGCGGGCGATGGCCAACCGCTGCTTCTCGCCGCCGGAGAACCGGTAGCCGCGCTCGCCGACCAGGGTGTCGTAGCCGTCCGGCAGGCCGCTGATGTGCTGGTGGATCTGCGCGGCCTTCGCCGCGGTCACCAGTTCCGCGTCGGTGGCGTCCGGCTTCGCGAAGCGCAGGTTGTCCGCGATGGAAGCGTGGAACAGGTACGTCTCCTGCGACACCACGCCGACCGCCTCGGCGAGCGTGGCGAAGTCGAGGTCGCGCACGTCAACGCCGTCGATGGTGATCTGGCCAGAGGTGACGTCGTACAGGCGCGGCACGAGGTAGCTCAGCGTCGTCTTGCCCGACCCGGTCTCGCCGACCACGGCCAGGCTGGTGCCCGGCCGGACGACGACGTCGATGCCGGAGAGCGTCTGGTGGTCGTCGGAGTAGGCGAACGACACGTCCTCGAAGCGCACCTCGCCCCGGACGTCCTTGAGCGGCACCGGCTTCGCGGGCGGCTGGATGTCCACCGGCAGGTCGAGGTACTCGAAGATCCGCTGGAACAGCGCGAGGGAGCTCTGCAGCTCGACACCGGTCTGGATCAGCGACACGGCCGGGCGGAACAGCGTCTGCTGCAACGACACGAACGCGACCAGCGTGCCCAGCGACGCGATCGGCA
>JBDSAJ010000487.1:0-7069 GCA_039922235.1 Umezawaea sp.
ACCCCGGAACGGCCGTACGAGGACAACCTGATGGTGCTGTCGAACTACTACACGGGTCTGAAGGTGGGGCTGCAGTCGCTGCTGGGCGGCCTGGTGGTGTGGGACGAGATGGACGACCGGCAGCACCGCCTGCTGGACGCCCTGCCCGCGGCGGCCTGCCGCCGGTACCAGGAGAACATCCGCAGGCTCGCGGTCGACTGCCCGGAGTTCGCGTTCTGGTCGTCGCTCCAGGACCACCAGGCGACGCGGGTCGTGGTGCGGACGGCGTTGGCCGGTGTGGAACGGCTGTTCGCGGCCGTGACCGTCGGCGGGCCTGCCCAGCGACGGGCGGAGCTGACCGCTCGGTACAGGTCTGTGCTCGATCACGGGATCATCGAACCCGACCAGGTGCCGGACGGGCTGACCATCCCGCTGTTCCGCGACTGCTACATCGACCCCCGGTTCCAGGTCGGCAGTCCATCGAACCCCGCGCAAACCCAGTCGTGGGAGGGGATGCCCGTCCGGGCCGACGTCCATGACTTCTTCGTCGGCTACCTGACCTCACCTCGCGCGACTCAGTCCCCACTGCTCGTCCTCGGCGATCCGGGGTCGGGGAAGTCGGTGCTGACCAAGGTGCTGGCGGCCCGACTACCGGCCACGGACTTCCTCCCACTGCGAGTCGAACTTCGCACGGCCCCGACCGAGGCGGACCTGCTCCAGCAGGTCGAGCACGGCCTCCGGGTGGCGTTGCAGGAGAACGTGAGCTGGCCCGAGTTCGCTCGGTCGGCGGATGGAGCCCTGCCTGTCGTGTTCCTGGACGGGTTCGACGAACTCCTCCAAGCCACCGGGGTGAGCCAGACCGGCTACCTGAAGAAGGTTGAGCAGTTCCAGCGGGACAACGCCGCGCTGGGTCGGCCGGTCGCGATCATCGTCACCAGCCGCATCAGCGTGGCCGACCGGGCGGTGCTCCCCGGCAACTCCAGGGTCATGCGACTGGCGCCCTTCGACACGGACCAAACGGGCCGGTGGCTACAGGCTTGGAACACCACCAACGCGCAGTACTTCTCGACGGACTTGAGGCCGCTTCCGCTGGACACGGCCATGGAGTACCCGGCTCTGGCCGAGCAGCCGCTCCTCCTGCTGATGCTCGCCCTGTACGACGCCGACCAGAACGCGTTGCAGCGCAACACGGGCACGATCAGCAAGGCCGAACTGTATGAGCGGCTCCTCGCCCGCTTCGCCGACCGC
Source organism: Umezawaea sp. (assembly GCA_039922235.1). Taxonomy (GTDB): domain Bacteria; phylum Actinomycetota; class Actinomycetes; order Mycobacteriales; family Pseudonocardiaceae; genus Umezawaea. The sequence goes on from JBDSAJ010000487.1 coordinate 1,228, forward strand.
GAGATCGTGAAGGACGGGGAAGAGCGGTCGGCGGAGCGTCTCGCCGAGGAGATCGAGGTCGAACTCGAACGGCTGTCCATCGTGGCGCTCGCGATGTTCAACCGGGGCGTCCAGTGGATCGCGGAACACGAACTGGACCGCGACCTCGCCGCACTGCTGGGCGACGAGCCGAAGCGGGACGGACTGCGGGAACCGCTCGGAGCGGGCGAAGCGGTGCTCGGCAGGTTCTTCTTCGTCCAACGGGCTGAGGCCGTGCGCGACGAGAAGACCTTGCGGACCTACGAGTTCCTGCACGCGACCTTCAGCGAGTACCTGGTCGCTCGGTTGACCTGGCACACGCTGCGCGACCTGCTGGGAGCCGAGAAGTCCACTCCCCGCCTCAGTCGCGGCCGGGCGCTGGACGACAGCGAGTTGTACGGCCTCCTGTCGTTCGCGCCGCTGACGACCCGGCAGCCGGTCATCCGGTTCCTGGAGGAGATGGCCCAAGCCGATCCCGCCCGGCGCGACGACTTGGGCCGGATGTTGCTCCGGGTGTTTCAGGCCGCCCAGCGGCACCGCGCGAAGTCGGGCTACGAGCCGACCGACCTGCCCATGCCGACCAGGTATGCGATGTACAGCGCCAACCTTATGGTTCTGGCGACCATCGCGCACGGTGAACTGGCGGCAAGCGTCCTGCTCGGACCGGATGCCTTCATCCCCACCGCGTGGAACCAGCTCGCCCTGTTCTGGAAGTCTCAGATCGTCGGACCCGCCTGGGTGGGACTGGTCGACACCGTCCAAGTGACGAAGATCGGGAAGGACGCCGATCGCGATCTCATGCTGCGCGCGGGCTACCACGGCTATGCCATCTCTGAGCCGGACCTGAACTGGCACTTCCCAGCGACGATCGAAGGCGAATTCACACGCATCGCGCTCGCACGGCCCAGCGAGGCCGACTTCCTGTGCGATGTGCAGGCAGATCTGAACAGGCACTCGCTGATGCCGATCGCCAAAGACGACGTTACCTGGATCTCCACCGTCGAAGGTGTCAGGTACACCTTTGCGTACGCGGTGCTGTTCCTTCTGGCGCGAGCACACGCAAAAGATCCCAGGCGCGACCACATATGGGCCGTGCTGAGGAGCGCCAATCACTCCTGGGAACTCAACCTGTCCTCCCTGTTGCCGAAGCTCTTGCGAGCCGACCCCGATGTCGATCGGATGCTACCGATGTTCACCAACGAGTTCGTCTCCGAAGAGGTAGCCGAATTGGCCTTCGACCGCATGGGCAGAGGCGGCGACGACCTGGCGCTATGGGGAACCAAAGGCCCTGTTCTTGGGGCCGAGGCGACTGAAGTGCAGATCGAAGCGGCCCTCCGGATGTACGAGCGCGGCGATGACACGGATCTGCTCAACATTCACTCGATCCTGCTCGGCGCAGATCTGCTCCAACTCGCCTCCGCCCGCCCCGACCTCATCAAACGCGCCCGCTACGCCGCCCAAGAACAGGGCTGGCACGACGACTTCCCCTGGCCCTAAACCCTCCTCACCACGTGCAGCAGGTATTCCTTGCTGTCCAACGGGTTCCCGTCGGTCCGACGTCGGTGTGGCGGCGGACCCACCACGGGCCGGTAGCTGTCGAACCGGCTGACCAGCACACCACCGCCGTGGCTCAACCCCGGCAGCAGGTTGGTGAACGCCTGCACCGTCCGCAGCGGAATCGTGCCGTCGACCAAGCGCCCGTTCACGGTCTCCGGAATCGCTCCGTGGGCCGACAAGCTCGCCAAGACGGCGCTGATGGTGTCCTCGGGCACCTCAAGGTCGAAGCGCGCGACCGGTTCCAGCACAGTGGTGCCCGCACGCTTCACCGCCTCCATCAGCACCAGCGGTGCGAGGTTGCGGAAGTCGGCGGCGACGGACACCGGGCTGGAGTAGCCGCAGTGGGTGAGGGTGACGCGGACGTCGTGCACCGCCCAGCCGTGCAACCCCTGGTCGAGGGTGGCCAACACCGTGTCCTCGATGGCTTTGTGGAACGCGAGCGGCAGGGACCCCAGTTCCACTTCCAGGCAGTAGGTGCGGCCTGCCCACGGTTCCACGCGGAAGCCGATGGTGGCGACGAAGGGGTTGTCCGGGCCCATCTCGGACAGCGATTCACCCACTGCGACAGGGTGTTCCACGCAGACGACGCTGGTGGGTTCGAAGGTGGCGGTTATGCCGTACTCGTCGAGCAGGGTGGCCGCGATGACCTCCTTCTGGACCTCGCCGTACAGCGACACGACGATGTCGGAACCCTTGCGCACGTTGATGAACGGGTCCTGCGAGGACAACCGCACAAGAGCCTCGTAGAGGCCAGGTGACGGGGAGTGGACGACGGTTTCCAGTGCGGGCGGGGCGAAGAACTGGTGGTCGGTGAACGCGGGTGGGGCGCCCAACTGGTCGCCGATGCGGATGCCGCGCAAGCCCCGGACCTTGGCGATGTCGCCGGTAGCAGCCACCGCCTCGACGCCGTGCGAACCTTGGGAGAACACGGAAACGCTGGTCACCCGGCCGGTGAACCTGGTGTCGCCCCGGTAGTAGTCGACCGAAGAACGAGCAACCAGCGAGCCGGAGTGCAGCCGCACGTAGGCGGCTCCGTCGCGGTCGATCTTGAACACGGTGGCGCGGAGGCCGTCCGACTCGACGTTCGGCGGGAAGTAGCGGGTGATGCCGTCGACCAGTTCCCGGACGCCCGCGCCGGTCACGGCCGAGCCGTGGAACACCGGGTGGAGGCGGCCGGTGGTGGACTGCCTCGCCAGTTCGGCCCGGCAGTCCTCGAACGTGAGCGAGGTGTCCAGGTAGCGCGCCAGGAACGTGTCGTCGTGCTCGGCCAGGTCCGCGGCGAAACCGCGGGGCACCGGCACGGCGGACGGGGTGCCGGGGCCGGACACCGTGCTGAGCGGGACGATGCCGGGTGCGAGGGCGCGCAGTTCCGGGACCACGTCGCGGGCGCCGCGGCGGTCGATCTTGTTCACGAACACCAGCACGGGCATCCCCAGCTTGACCAGGGTGCGCATGAGGAGCCTGGTGTGTGCCTGGACGCCCTCCACCGCCGAGACGACGAGGATCACGCCGTCGAGCACGGCGAGGGCCCGTTCCACCTCGGAGATGAAGTCCGGGTGGCCGGGGGTGTCGATCAGGTTGACCTTGACGTCGTCGACGGTGAAGGCAACCACCGCTGAGCGGATGGTGATGCCACGTCGGCGTTCGAGGTCGTCGGTGTCGGTCTGGGTGTCGCCGCGGTCGACGCTGCCCACGTGGTCGATGACCCCGGTGGCGTGCAGCAGCCGTTCGGTCAGGCTGGTCTTCCCGGCGTCAACATGGGCGAGGATCCCGATGTTCACGGTCTTCATGGAGTGCTTGTCCCCTGTGTTCGGTCGTCACGTGCGGAACCGGCGCAACACAGGTCTTCCGGGACATGCCGTCTCCTCGGGACAGGGGGCTCGAAAGTCGAAGGTAGCAACGACCGCAACCCAATAACCCGACCCGATGACCGCGGACTGGTACGACGTGATCAACGAGTGGGACGCGGCGCTCGTCGGCAACGGCGCGTTCGTGTTCGAGACGCGGAACCCGGCGGCGCGGGCGTGGGAGCGGTGGACGCCGGAGAACTGCACCGAGGTGACCAACGCGGACGGCGTGACCGTGCGGGTGGAGCACGACGCCGAACTGGTCGGGGACGTGGTCAGGCTGAGCGAGACGTTCACCGAACCGCAGGTGGGCTGGGACAGCCTGCGGTTCCTGTCGCCGAACGGCTGGACGGGTTCCTCGCCGAAGCGGGGCTGACCGTCCAGGAGCGGTTCGGCGACTGGGCCCGCGGTCCCGTCACGGCCGGCAGCCCGGAGCTGGTCACGGTGGCGCGGCGGGCGTGAGGTTCGCAACTTGTCGATGTGGACAACGCCTCAGAGCGCCGAGCCCCGGTTAGCCTGCCCTGAGTTGCCGATCCTTCCGGGAGGTCTCCGTGTCCGTGCTCGCCATTCCCCGCCGTGCGGTGCTGGCCGACTTCGTGCCCGGTTCGATCGCGCGGGACGTCGCCATGGTGATCGGTGGCGCCGTGCTGACCGGGCTGGCCGCCCAGGTCGCGTTCCCGGTGCCGGGCAGCCCGGTGCCGATCACGGGTCAGACGTTCGCGGCGCTGCTGGTGGGCGCGTCGCTGGGCTGGCAGCGCGGGGCGACCTCGATGCTCCTCTACCTGATCGCGGGCGTGGCCGGTGTGCCGTGGTTCCAGGGCGGCGCGTCCGGTGCGCCCGCCTCGCTCGGCTACGTGGTCGGTTTCGTGTTCGCGGGCGCGCTGGTCGGCACGCTCGCCGGTCGCGGCGGTGACCGCACGCCGCTGCGCACGGTCGGCACGATGGTCGTCGGCAGCCTGGTCATCTACGCGTTCGGCGTGCCGTGGCTGATGGCCGCCGCGAACCTCGACCTCAGCGCGGCGCTGCGGGTCGGTGTGGTGCCGTTCCTGCTGGGTGACGCGCTGAAGGTGGCGCTGGCCGCCGGTCTGCTGCCCGCGGGATGGGCACTGGTCCGCCGTTTCCGGTAGTCCTGGTGGGGTGATCACCGAACTCGCGCTGGCGCACGCCGGGCGCATCGACGCCCACGCGCCCGGTCTGCTGGCCGGGCTGCACGTGACGGGCTCCCCCGCACTGGACGACTACGTGCCGGGGGTGTCCGACCTCGACCTGGTCGGCGTGCTGTCCCGCGTACCGGACGAAGCCGACCTGGCCGCGCTGGCCAAGGCGCACGTCGATCCCTCCGTGGACGCCGTGTACGTCCAGCCCGACGACCTCACCAGGCCCGCCGCCGACCTCGTCCGGCCGTGGGGCCGGGATGGCGAGCTGCGCACCACCGAGCCCGCGTACCTCACGCCGGTGCTGTGGGACCAGCTGAACCGCTACTCCATCACCGTGCGCGGCGATCGCCCGAAGGCCTGCGTCACGCCCGAGGAGGTGGCCGACTACTGCCGGGGCAACCTGGTCGCGTACTGGCAGCCGCTGGTCGAGCAGCTGGGTGCGGCGCTGGACGCGGGTGTCACCGTGCCCGCCGACACCGTGCTGTGGGTCGCGCTGGGTCCGGCCCGGCTGTGGCACACCCTGCGCACCGGCGAGATCGTGGGCAAGAGCCAGGCCGTCAACGCCGCCGCCGCGCACTGGCCCGACCTCGCGGCACCGCTGGCCGTGCTGGTGGAGGCGCGGCACGGCCGGGCGGCGGTCGAACCCGAGCACGGCCTCGCGGCCGTCGAACTGGGCAGGCGGGTCCTCGCGGACGGCTAGTGCGTTGGCTGCCAACCCACTGGTGCGCGAAACCGTCGGAGGGTCCGGGTACCTTCTCGGTGTGCCCGCCACGACCGCGATCCCCGACACCCGCACCCTGCTCGCCACCGCCGTGGAGTCGGTGGGCGGAGCCGAGCGCCAGGGCCAGGTGGAGATGGCCGAGGCGGTCGACCACTCGATCCGCACCGGCGAGCACCTTGCCGTGCAGGCCGGGACGGGGACCGGGAAGTCGTTGGCGTACCTCGTTCCCTCGCTGCGGCACGCCATCGCCGAGGAGGCGACGGTGGTGATCTCGACGGCGACGATCGCGTTGCAGCGGCAGCTGGTCGACCGGGACCTGCCGCGGCTGGCGAAGGCGTTGAAGAAGGAGCTGGGGCGCGAGCCGAACTTCGCGATCCTCAAGGGCCGCCGCAACTACCTGTGCATGCACCGGCTGCACTCCGGCGCGCCGGAGGAGCCGGACGACGGGGCGCTGTTCGACCCGTTCGCCGTGTCGCGGCTGGGGCGCGAGGTGAAGCGGCTGCACGAGTGGTCGTCGGAGACCGAGACCGGCGACCGCGACG
>JBDSAJ010000488.1:0-14494 GCA_039922235.1 Umezawaea sp.
CGCGTGAGAGCGCGAGAGCACCGGTCCGATCAGTAGTCCGGTCCAGACGACCGCGAACGTGACCACGTACCACCACGGCAGACGGATCCGGGCGGCCATTGCCGTCCGCATGCGCTCAACCTCGTCCAACGCCCGACGTTCTTCGTCCACGGTTCCCCCAAAAGTTGCAAGTACTTTCTATTCGGAAAGTACTTGCAATGCGCGGAAACTGCAAGGCGCCCTCCCGCTTCCTGTCCTGTCGACGTGGGTGGCTCAGGACACCGAGCACTCGGCCACGTTCGCCAGCAGCACCGGGAACCGCGTGTCCTCCCCTCGGCGAGCCAGCGCCTGGTCACCCGCCGTCCGACCCCGGCCAACCTGCGCCTCCGGCAACCCCGACAGGTCCAGCCAGCGATATGGCGCCGATGAACCCACCGAGGACTGCCCGGAGTGTGGCGGGGCGCTGGTGGTGTAGTTCGACCCGCGACCGGTGACCGCGGCGTCCGCAAGGCGTGCGCGCTGCTTCTGCTGTAAAGAAGAGTTCAACGACGTGTGCATTCGGTGCGGTGAAGCAGTTGCCTCCATCGAGCCTGGCGGAACGGTTTGCCATCACTGCGTCCAAGCTCGGAACTGAACACCTCAGTGCCACAAAGCGATGCAGGACCTGCGCCGTTTATCACCGCAGGTCACACGCTGATGTGGATCACTCTACCGGATAATGGCCCGTTATCCGGTAGGTCTTTCGGGTGGGTCAATCTGAGTGAGGTCACCCCTTTATCCGGGCTCAGTTCAAGTGGCTAGCGGCGCAGTCGAGGCGAGTAGCAGGCCTGTGGTTCCAGTTGAAGTGAGAAGGAGTTGGGTCAGGCGGACGCGAGCGAGCACTGGCTCAGGCCCCGCGGTCGCTTCGCAGTTGATCTGACGGGTTCTCGTTGGAGGGCGGCTGTTGCTGTTCATGGGAAGGCGACGCCGTTCGGGATCAGCGAGCGGGTTCGGGCTCGGCCGGGAGCTGCCGAACGGAGCGCACGGCGAGCGCCAGTGGCGCGCTCAGCACGGCGATCACCGCGCCGGCGAAGAGCACGACGTCCGTGCCGATGAGCTCGGCCGCCGGTCCGGCCAGGGCCATGCCCAGCGGCACGGCGGCCAAGCCGACGACGGTGGAGAAGCTGGTGGCCCTGGCGACGAGGTCGGCGGGCACGTGAACCTGTCGCGCGGTCTCGGTGAGCACGGCGTAGAGGCCGGCCTGCACCCCCGCCGGGACGGCCGCTGCGACGAGGATCGGGACCGGCGCGCCCGCGGCGAGCAGGGCCAGCAGCGGGGCCAGCGCGACCGGGATGGTGACGGCCACCAGCAGCGGCCGCCGCGGTCGCCAGCGCAGGGCGAGGGCGCTGCCCAGCAGCGCGCCGACGGCGTAGCCGTTGGCGATGAACCCCCAGGCCAGAGCGCCACCCAGGTGCCGATCGGCGAGGACCGGGGCGAGGACCAGGAACGGGGAGATGCAGGCGCCGTTGATGACGGCGACCTGGATCGTGGTGGCCTGCAACCAGGGGCGGGCGCGGAAGTCGCGCCACCCGTGCCGCGCGGCGTCGAGCAACGCGGGCCGTGGCGCCACCGGCCTGTCCGGGACTTTCAGCGCGACGAGCGCGGCGGCGCTGACCGCGAACGTGGCCGCGTCCACGGCGAAGGACATGCCCGCTCCGACCGTTTCCACCAGCACCGCGGACAGCACCGGGGCGACGAGCGTCGCGGCGTTCTGGGCGGCGTTGACCAAGGCGTTGGCCTGACGGCGCTGCTGCTGGGGCACCACGTCGACGACCAGGCCCGCTGCGGCGGGGGCGAAGAAGGCGTTCGCCGCGCCCGCCACGGCTTGCAGTGCGGCCAGGTGCCACAGCGTTCCGACGCCGGCGATCAGCAGCGCGGCCGTCACGCCCTGGGAGGCGCAGCGGACGACGTCGGCGGCGAGCATGACGGCCCGACGCGACACCAGGTCGCCCAGCACCCCGCCGACGAGGGTGAACACCACCACCGGTAGCCGGCCGACGAGCAGCACCAGTCCGACCTCGGTCAGCGACGCACCGAGCCGCAACGAGCCGAAGATCAGCGCCATGCCGATCAGGCCGTCACCGAAGTGGGAGGAGGTCCGGGCGATGAAGTACCAGCGGAACGTCGGGTCGCGCAACAGCGCGGGCACAAGCCGGGGCATGGGACCGTACGTTGCCGGCACCCACCGACGATCCGCGGAGCCGAGAGGCGGCCACAACGACCTGCCCACCCGAAACCCGGCAAGCGCGTTCGGACTTCAGGTATCCGTGCAGACGACTTCGAGCATTCACACAGGACGCGGTGAGCGGTGACGTACAGGCGGCCCGGCACTTGGCCAGCCAGGCCAGCACGGTCAGGCGCGAGTCCGCCCTGGGCTCGTGGCGCGCGGTCCTGCGATGGATCACCGGCGCAACACGTGACCCGGCACAGGACGCCGCGGTCGCGTCCGGCTGGTGGGACACCGCTTCGCAGGAGCGGGCCTTCCGGTAGCAGACGTGCAGAAAACAACGTCTAGTTCCCCAGGAAGTTCACGATCCGTAGTCGGTGACCTGGCCGCCGTCCACGCCATGCCCGTGTCGCGATCGCGCTCGACACCCCGCTGGAGACCTGCCTGGCCAGGCAGACCACCAGGCCCGACCACCTGCGGGTTCCCGGCGACGTCGTGCGCGCCCAACGCGCCCGGGAGGCGGCCACTGCGAGCCGGGGGTGATCAGCACGCCCGCTAGCGTGTGCGCGGGGTGCCACCCCGACGATCCGCAGTAACGCGGTGCGCGGGGCGCACCGCCCCCGTCAGGATGAGAGCCCACCCCACCCTCGGAGGCCGCTCGTGTCGTCCGCTCTGCGCATGGTCCTCCTCTTCGTCGCCGCCGGTCTGCTGGCCGTCGTCGGCGTGATCGGACTGGTCACGGACGTCTCGACCGAGCCGAACCCGCGCTTCCCCTCGATCAGCTGCGGCACCTCGGTTTCCCGGATCGACCACGGCACCGGCGGGTCGGGCATGGCGTGCGACTACGCGATCACGAACCGCCGCGGATGGGCATACACCGCGCTGCTGCTCAGCGTGCTCAGCGCCGCAGTCGCACTCGCCACTCCGTTCCGCCCGACGGACACGACCGGCGACGCTACGCCGCCAGCCGCCTGACGACCTCGTGCATAGCAAGCGACCAGGCGTGCAGCGGTCCCCGAAAAGCCCCGAACCGCGAGTGATCAGTGCCGAACGTGTACGGATTAGCACCGCCAAGGCCAACCGTTGTTTTTTCGGCCTGCGCTACCGGGGGCCCAGGCTGCTCGTCAGCGGCCACGCATGACCTGTCCAAGGCCCTCGGCAGAGATCACCACCGCAAGGGTCCAGAGATCGCAGGCGTGAATGGCCCAGCGGGAATCGATGTCCAGGCGAAGACCGAGCTGTTCACAGCCAGCCGTGGCCTTCAGCAGCTCGTCGTGGTCAATGCCGTAGGGATAGTGCACGACCGCGACCAGCCGCCCCCTGCGGTACCAGCGGTCAGGGTGATCCTGCCCGGCGAGCGTGCTCTGTCCTTCAGCGCAGTGGAACTCCAGCGGACTGCCCGCCTCCGGACACTCGCGGCCGGTCAACTCGCACGGGCACTCCAACTTCGTATCCGTCAGCCGATCCTGCATCGGGTCATAGCGGCGCGAACGCAGCCCCGCCTCATGCAGCCGGGCCAGGGCGGCGGACTCGGCCTTGGTGAACCGGAACCCGTTGCGTGTCTGAGAAGCGTCCATGATCGCCAGCCTAGGACTCGATCAACCACCTGGGCGCCATCACCGCAGTTCAAGCCCTAATCCGCCCGATTTTCGGCGGATACTACGGCGACCCCGATGAGGTCCAGGTCTCGGCTCCACGGGAAGGCTTTCCCGCCCACAAGCCGAAGAGGGGCCCGCGTTGCGGACCCCTCTTCGGACGATCACCCCGTCAGAACCCGTGCTTCACGGTGTTCGCCACGACCAGCGGGGCGAGTTGGAGCCAGTCGACGTTCGGCCCCCAGGCGGCGGGGTTGCCGAAGGTCAGCGGGCCGCCCTGGGTGGTCAGGTCGATCGGTGAGGTTTCCGGCCAGAAGCCGTCCCACGTGTAGTTGTGGCGGTACGGCGCACTGGTCGACTTGCCGCCCTTCTCCGTCGCCACGAGCGTCCGGGTGATGGTGTCGGTGTTGTAGGGGTGCCCGGTGTTCTTCTCGGCCTGGGCGTAGCCGACGGTGAGGTTGTACTGGCCGGGCTTCGCGACCGCGTCGGCACGGGGGATGGTCAGCGTGCCGCCGTTGCCCAGGTAACCGACGTAGGAACCGCCGGACGCCCAGGGGCCGGTCGCCACCGTCGCTCCGCCCGCGAGCTGGCCCGCCTCGGCCTCGACCCGGACCGCGCGCTGGTCGGCGCCCGCGTCCCGCACCTGCGTCAGGGTGCCGATCACCAGCGGGGTGCGGCCCTCGTTGGACAGGACGACCTCGGTGATCCCGGCCTTGAGGTGCACGGTCGTGGCTCCCGACCACACACCCGCGTACTTGGCGGTCAGGTCGCCGCCGGTCACGCGGCGGCCGGACAGGGTGAGACCCAGCGTGCTCGGGCCGACACCTGCCCACGTGGTGGACAGCTTCTGGTAGCCGTCCTCGGTGGCGGACACGTACGTGGTGACCGCGTCACCAGGCGCGAGGACGACGGCTCCCGGTGCGATGACCTGGAGCGCGCGTGCGCCGCGGTCGACCGTGCCGCCGGACCGGCGGGAGTCGGCGAGCGCGTACACCGTCTTGTCCGGACCGGTGATCTCGGTCAGGTCAAACCGGTCGAGGGTCACGTCCGACGCGCCGCCGAGGAAGCCGCCGGGGCCGCTGGTCCGCATCGAGAGGCGGTGCTTGCCCGCGGTGAGCGTGACGGGCGTGTCGAACCTGCCCCGGTAGGACCAGTTGAGGGTCGCCGGGAGGACGAGGTTCGCGACGTGCGCGTCGTCGACGTACAGGGCTTGATGGCCGACGAAGCTGTTGGTGCCGTAGAAGATGCCGAGCCGGTACTTCCCGGTGCGCGGCACCGTCACGTCGACGGTGACCCGCGAGGCGGGGGTGTTCATGGACCCGACGTCCTTGCGGCCCGACGCGGTGTAGCGCATGGCCATGTCCCACGAACCCGAGCCGTCGTCCTGGGTGTAGACCGTGGCCTTCTCGACCGTGCCCGACTCGGCCTCGTAGCTCGCCTGCCACGGTGCGGTCGCCACGGGCGCCGCGCCGATGCCGGCACGGGTGATGAGCACCTGGTAGGCGGCCAGCGGGTCGCCACCGGGAACGGTGATCTTCGCCTTGCCGTCCACGACGCGGGCCCTGGACGCCGCCACGACCGGCGGCTGCTGGGCGTCGCCCTCGTAGCCCGACCAGCTGGTCTTGGCGATCCGCACGTCGACCTGGGTGCCGAACACGCGCCGGTCGAGGCCCGACACGGCGACCTCGACCTGGTTCGCCGTGCCGCCGAGCAGGACGGTCGCCTTGGCCTCGTCGCGGTTGAGGGCGGCCAGGCCCTGCAACGTGTCCCTGGTGTTCGGCTTGGGCGGCGTCACCCGGACCGTGTTGCCGGACAGGTCGGCGTACCACTTGGCCAGCCACCAGCCCGCGTTGCCGCGACCGGCGCGCACCGCGTGGTCGCTGAGGTTGCCCGCGAGCGACCAGTACGCCATCTGACCGTCGACCTTGGTGTCCTCCAGCATGGTGATCCACTGGATCATCTGGCCGGGCACGGAGGTGTCACGCCGGTTGGAGTACTCGTTGATGTTGATCGGCCGCGGCGAGATGCCGAGCTCCCGTTCCAGGGCGCGGTAGTTCTCGTAGTGGCCGCGGTAGGTGGCCAGCGAGTCCGGCCCCAGCTCGTGCCAGGTGGTGACGTCGGGCAGGACGTTGTTGGCCTTCGCGTAGGTGAGCAGGTCGCGCAGGTGGTCCGCGCGGTACTGGGTCTCCCCGATCCCGCTGATGCGGGCGTTGGGCAGCACGGACTTCACCAGCCGGTAGACCCTCGTCCAGTCGGCGAGGAACTTGTCCTTCTTCTTCGCCCAGTCCTGGTACCAGATGCCGTCCGGTTCGTTGAAGATCGTCCACACGAAGCGGTCGCGGTCCGGGCGCGCGGCGACCTTCTCCAACTGGGGCCGCAGCTTGGCGACGTAGTCGTCGATGCCCAGGTCCTGGTACGGCCAGGCGCTGTAGACGTCCTGCGCGTAGATGTGGACGTCGGTGCCGCCCGCGGCGAAGAAGTCGTCGGCCACCTTCAGCGCGTCGCCGTTGGGGTGCTGCTCACCGTCCGGCGCCTTCTGGGAGATGGTCCGCGGCCGCATGCCGGCGATCAGGTCGTGCGACGGGACGCCGTGGTCACCGAGGCCGTAGAGGATGCCGGTGGCACCGCCGTAGAACGCGCCCGTGGAGGAGGCCAGGTCGACCCCCAGCGTCTCGGCGGGCGCGGGCTGGGCCGAGGCCGCCGTGGGGGACAAGGTGGTCAGCACGAGCACGGCCGCTGCCGTGCACGCGAGGAATTGGTGTCGCATCGGTGGGACTCCAGGTGAGCAGGGAAAAGGGCCTGGTCAGATCACTTGACGGCGCCACTGGTGATGCCCGAGATGATCCTGCGCTGGGCGACGGCCAGGATGACCACCAGCGGCAGGCTCATCAGGACCACGTAGGCGAAGATGAGGTGCCAGTTGTTGAGGTAGAGACCCGCGCTGGCGACGCGGAACAGGTTCAGCGGCAGGGTGTCGAGCCGACCGCCGACGACGAAGAAGGCGTAGAACACGTCGTTCCACACGTAGAGGCAGATCAGGATGGTGGCCGTGGCGAGCGCCGGTCGCAGCATCGGCAGCACGACGCGGCGGAACACCATGATCGGGCCCGCGCCGTCGATCTGGGCGGCCTCCTCCAGCGCCGTCGGGATGGTGCGGACGAAACCCGTGACGAAGAAGATCACGGTCGACAGGTAGATGCCCAGGTAGACGCCGATCATGCCGATGGCGCTGCCCGCGAGGCCGAGCTGGCGCAGCAGCAGCACCACCGTGACGACGGCCGGGGGCAGCACGATGCCGCTGATGCCCAGCGCGTACAGGACGGCGTTGAGCCGGGTGGCGCGGCGGGCCAGGATCCAGGCGGCCATCGACCCGAAGGTGAGCACGCCCGCGACCGTGGGCACGACGATGAGCAGGCTGCCCAGGAACGCGGCCGGGACCTCGCCCTCGACCCAGACCTGGCGCAGGTTCTCGAACAGCTGCCACCGGTCGGGCAGGGAGAGGTCGGGGTTGAGCGCCTCGCCCTGGGACTTGGAGGCGGTCACCAGCACCAGCCAGAGCGGGATCCCGATGACACCCAGCACGAGTGCGGTGGTGACGACGGGCTGCAGCCTGGTCCAGAGGCGTGCGTCGCTGACGCTCACAGGATCTCCTCGCGCTTGCGCAACGTCCGGATGACGGGGAAGGCCAGGAAGGCGACGAGCAGGAACAGCACCAGGCTCATCGCGGTGGCCTGCGCGAACAGCCCCTGCCCGAACGTGCGGTAGATGAAGATGTTGAGGATTTCGGTGGTGCGGGCCGGTCCACCGCCCGTGGTGGCCTGGACGATGTCGAACCCGTTCATCGAACCCAGCAGGGCCGTGGCGACGTTGAACGTGACCGCGGGCGCCAGCAGCGGGGACTTGACGACCCAGAACGTGCGCCAGCGCGACGCGCCGTCGATGCGGGCCGCCTCCAGGACGTCCTCGGGGATCGTCTTGAGACCCGCCAGGTAGATGAGCATCGACAGGCCCATCCACTTCCACGAGTGGATCAGGGCGACCACGACGATGGACCAGGTGGTGTCACCGAGCCAGGCGTAGTCGAACGTGCGGCCGAGCACCGCGCCGATCATCCCGTTGAGGCTGCCCTCGGGCTTGAGCAGTGCTTGGAAGATGTAGCCGACGGCGAGCGCGGACATCAGCACGGGGACCAGGAAGAAGATCCGCGCGACGCGGTTGAGCCGGTTGTCGCGTTCGAGCAGGATCGCGAGGACGAAGCCGAAGAGGTTCTGGAACAGGGCGACCAGCACCGCGTAGACCAGGGTGATCCGGATCGCGCGGAACAGCGTCCCGTCCGAGGCGAGTTGGGTGAAGTTGTCCAGCCCGGTCGGGTTGATCGCGCTCTTGAACCCGGACCAGTCGGTGAACGCGTAGATGAAGTTGAACAGCGTCGGGAGGAAGAAGAAGACGAGCAGGATGGCGAACGCGGGGAACAGGAACCACATCGGATGCGTCCGCCGGTTGATGGCGCTCGCGGGGCGGCGCCGGGGGGCGGGCCGGGTGGCCTGCCGCGGGGTTGGCCGTTCCAAGACGGGCGTTGGTACTGCGATGGGCATCTCGTGGGGCTCCTTCGGCGTGCCTGTGCTGGTCCGCGTCGTGCGGTGCGTGTCGGGTGCGGGCACGCTCGCACCCGACACGCGGTGGTCGGTTCGGGTCAGAAGCCGGGTGCCCCGGCGGCCTTGGCCAGTTGGGCGAACTGGTCCTGGGTGGCCTTGGCGACCTCTTCCGGCGTCATCGTCCCGACGATCATGTCCGCGAGGTTGATGTAGAGGTCAGGGTTGGCGACCGCCAGCGCCTGCATGGAGCCGACCGCCGTGGGCAGCGCGGCGTGCACGTCGAGCAGTGCTTTGGGCACGCCAGGGGGGTTGGCGATCGCGGGCTGCAGGGAGACGGTGTTGCGGTCGGTGACGAACTCCTGGTAGCCGGGGCCCATCCAGTACGCCAGCAGCTGTCGGGCGGCGGCCTCCCGCTTGTCGTCACCGGTGCGGAAGGCCACCAGCGCGTTGGTCTGGTCCGGGATGAACGTGCCGACCTTGCCGGACGGCGAGATGGGGAAGAACCCGATCTTCTGGTCGAGGGTGGCGGTGTCGGACTTGGCCTGGAGCTGGCCGAAGAACGAGTTGACCTGCACCGCCATGGCGGCGTTGCCCGCGAGCAGCGCGGCGCCCTGGTCCTCGAACTTGGCGGTCTTGATGTCGGCGTTGAAGAGCCCCTCGTCGACCAGCGCCTTGTACTTCTTGATCGTGTCGAGCACGACCGGGCTGCTGAAGGTCTCCTGCTTGGTGTTGATCTTGTCCCAGAGGCCGTTCTTCGCGGCGTCGGCGAGCTGGATCTGCACCCACCACTGGGTCGCCCACCGGTCGCCGGCCATCTCGAAGAACGGGGTGACGCCCTTGGCCTTGAGCGAGCGGGCCACGGTGACCATGTCGTCGAAGTTCTTCGGCGTCTCGGTGATCCCGTTGGCGGCGAAGACCTCCTTGTTGTAGTAGACGCCCTCGACGGCCGGGCTGGTGATCAGCGCGGCGTAGCGCGTGCTGTCCAGGATGCCGGTGATGTCCCGCAGCTCAGGGGCCATCTTGGACAGCCACGGCGCGTCGGTGAGCGGCTGGAGGTTCGCCTTGGCGTTGATGGCCGTGAGCATCGACGCGGTGGGCTGCCAGAACGCGAGGTCCGGCTTGTCGCCGGTGGCCACCTTGGTCTGGATGCTCTGCTCGTAGGGGTCGGGGATCGTCACGACCTCGACGGAGGCGCCGGTCGCCTTCTCGAACGACTCCACCACCTTCTTCGGCATGGTGTTGCTGTTCTGCGCTGCCCAGACGGTCAGCTTGACGCCGTTGAGCGACGCGGTGGGGTCGGCCCACCCGACGGCGGCACCGGCAGGGGCGTCCGAGGACGGGTCGCTGCACGCCGCGAGGCCCAGCATGAGCGCTGCCGCGGAGGCGACGCTGATCCATCTGTTCATCAGGATTCCTCTGTGGATACCCCCAGGCTTCAGCCTGGGGAGAAATTGGACTTTCCCACGTAGTGGGGCAACGGCCGAAGATCCGCCGACAGGCGAACCTCCGCGCAACTCGGTACCGGACGGCCTGCATGATCGACTTGCCCTGGTCGGCGAAAACCAAGCTGGCCAGGGTCTACCGCCGGGCTGGCGGGAAGTCAGGTCTGTGGAGCTTGTGCAAGACCGTGGGCGGTACACCGTCCCTTCGCTGGTAACCCCAGGCGGCAGCGGGCTGCGAAGCAGAAAGCTCACCCCGCGAGGGGTGGAACCCCGTGCTCCGGCTCGGGGAGAAGTCAACGTGCTGTTCCTTCTGTGGGTGAGGGGACCGGGCTCGGGGTGATCCGGAAGAGCCGGGCGGAAGCGGTGTCGTGGTGGGTGGGGGTCAGGGTCAGGGAACCCGCGTCGGGGTCCCAGTCGGAGGTCCACGCGGGCAGTTCCCGCGGGTAGAGCACGTCGAGGTCGATGTGCCGACCCCGCAGGTGCGGCAGGGACAGCGTCACCCCCGCGCGGTCGTCCCCGCGCTGCCAGACAGCCAGGTGGGTGACGTCGCCCGCCTTCAGAGCCAGGCTGAGCCACGGGTCGCTCCACGCGGGCAGGCCCAGCGGCCACAGCGGCACCGAGGACGCCAGGTCGGTGCGGATGTCCTGGAACACCCGCACCGCCGAGCGCACGGACCCCACCTGGTCGGCGGACATCAGGTCCAGGCGGCCGGACAGGT
The DNA here is from genome assembly GCA_039922235.1 of Umezawaea sp. Classification (GTDB taxonomy): domain Bacteria; phylum Actinomycetota; class Actinomycetes; order Mycobacteriales; family Pseudonocardiaceae; genus Umezawaea. Next base: position 10,536 of record JBDSAJ010000488.1, read on the forward strand.
AGAGGCGGCCGAGCATCCCGGTGCACACGGTGTAGGCGAAGTGCTCGGCGGACATGTCGGGCTGCGGGTAGGCCCAGCTCGCCGACTGCTCGGGCAGCACCGACATCGGGGCGGACACGGCGATCGGCGGGTAGCGCAGGTAGTCCTGCTGGTCGCTGGTGGACTGCAGCTGCATCCGGGACAGCAGCGCGTAGTCCATCCGCATGGCGCCGGACGCGCAGTTCTCCAGCACCAGGTCGGGGTGCCGGTCCAGCACCCGGTCGAGCCAGTCCAGGTGCGCGCGGTTGTGGGCGAGCAGACCTGCTCCGGGGCTGTCGGCGGCCACGTCGGTGCCCACGCCGGGGTCGATGTTGTAGTCGAGCTTGAAGTAGCCGACCCCCAGCTCCTCGACCAGCCGGTCGACCACGCCGTCCAGGTGCGCGATGGCGCTCGGGTGGCGCAGGTCGAGGTGGTAGCGGTCGTGTTCGACCAGCCGCACGCCGCCGCGCTGCAGGAACGCCGCGGCCGGGAGCTTGTCGGCCATCGGGCTGCGCACCCCGATCACCTCCGGCTCCAGCCACAGGCCGGGCACCATGCCGCGGTCGCGGATGTGGGCCAGCACCTCCCCGATCCCGCGCGGGAACCTGGTCTGGGACGGCTGCCACTCGCCGACGCTGTCCCACCAGCTCGTGCCGTTGTCGTACCAGCCCGCGTCGATGCAGAACACCTCCGCGCCGACCGCCGCCGCCGCGTCGATCAGCGGCAGCAGCTTCGCCGTGGTGGGGTCGCCCATCAGGGTGTTCATGTAGTCGTTGAACACCACCGGCAGCGCGGTGCGGTCGCGGTGCGGGCGGACGAGTTCGCGGCGGTGCGTGGTGAGCGCGGCGGCCGCGCCGTCGAGGCCCGCCCCGGACACGGCCACCGACACGGGGACGGTGGTGAAGGACTCGCCGGGCAGCAGGCAGTGCTGCCACTGGTGGTCGATGTCGGTCGGTCCGAGCAGCGCCAGGTAGGCGCCGTCCACCCGCTCGCCCACCTCCCAGCGCCAGGCCCCGTTGTGCTCCACCTGCCACAGCCACGCCTGCCCGCCGCGGCGGTCGACGATCCCGCCGGTCGGCAGGTGGGTGCCGGTGGACCAGGAGCCCGTGCTGATCGCGGCGAACCGGCCGCGGCCGTCCTGGCCGTGCAGCCGGAGGTTGAGGTCGGGCAGCACGTCGTCGCGCAGCGGGTGCCTGCTCCACCGGCCCTCGCCGAGCCATTCGCTGTCGGCGCGCAGCAGGTCGACGTCCTCGACCCGCGCACCGGGGAAGCCGGCGGCGAACGACGTCACGCCCAGCAGCAGCACCGGCGCTTCGCCGTGGTTGGTCACCGTGGTGGTGACCTGGCAGGCGGAGACCCCGTCGACCGTGCGGAACGACGTCCTGGCGACCAGCCCGGTCCGCTCGTCGCGCACGTCGACGTGCAGTTCGCTCCACTTGCCGTCCTGGGTGCGGGTGGACCCGGCGTGGACCATGCGCCTGCCGAGAGCGGTCTCGGAGAACCGGTTCGAGGCCCTGGCCCGGCCCTCGCCCGCGACCATGATCTCCACCAGCGGCTGCGTCGCCCTGGGGTGGGCGTGGCCGCCGCCGTCGGACAGTGCCCGGACGCCGACCGGGCCGTCCGGGGACACGTCCACGACGACTTCCAACGCCGCGTGGCCCCAGACCACGCTCGTGGCGGACTCCAACGAGATCACCATTGCTCCTGTCGTGCGTTCTTGCTGCTGGTACGTGGACGGGCGGGCATCAGCCGACCGGTGCGGCGATCTGGACCAGGTCGATGTTCGGCGCGTAGCCGCTGGAGGCGTTGGCGAAGGTGATCGTGTTGGCGCCCGCCGCCAGGTCGACGTCGACCACGGTGGTCCGGTAGGTCGACCAGCCCAGGGTGTTGCGGAAGTAGGACCGCTTGGCCGTGCCGCCGTTCACGCTGATGTCCGCGTACCGGTCGACGATGTTGCTGTTGTAGTTGTCGGCGCCTTCGCCCAGCTCGCCGTTGGCGTAGGTGACGACCATCCAGTACCGGCCCGCGGTGGGCGCGGTGACGTTGTTGAGGCGCAGGGTGTTGGCGGCGCCCGCGCCGACCCAGCCGACGTACCGGCCGCCCGAGGCCGCTGTGTCGTTGGCGACGACGGCGGTGCCGCCCAGGGTGGAGCCGGTCTCGGCCTGGTAGGCGGTGACCGTCCCGGTGGTGGCGGTGACGTCCAGGTAGTCCACGTTGATCGCGTCGCGGTCGTCGGTGGCGTAGGCGTTGACGTCGACGCGGTTGATGCCCGCGGTGAGGAAGACCTTCGAGGTGGCGGTGTTCCAGGTGTTCCAGTCGGCCGTGCCCGGCAGCGCCAGGTCGGTCAGGTCGGCCCCGTTGAGCCGGAGCCGGATCGAGCGGTTGGCGGGGGCGCCGCTGTACGGGCCCGCGGAGTAGCGCAGGCCGAGGTTGTAGTAGCCGTCGGTCGGCGCGGTCACCACGAACCGGGTGCTCGCGGTGGTGCTGGCGCCGTAGCCCTCGGTGAAGTAGGTGCCGGAGTAGCCGGTGTTGCCGCCGTAGGTGACCTTGGCGGTGCCCGCGGCGCGGGCGTACTCCGCTTCGTAGCGGGACGCGGAGCCGACGGTCGTCAGGTCCTTGTCCGGCGTGATGACCACGTGGTACACCGAGGACCCCTTGAGCCCGGTCAGCGGGATCGTGAGCTGCCCGTTGCCGACGGTGTAGTCGCCTTCGCGCACCAGGTACGGCCCGGTCGAGGGGTTCAGGGTGGAGGAGTCGACGCCCCACACCGACGCGTGCACCCGGCTGCCCAGGTAGGACGCCGAAGCCAGGCCCTTCACGGTGATGTCGGTGTCGTAGGTGCCGGAGGCGGGGTTGTTACCGCCGAAGACCAGCCGCGCCTGCTTCTTGGCAGGGTCCAGTGCCGCGACCCCTTGCAGCGAACCACCGGCCGACGGTGGTGTGACGGCGACGGTGTTGCCGGTCAGCTCGCCGTACCACTTGTAGAGCCACCACGCGCCGGTTGCCTGGTTGTTGCGGGTGACCAGGTCGTTGAGCCCGCCCGCGGTGGTCCAGTACGCCAGGCAGCCGTCGACCTTGGCGGCCTCGAACTTGGCGATGAACTGGACGAGGTTGCCGGGCACGGCGAGGTCGCCGGAGATCCGGCCGTACTCGTTGATCGTGATCTGCCGGGCGGTGATGCCGAGGTTCTGCTCGATGGCCCGGTAGTCGGTGTAGTGGGTGTTCCAGTCGGTGAAGAAGTCGTTGCCCAGCTCGTGCCAGGTGACCACGTCCGGCAGCACGCCATTGTCCCTGGCCTCGGTCATGAACGCGCGCAGGTCGGCCGACCGGTAGGTGGAGAAGCCCGGCCCGGCGATCCGCGCGCCGGGGTCGATCGAGCGGATGCGCTGGTAGACGGTCCTCCAGTCGGCGATCAGCCGGGTGACGTCGTTCTGGTACCAGATGCCGTCGGGTTCGTTGAACGGCACGTACACGTAGGAGGTCCGGTAGGGGTCGGCGACGACCTTGCGGGTCATCGCGTCCACCTTGGCCAGGTAGTCGGCGATGCCGAGGTTCTCGTACGGCCAGTTCCGGTAGATGTCCTGCAGATAGATCTGGATGTCGCGGCCGCCTGCGCGCTTGAACATCGGCGCGATCTTGAGGGCGTCGCCGTTGGGGTGCTGCAGGCCGTCCGGCGCCTTCTGCGCGGTGACCTGCGGGTTGAGGGCGGCGAGCATGGTCTCGTTCGGGATGCCCTCGTCGCCGAGCCCGTAGAGGAAGCCGGTGGCGCCGTAGCGCAGGGCGCCGGTGTTCACGGCCAGGTCGACCACGAGCTGCGACGGCGCCGCGCCCGCCGATCCGGGCGGCAGGCCGACCGCCACCATCGCGGCCACGACTGCGCACCAGACGATCTTCGACCTCGTCATCGTCATCACCTCCGGGCGTCCCCGCTGATCACGGTC
>JBDSAJ010000489.1:0-16971 GCA_039922235.1 Umezawaea sp.
GGCCACGCCCAGGGAAGACGCTCGTCCCATCTCTGTGGTGGGTCGCCCGGTTTGGCGCTGGGTGTGGTGGGTCGCCAGTCCTTGTCTCTCTTGGTGGTGGGTCGCTAGCTCTCGCCGCCAGCCGCTAGGTGAAGTCGCCTCGCGCTCCTGTCCTGTCCTGCTGTTCCACACGAGACAGTCTGATTCGTAACTCCTCAAATCCGGCGGGCGACTACTAGTTGCCGGCAAGATCGCCCAGTCGCAGCGGTCCGAGAGGGGTCGACATGGCCGAGGTTCCGCAGGAGCAGATCCGGTTTGCCGTGGTGCTCAACGGTGGTGTCAGCCTGGCTGTCTGGATGGGTGGGGTGGTCCTTGAGCTGGATCGGCTGACCAGGGCTGGGACCACCTATCAGCACTTGCTGTCGATGGTCGGCTGTACGGCTCGGGCCGATGTCATCACCGGGACCTCTGCCGGTGGGATCAACGGGGCTGCGTTGGCCATGTCGCAGGTGAGTCACAACGCCGATCTGACCCGGTTGCGGGATCTGTGGGCGGAGGAGGGGCGGATGGAGCAGTTGCTGCGCACGCCGTTCCAGGGGCAGCCGGTGTCGTTGTTGCGTGGTGACGAGTTCTTCCTGCCTCGGCTCCAGGAGATGTTGGGGCGGTTGGCGACCGATTTCTCGCCCACGAAGGCCGAGGATCGGCCGGTTGACCTGCGGATCACGACCACGCTGCTGGGTGGTGTGCCGAAGGTGTCCTACGACGATCTCGGCCAAGCCCTTGTGCAGGTGGCTGACCAGGGCAGTTTCTCCTTCCGGCGGGATGCCTACGACTGGGCGACGCCGTCTGATGAGACGACTGGTCGTGATGACTTCGCGCCTGCGGACCTGTCGCGGCGGGTGTTGCAGATGGCGTTGGCCGCGCGCTCGTCTGCGTCGTTCCCGATCGCGTTCGAGCCGTCGTTCATCCCGGTGAACGGGCAGTCGACTCCATCTAAACCCGACATGGGTGATGTGGCGTCGTGGGCGAAGCACAGTGACGCCGACCGGTCGCGGTTCGCGGTGGATGGTGGGGTGCTGGTGAACACGCCTACCCGCGAGGCGTTGGAGGCCATCGATCGGATGCCCGCCAACGGGCCTGTGCGGCGGGTGATGTTGTTGGTGTTCCCGCACGCCGAGCCGGAGGGGGCCGAGCCGCCTGCGCACCAGCGCCGGGAGGTGCCGAGCACGGTGAGCACGGCGGTGAAGGTGCAGGGCGCGTGGTCCGGGCAGGGCAGCCGGACCTACGTGGAGAAGATCGAGGAGCACAACCGGTTGGCCGCGTCCCGGCGTGGTGGGCGCAACTCGCTGTTGGAGCGGCTGGCCGGTGGGTTGGCGAACAACCACAAGGCGCCGACGACCGTCGCGGAGAAGGCCTACGAGCTGGCGGACACGCTGCACGAGCACTACGAGGACGTGCGGATCAGGCTTGCGGCGCGGGACATCACGACCCGCCAGTTCGCGGTGCAGGGGTCGAACGCGGCGGGCTGGTCGTTCGAGCGGGTGCGGGCGGCGGCTGAGGCGGCGCAGCGGGAGTGGCGCAAGAAGTACGGGACGCTGCCGTACGTGCCGTCGCGGCACCTGCCGTCGTCGCTGGCCGCGACCGGGTGGCAGTGGGGTGTGACGATGGCCGACACGCTGGCGTCGTCGGCGCTGGACCTGCTCAAGCGGCTGGTCTGGGTCGTGCCGGACACGCAGGAGGGACCGTTGCGCGGCGCGTGCGTGCTGGTCGCGGAGTCCCGGACCCGGCTGCACCGGGTGCGGGCGCGGTTGCGGCAGTTGCGCGAGCAGGTCGACGTCACCTGGACCGCCGCGAACTCCGAGACGCTCAACCAGGCGTACTGGTCCGAGCGGCTCGGGGTGTACGACCAGCGCATGACGTTCGGCGAAATCGGGTCGATCGGCGCGGACGTGCGGGAGTGCGTGGTCGAGATCGGCCAGCTGGTCGACGAGGCGCAGAAGATCCTCGCGCTCATCGACGACACCGACAGGCTGGAGCTGGGTGGGCTGGCGGCGTGGCGGGCGCTGCTGACGACGGAGCTGACGCCGCGCGAGGCGCGTGCCGGGCTGGTCTCCGGCTCCGAGGTGTGGCTGTCGCGGCTGATGGCGCTGGAGATCTCGACCACCTGCCTCGCGGACGACGCGCGCGGCGGTGCGGACCAGGCCGTCGAGCTGGTGCAGATCAGCCTGCAGACGCGCAACGCGTTCGCCACCCGCAGCATCACCGCCGACGACAAGGCGGGCGGTGCGTCGCTGGGCCGGTTCTCCGGGTTCCTCAAGCGGTCCTGGCGGGTCAACGACTGGATCTGGGGCAGGCTCGACGGCGCGACGATGCTGTGCAAGGTGATCTTCGACCCGCAGCGGCTGCGGCGGATGGACCTGCTCACCGCCGCGGAGGCCGACGGGCGAGCCGACAAGGGGCGGGCTCGGCAGCGGGCGCACGACCAGGTCGACGACCTGGTGGACGAGCTGTTCGGCGGCTCGACGCCGGAGCTGGCGGTCGCCATCGCGGCGGCCAAGAAGGAGCTCGCGGGCATCTACGCCGAGGAGACCGTCGAAGGCGACCTGCCGCCCACCGCGGGTGCGCTCGCGGAGCTGGCGGCGTGGGGCCTGCACGTGCGGATCATCACCGAGGAGCTGCCCGCGCTGCGGGCCGCGATCCTGGCCGACCGCAAGGACGGCGGCGACCCGCGGTCGCGCGGCGAGCTGTTCCTGGAGGAGCACCGGACGCTGCTGCTGCGGCTGGACCGGCCGGTGGACTTCCAGACCGAGGCGCTGCGGGCGCGGAGCATGTCGATCGGGCTCCAGGCGCTGCGCGCGTTCGACGAGGCGGGCATCGGGCGGGAGCCGATCTCGCAGGAGGCGGGCAGCGACCAGATGATCCGCACTGCCGCCACCGCGGCGGCCGTGGCGGTGACCGTGGTGGACAGCAAGAACTCCGGGCTGACCGCGCTGAAGCCGGTGACCAGGGTGCTGCGCGGGGCGGCGCTGCTGCCGTACTGGGCGATCACCGGCCTCACCAGGGGCGGGAAGATGGCGCAGTTCCTGGGTTCCCTCGGGTTCGCCATCGGTGGCGCGCTGCTCGTGCTGGCGCTGTTCAACCTGCTGCCGAACTGGGCCGTCGGCCCGGCCGCCGCGCTCGGCGGCGGCACGCTGATGGCCGCTTTCGGTTATGCCGCACTGCGTTCCGGCACGCTGCTGCACGGGCTGGTGCTGCTGTCACCGGTGATCCCGTTGGGGGCCATCGCGATCGACCGGACGCGGGCCGCGCTGAACTCCGGGGCGACCGGCGAGGAGGCGTCGACGGGCATGGTCGCCGTCGGCGGTATCGCGCTGGTCGTGCTGGCGCTGCTGGTGATCGGCAGCCTGCCTGCCCCGATCCGCACGCCGTTCGCGGTGTTGAAGGACCGGCGCACCTACAAGCGGGTCGGCAAGGTCGTGTGGCGGCTGGCCGCCGCGGCCGCGGTCGGCTGGGCGGCGTGGTCCGTGGTCCGCTACGAGCTGTACGACCTGGACTGGCTCACCGCCCCGGTCGTCATCATCGGCGCGGCGGCCGCGGTCGCCGTCGGCGCGGTGTGCGCGACGACCGGCGGCACGTCGCTGCAGCGGTGGCGCAAGCGGGGCGGCGAGTGGGACACCGAGAACGCCGAGACGCCCGCCGCTTCGACCGCGGGCTGGGCGGTCGTCTACGGCGCCGGGTTCCTGTTCGTGGCCGTGGTGCTCCTGCTGGCCCAGCCCAGGTTCACCGGCTGGCAGTCGGTGCTCGCGACCTCGCTGGTGTTCGGCACGGTGCTGCTGCTGGTGACGAGCTGGTGGGTGCCCATGCGGGCGCGCCACGCGATCGTGAAGACGCTGGTGCGGCAGGCGGACCCGGCCCGCGACGGCACGGACGTGGCGGACGCGCTGCTGGTGAAGCTGGAGAGCTACGCGCTGCTGTACCGGTTCCTGGTGGGCAAGCGGGAGGACGGCGGGCTGGTGCTCAAGCCCGCCGCCCTGCGCGTGGTCGCGGCCATCCGGGCCAAGAGCGGTCAGGCCGCCAGCCCGGCGACCGCCGGGGTGAGCACCGGGAGTCCGACCAGTCCGGCGTAGATCTCCTCGAACCGGTCCAACGTGTCGCCGATGGCGTGCTTCGCGATCAGCTCACTGCTGGCCGCGCCCATCCGGGCGGTCACGGCCGGGTCGGCCAGCACGCCGTGCAGCCGGTCGGCCAGGCCGCGGACGTCACCGGGCTGGAACAGCCAGCCGTTGCGGCCGGGGCGGACCAGGTGTGGCAGCGCCATCGCGTCGGCCGCGACGACCGGCTTGCCGGCGGCCATGGCCTCCATGGTCGCGAGGCTCTGCAGCTCCGCGACACCGGGCATGCAGAACGCGTCGGCGTTCGCGTAGGCGTCCAGCAGCGACTCCTCGTCAACGAACCCGCGGAACCGCACCCGGTCGCTGATGCCGAGGTGGGCGGCGAGCAGCTCCCACTCGGCGCGGCACGAGCCGTCGCCGACGATCTCGGCGCGGAGCCTCGGCACGAGCGCCAGCGCCCGCAGCAGCTCGTCGACGCGCTTCTCCTCGTCGAGCCTGCCGACGAACAGCACCGTGGGGTGGTCGTCCGTGCGGGTGGACCCGCGCAGCCGGTACCGGTCGATGTCGATGCCGCAGGACACCGGCACCGCGCGGCGCGGGAAACCCTTGTCGTGCAGCAGGTCCACCGCGCGCGGCGTCGGCGCGGTCACCACGTCGGCGACCGAGAACACCTTGGTCAGGTCGCGCCACGCCCAGCGCGAGGCGGCGGTCTGCAGCCAGGCGGGGATGTGCGCGTGGCCGAACAGGTTCTCCGGCATGAAGTGGTTGGTGGCCACGGTCGGGATGCCGCGCTCGGCGGCCTGGCGGAGCACCTGGCGGCCGATCATGAAGTGCGCCTGGACGTGCACGAGATCCGGTTCGAGCTGGTCGAGCAGGTCGCTGACGTCACCCTTCACGTCCCACGGCAGGCACACCCGGAAGCCGCGGTAGAACGGCGTGCGGCGCGACCGCAGGCGGTGCACGGTGATGCCGTCGGCGATCTCGGTCTTGGCCGGGCCGACCGGGTCGGCGCAGATGACGTGGACGTCGTGGCCGCGACCGGCGAGGCCGATCGACAGGCGGTGCGCGAAGCGAGCGGCGCCGTTGACGTCCGGGGGGAAGGTCTCCGCCGCGATGACGATCCGCAGTGCGCGTCCGTTGCTCACGAGCTTCTCCGATCTGGTGGGTGTGTGTTCTCGACGGGCGAGCACGCAGACGCCGCCGATGGCGAGCGCGGCGCACACGATCTGGGCCAGGGCGGTCCACCCGGTCGTGCGGGCGGACTCCCCCAGCAGTCCGGCCCCGATGCCGACGGCGACCAGCGGGTCGACGACGGTGAGGCACGCGACGGTGAGGTGGGCGGGGCCGCCCGCGTAGGCGTGCTGGATGAACCAGCCGCCGACGAGCAGCGCGGTGACGATGCCGAGCACGGACAGGACCGAGGCGAAGTCGAACGCGCCCTGCTGCACGTCCTGGGAGACGGCCCGCATGAGCACGGACACGTAGCCGTAGGCCACGCCGCCCGCGACGCCGAACGACAGCGCCCGGACGTGCGGCCGCCCGCTGAGCACGCCCAGCAGGCCCGGCAGCGCGACCAGGCCGAGCACGAGCAGGCCCGCGTGCAGTTCCGCTTCGGGTGCGACCTGCGTCGCCGTGGCGCTGCCCGCCGCGAGCAGCACGAACGCGCCGACGCCCGCCGTGGTGAGTGCGACCGCGGGCCACGCGCCACGCCTGCCGTCCAGCAGCGCGGTCATGCCGATGGCCAGCACCCCGACGGGCTGGACGACGGTCAGCGGAGCCATGCCGAGCGCGACGGCGTGCACCCCGGCGCCCGTCACGAGCAGCAGCAGGCCTGCGAGCCAGCGCGGACGGCGCAGCAGTTCGGTGATCCGGGGTCCGCCGTCGCCCTGGCACACGGCGCTGTGCTGGAGCCGGGCGGCGACGGCGAAGAACGCGGCGCCCACGACGGCCAGCAGGATCGCGATGCCGGTCACGCGGTCACCTCCCCCGTGCGCCGCTGGGGCGCGGTGTCCCACCAGATGGCGGCGGCCAGCGCGAACAGCAGGCCGTAGAGGACGGCGAACAGAATTCGCTCGGCCAGTCCCAGCAGCAGTGCGCCATTTCCCGGAAAGACGACCGGCACATGGCTGAGCAGAAAAAGGAAACTGGTGATCCCACTGGCCAACGCGAGGCGGCGGACGGTGGTACTCGGGATGAATTGCCGGGAAATGAGCAAACCCGCCAGCGGCAGGCTCACGAACATCACCGCGCCCGCATAGCGGTGCACGGCGCCGGCGAAGGTGGTGGGGGTTCCGGTCGGATCGGTCGGGAAGACGGCGGCCACGGTCAAGCCCGCCGCCCACAGGCCCACCAGCACGGTGATCGGCCCTCGACGCGGCAGACCCGCCCCGAACAGGGCGATCAGCAGCACGATGGAACCCGCGGCCAGTGACAGCGCCGTCACCGCGAGCAGCCCGGTCCCGTTGGCGACGAAGATGTAGTCGCTGATCGTGTGGCTGATGGGACTAATCTGACCGGCGGATGCCACGTGCAGGTAAACAATCGGGAACAACGACAGGACCAAGCTCGCAACAGCGAGTGGTGCGAGCACCGCCCGCCTTTTTGCTTGAATCTCGGCCATGTCGAAATGATGGCGCAAATAGGTTTCCGCAGGTATGGGGAATTCCCCCGAGGCAACCCTGATGCCACCCCGAGAACCCTGGTGGGGCTGACCCCACCACCGAGTGGCGGATGGCACGCCCTAGGCTTCCCGGTCGTGACCCCCCAGTCCGTGACCCCAGCCGTGGAAGTGTCGGGACTGGTCAAGCGCTACGGCTCCACGGTCGCGGTGGACGGGCTCGACCTCACCCTGCCGACCGGCTCGGTGCTGGCGCTGCTCGGGCCGAATGGCGCGGGCAAGACGTCGACCGTCGAGGTGTGCGAGGGCTTCCGCACCGCGGACGGCGGCACGGTCCGCGTGCTGGGCCTCGACCCCAAGACCCAGGGTGATCTGCTGCGGCCGCGCATCGGCGTGATGCCGCAGGGCGGCGGCGGGTACCCCGGTGTGCGCGCCGACGAACTGCTGGCCCTCATCGCGACCTGCGCGGCCAACCCGCTCGACCCGGCGTGGCTGCTCGACGTCCTCGGCCTCACCTCGGCCGTGCGCACCCCGTACAAGCGCCTCTCCGGCGGCCAGCAGCAGCGGCTCTCGCTGGCCTGCGCGCTGGTCGGCCGTCCCGAGCTGGTGTTCCTCGACGAGCCGACCGCGGGCATGGACCCGCAGGCGCGCAGGCTGGTGTGGGAGCTGATCTCCGCGCTGCGCCGCGACGGCGTGAGCGTCCTGCTCACCACGCACCTCATCGACGAGGCCGAGGAACTGGCCGACCACGTCGTGATCGTCGACTCCGGCCGCGTTGTCGCGCAGGGCAGCCCCCGCGAGCTGACCGCCGACCAGCCGGACGAGCAGCAGCTCCGCTTCCGCACCCGCGGGGGCCTGGACACCGCGCTGCTCATGGCCGCGCTGCCGGAAGGCCTGAAGGTGCGCGAGCCGGTGCACGGGAGTTATGTGGTCGAGGGGCGCGTCGACCCGCAGGTCGTCTCGACCGTGACGTCGTGGTGCGCCCAGCAGGGTGTGCTCGCCGAGGAGCTGACGGTCGCGAAGCGCAGCCTCGAAGACGTGTTCATCGAACTGACCGGCCGGGAGCTGCGCTCGTGACCGGGACAACCGCGATCGGAGGCCCGGTGACGTCGTCGGCCAGGTTCACCCCCGGCACGTTCACGCCCGCGCCGGGTCGGGGGAAGCTCGGCCGGATGTTCCTCGCCCAGTCGCGCATGGAGACGCTGCTGACGCTGCGGCACGGCGAGCAGGTCCTGCTCACCGTGATCATCCCGGTCGCGCTGCTGGTCGCGCTGACGCTGATGACGGTCATCCCCATGCCGGAGCCGCGCGTCGGCTCCGCGACCGCCCGCGTCTTCGCGCTCGCCATCCTGTCGTCCGCGTTCACCGGCCAGGCCATCGCACTCGGCTTCGACCGGCGGTACGGGGTGCTCAAGCGGCTCGCGTCCGCGCTCCCCCGCTGGCTGCTCATCGCGGGCCGGGTCACCGCCGCGCTGGCCGTCGTGGCGATCCAGGTCGTGATCCTCGGTGGCACGGCACTGCTGCTGGGCTGGCGGCCGCCCGCGGGCGGGATCGCCTGGGCGGTGCTGCTGATCGTGCTGGGGACGTTGGCGTTCGGGGCGCTGGGCGTGCTGCTCGGCGGCGCGCTGCGAGCGGAGATCGTGCTGGCGCTGGCGAACATCGCCTGGTTCGTGCTGCTGCTGATCGGCGGCGTGGCGCTCGACGTCGACTCGCTGCCGTCGGGGATCGCGCAGGTCGTGCAGCTGCTGCCCTCGGCGGCGCTGGCGGAGGGCCTGCACGCCGCGGTCGTGGACGGCACCGGCCCCGGCGTCGGACCTGTCGCCGTGCTGCTGGTGTGGGGCCTGGGCGCGGCGGCGCTCGCCACCCGCACCACGAAGCTCGACTGACCGGCCCCGTGCTGGAGATCTCCGGCCTCGTGGTCGCGTGGGACCTCGGCAGCGGCGAGCGGATCCCGGTGCGCCGGGCCGAGGCCGTGACCCGGCTGCGGGACGCGGGCGACGAGGCTGGCCGGTGTGGGTGCTGTCGTGGTTGGGCGGGTAGCGCTGTAGGTGGTTCGGGGGAGTGTCGAGCGCGCTCGGTTGGGTCGGTGGGTTGGAGCTTGGCCGGGTCCGCCGTGGCCCGGTCTGCCGTGCCGTTCCTCAGTGCCGACGCGTTCGCGCTGCGCGAGGACGCCACCGTCTACCTCTCGAACGGGGTGCTGCGCCACTTCCCGGCAGGCGACCTCGCGGAGTTCTTCCGCGCGCAGGACCGACCGGGCACGCGGGCGTTCATCCACTACGACATCGCCGCGACCCCGCTGGCCCCGTTCGGTGCCTGGCTGTACCACCGGGCCCGGATGCGGGAGCCGCTTGGCAGGAACGACGGCGTCGTCTCCGCGCGCCGTGCCCACAGCGACCAGGTGCTGCGGTCCGCCGCGGCGGCAGCGGGCGGGGTGGACGTGTTCGTGTCGGCCCCGCCTGGCACACCAACCTGTTCTGCGCGGCGATGCGACCGGTCATCGGCATCCGCGACATTCCCTTGCGAGGAAGACGGCCGTGTCGGCCGTCACTGCGCGACCCGGCCGTCCGACGAGCCACAACCCCGGCCGAGCACCTCTCAGCCAGGCCGTCCTACCATCGACGGGTGTCGGTTCCCCCCTGGTTCACCAACCGCCTTCTCTCGTTCCAGCGCGCCATCGCCGTGGCGCTGGTCATCGCCCAGGGCGGCATCGCCGTCACCGGGTCGATCGTCCGGGTGACCGGGTCGGGGCTGGGGTGTCCGACGTGGCCGCAGTGCGTCGCGGGCAGCCTGACGCCGGTGGCGCACCCGGAGGTCGGGCCGCTGCACCAGTGGGTGGAGTTCGGGAACCGGACGCTGACCGGGGTGGTCGGGATCATCGCCGGACTGATCGTGGTGGCGGCGTGGCTGGGTCGGCCGCGCAGGCGGCGGGTGGTCGTGCTGGCGCTGGTGCAACTCGGCGGCGTGGCGCTCCAAGCCGTGGTCGGCGGCATCACCGTCCTCACCGGACTGCTGTGGTGGACCGTGTCGGTGCACTTCCTGATCTCGATGGCACTCGTGTGGCTGGCCGTGCTGCTGCACCGCTCGCTCGCCGAAGGCGACGACCCGGCCGAGCCGCTGCTCCCCAAGGCGCTGTTGAAGCTCCAGGTTGTACAGGCGGTCGTGCTCGGGTTCCTGTTGCTGGCGGGCACTTTCGTGACCGCGGCCGGGCCGCACGCAGGCGACTCGGACACCCCCCGGCTGGGTCTGCCGGTGGACACGTTGGCCCAGCTCCACGCGGACCTGCTGTTCTTGTTCCTGGGAATGCTGACCGCGCTTGGCTTCGCGGTGCACGGGCTGTCGACGGACGCCGTGCTGCGCCGCCGCTTCTGGATCCTCGCCGGTGTCGTGCTCGCACAGGGTGCGCTGGGCATGGTCCAGTACTGGACCGGTGTGCCCGAGGTGCTGGTGTCGGTGCACGTGCTGGGCGCGGGCGCGGTCGTGGTGGCCACGGCGGCGCTGTGGGTGGCGAGCCGGTCGCGCGGACCGGTGCCCGCCGAACCCGACGCCACGACGCACGAGCGCCTCGATCTCGCTGACCAGACCGTTTAACGGCTGCTTGGCGAGGTCACTTGGGCGGTGTGGGGCGGCGTTCCCACAGCGGGGGCAGTTCGTCGGCCAGCCACGTGTACAGCTGGTCCACGGTGCGGAGCCGGTGGGCGCGCTGGGGATCGCCGCTGAGCAGCCGCATCCCTGACTCGGTCAGGTCGCGCACGCTGACCAGCGCGTCCAGCCTGCGCTGCACCATGTCGGCCCAGCGCTTCTCGTCGACGCGGTACTCGGCGGCCTGCCGTCCGCGCCGGGTGCGCTTGGTGACCAGGCCTGCGTTGACCAGGAACTTGAGGTTCGTGCTGATCGAGCCGCTGCTCGCCTCCAGTTCCTGCGAGAGTTCGGCGGCGGTGCGCTCGACCGGTTCGCACACCAGGAGGTAGCCGAGGATGCGCCCGCCGATCAGCGGGATGCCCTCCTCCGCGAAGTGCGCGGCCAGCCGTTCGATCCAGGCGGAGAGGCGGGTTTCCCGTCCGGCGCTCACGAGGACTCCTTGGTTTCGGTGAACACTGAAACCATAGTAGCTCAATTATCGATCTTGGCAAGTGGCCCGCACTTTTGCGGAAGAAATGCGCAAGGAACGTCGATCTACGACGCGAAAGAATGAATGCGGGTCAAGGTTTGGGCGGAACATCCCGATGAACACCCGACTATGCCCTGAGCAACCCGACAACAGAAGCCGGACGATGAACCTCCTCCAGAACCAGGCCATTCCCGTAGACCACGACGGCGTGGTGGTCTACATCGTCGCGGACATCAGGCCGGCCGGACCGGACGTCGTCCTCCTGCTGCACGACCTCAGCTCCACCAAGGACAGCTTCGCGGGCATCACCGGCTCCCCCGCGCTGGCCCACCTCACGACCTGCGCGATCGATCTCCCCGGTCACGGCCGCAGCGCGCCGCTGCCATCGGGCGCCCACACCCTGGACGCCTGCGCGGAGCTGGTCAGCCGGGTCGTGGCACAACTGGACCCGGCCCGGCTGCACGTGGTCGGGCACGGCCTGGGCGGTGCGGTCGGACTCATCGCCGCACAGGGCGCCACCAGGCTGGTCACGTTCACCAGCATCGAAGGCGTCCTGGTCGGCGACGACGCCGGGCTGGTCAGCAGGCAGATCGCCGACCTGGAACTGGAGGACTTCGCGGTCAACGAGTTCCACCGCTTCGTCGACTCGCTCAAGGGAGCACCCGAGGAGGATCTGCGCGCGTGGGGCGACTGGACGGCGACGTGCACGCCCGCCGCCGTCCACCAGAGCGCCCGGTCGCTCGTGGAATGGTCGGACAGCGGCAAGCTGCTGGACTGGTACCGGGCGATGCCCCGCGCCGCCTACCTCTACGGAGCACTGGGTGACCGGGCCGAGCACCTCGTTCCGCTGCTCGACGAATCGACCACGTTCGCCATTCCGGATTCGGGTCATTTCCCGATGGTCGACAATCCCCACGCGCTCTATTCCGCGTTGGCCGCGATCATCGAGGGCTAGACGAGCGCGATCACCACCAGCACCACGATCAGCCACCGCACCACCAGGTCACCCCTCGGCGTCGAGGCCTGCATGGCGTTCCAGCCGGTCGAGCCTGCCGATCAGGGGGGCCAACTCCTGGCGCAGCGCGGCGGCCACGTCGACCGGGCCGCCAGCCGGCTGGGCCCGCAGGTGGACGTACCCGGCGAGGGCCGCGACGACGGCCGGGCGGGCGGCCTTCAGGTCGGCACCGGCGGCGCGCAGGGCGTGGCCGCCGACGCCGTCGGGTTCGGCGAGCAGGCCGAGCAGCAGGTGCTCGCACCCGACGTAGTTGTGCCCCAGCGTCAGCGCCTCGGTGACGGTCAACTCCAGCGCGTTCGCGGCGTCGCCACCGAACCGCTCGGGCGCCGCCTGGTCGTCGACGGGAGCGCGGCGGGCGAGTTCGCGGGACACCCGGTCCGGGTCGACCTCGATCGCGCGCAGCACGTGCAGGGCCAGGTTCGTGCCCTCGGCGAGCATCCCGTGCAGCAGGTGCCCGGTGTCGACGTGCGCGGCGCCCCCGGTCCGCGCCTGGTCGACCGCGAGCGCGATGACGTCCTGGGTGCGCTGGGTGACCCGGGAGAGCTGGAGCGCCGAAGCACCGGATGCCAGGTCGTCGAGCGCGACGGCCCGGATGGCGGTCACCCGTTTCACCGAGGCCTCCAGCGCGCGCTGGCAGACCGCCGAGACGGGCACCCCGGACTCCTTGACCGCTTCGGCCAGGTCGTCGGGCAGGTAGACGTTGATCTTCGGCATGGCGTGACCCCCTCAGCCTTGGAAGTTGTAACCCCATGTATACCCCCACTGGGGGTTACATCTCAAGGCGGGCAGGGAAGGACACCCGACGCTGCGCGTCGGCGTGCAGGGAAGAGACTCCAACGCTGCGCGTTGGAGGAGGAGAATCAGAGTTTGCGGAGGCCGCTGAGCACGCGTTCCATGAGGCCGAGGTCCGGGACGTCGCCTTCGGCCACGGCGGTCGCGTGCACGTCGAGCAGGCCGTGCTCGGCCATGTCGCCGAGCAGTACCTTGGCCACGCCGAGCGGGAGGTAGAGCAGGGCGGCGACCTCGGCGACGGAACGGGGGGCCTCGCAGAGGCTCAGCACGTCCTGGTACTCGGCCTTGATCGGGCCCACGTACAACTCCTCGCCCGCGCTGACCATCGTCTCGATCTCCAACTGGAAATCGGACGTGGTGCGGCCGCCGGTCCACGAGTAGGGCCGAACGATGGCGGCGGTCTCCACCACCTCGTCGGCGACGGGCTCCGGCTGGGCGGGCAGGCTGATCTTCTGCGCCGCGGGCCGGTCGCGCTTGCCCTTGCGGCCCTTGCGCGAGCCGCCGGAGAGGGTGATCCCGTTGAGCAGGTCGGCGAACGACGACTGCTCGGAGTCCGGTCCGGTCATAACCGCCTCACGCGGACATCCTGGTCGCTCCGTGCAGCTCGGCACGGAGTTCCGGCGTGAGCAGCTGACCGACCTGGTCCACCACGACGGTCATCTCGTAGGCGACCTGGCCGACGTCGCTGTCCGGCGCGGCGAGCACCACGAGGCACGACCCGTCACGGATGGACACGAGCAGCATGATGCCGTGCTGCATCTCGACGACCGAGCGGAGCACGCCGCCACCGTCGAAGAAGTTCGCCGCGCTCTTGGCGAGGCTGGTGACGCCCGCGGCGATGGCGCAGAGCTGGTCGGCGCGCTGCGCGGGCAGACCGGAAGAGGCTGTCAGCAGCAGGCCGTCCACGGAGATCACGGCAGCGTGTGCGACGCCGGGTACGCGCTCGGTGAAGTTGGTGATCAACCAGCCGAACTGGTCCACCTGACGAGACCGTGGTTTGGTCATGGGTTCTCCTGTGCAGAGCGGTGATCACCGGAACCCAGCACACCTTGCCGGATTCCCGTCTGGTAGTTCGAGAGGAAGCCGCGTGTCGCGTCGGGATCCCGCCGTACGGGTGCAGCGCCTTCGCCCGACCGCCCAGCGACGAGGTTGCCCCTCGGTTTGCGCTTCGGCAACTCGATCCCGGTGGCGGGCTCGGGTTCGGGGGTGGGGACGGTGTCGGGGGTGACGCCGTTCGCAGCGGGCGCGGTGACCGCGGGGTCGTCGTCGAGCCGGTGCCGGGGCGCGTCGCCGGTCGGCAGCTTGCCCTTGAACCAGACCGAGCGCGTGGTCGCCGCAGCGTCCTGGTCGTCGGTCGCCATACCGCGGAACGACGACCACTCGCTCCCGTTCGCCTGCCTCGGCGACGGCGCGGGTGAGGCACCCGCGGTGCGCGTGGGCATCGGCCGCGTTGTCGGCCCGGCCGGGACGCGGCGTCCGGGGGGCGGCGCCTCGACCGCGGGCCGCGGGGTGCTGCGAGGCTTGCGGACCAGGTCCGAAGGCACGCCGACGACCGCGCGCAGCCCGTCGCGGTGCGGGCCCTGGTCGACCAGGGTCACCTCGATCTGGTGGCGGGCGGCGAGCCGGGCGATGACGAAGTGCCCCATCTGCCGGGACGCGGGCAACTCGTCGGCGTCCGCGTCCCGCAGGCGGACGTTCGCCGCCGCCAGTTCGGCGGGGGACATGCCGACGCCCTCGTCGATCACGTCGATCACGACCCCACCGCCGTTGCGGGGACGTCCGACGATGACGACGTGGCTGCGCGGCGGTGAGAAGGCGGTGGCGTTGTCCAGCAGCTCCGCGATGAGCCGCACCAGGTCGCTGGCGGCGTAGCCGACGACCTCGACCTGGGGTGTCGTCTGCACGACGACCCGTTGGTAGTGCTCGATCTCCGACGCCGCCGCGCGCAGCACGTCGGCGAGCGGGATCGGCTTGCTGAACCGGCGCGTCACGTCGGTGCCGGAGAGCACCATGAGGTTCTCGTTGTTGCGGCGCATCCGGGTGGCGAGGTGGTCGAGCTTGAAGAGGTTCGCCAGCTGCTGCGGGTTCTCCTCCTGGCGCTCCAGCTCCTCCATCAGCCGCAGCTGCCGCTCGACCAGTCCCTGGCTGCGGCGCGACAGGTTGACGAAGGTGTTGCGCAGCCCGGCGCGCAGCCTGGCCTGCTCGACGGCGGAGCCGACGGCCTGCTGGTGCACCGCGTCGAACGCGCGGGCGAGCTGGCCGAACTCCTCGGTCGTGTGCACGGCCACCGGCTCGATGACGACCTCGCTGGCCCCCTCCTCGCGGAGGTCGGCGACGAGTTCTGGCAGCTGGTGCTGGGCGACGTGCAGCGCGGTGCGCCGCAGGGTCAGCAGCGAGCGGATCATGTTGTTGCCGAAGACGACGCCGACGCCGACAGCGGCCAGCAGCGACGCCAGCAGGACCATCGAGGCGAGGCCCGCCTGGTCGCTGGTCTCGTCCTGGAGCCTCGTGACGGAGTCCGCCAGTTGCCCCTCCAGCTCGGCCAGCACCTTGTTCATGAGCGCGTCGGTGTTGTGGGAGGCGACCTCCCAGTCGCCGACGGAGAACTTCGACGCCAGCGTCGGCGGATCCGGCCTGCTCGGGGTGGCGACCGTGGTGAGCGCGTCCTGCACCATCCGGTCGCGGGCCAGCACCTCGTTCCCGGCCAGGGTCTGCGTTCGCAGGTCCCGCTGCGCGGACGTGGCCAGCGCGGCGAAGTCGCTGACCCGGTCCAGGTAGCGCAGCTGCGACTGGTCCACCAGCACGACCTCGGGGTCGAGGATCCGGCCGCGGATCACCGCCGCGAGCACCACGCCGTGCTGGAGGGACAACTGCTCGGCGGCGATCTGGAGGTTGTGCACCGCGCCGGCGGTGCTCGACAGCTCGGGGTCGCCGAAATCGTTGACCAGCGCCTGGTCGAAGTCGAGCAGGGAGCGCACGACGGTGGTGTACGCGATGCCGGAAACCGACACGTCCGCCCCGGCGGTGACCGACTGCCTCAGTTGCGGCAGCGTGTTGACCTGCGTGGTGAGCTCGGCGAACCGGGCGTCGGCCACGGCCCCGAGCGAGGTCGCGGGGTCCTCCGCGAGTTCGCGCACGGTCTCGAACGCGCGGGTCGTGGCGGCGCCGCGCTCCTGGAAGG
The DNA here is from genome assembly GCA_039922235.1 of Umezawaea sp. GTDB lineage: Bacteria > Actinomycetota > Actinomycetes > Mycobacteriales > Pseudonocardiaceae > Umezawaea. The sequence goes on from JBDSAJ010000489.1 coordinate 15,805, forward strand.
AGCCGACTTCGGGCCCCAGGCCGTCGAGCCGACCGGCCTGGTGGGCCCGCTCGTCCTGGACGGCGGCGATCAGCGGGGTCAGCGCGGAACGCAGCGTGACCAGTTTGCCGGTGGCGGCGTAGGAGTCGGCGCGCACGACGTAGCCGCGGATCTGGAGCACACCCGCACCGACGGCGACCGCCACGGGGACCAGCAGTACCGCGGCGACCTTGACCGGGAGTCGCCAATTGCGCCAGTCCACCACGGTGGCCCACCGCCATCGAACACGGTTCTGCGCAGTCACCGGATAGACCCCAGGTCGGTAGTCGGGCCACCACCGTGCCGGTTGGACGCGGTTTAGCCGATTGAAATCGATGTTGTCATTCAACTGCGGGTCGTGATTCACGGCGGCGACGTCGTCGGACGATGGTAGGCGAGGGTTCGGCCCTCGACAACGACCAACGTGCAAGATTGTCACCGAATGGCGTAACGGACACCCAGACCGAACGGTACATACGTGGACGATCGGGCAAGGTACCTGGGCCATCCGGTTGACTCCTCGGCCCGCCCGGCTACGCTGTGCGCCGCCGGCTCCCGGTCGCCTCGTCGGCCGTGCCCGTCGGAATCCCCGTGGAGGACCACGATGACGAAAGCCTTGCCGCGCTCCCTTGATTCGCGGCAGTCCCCTAATCGCGGTCGTGGGTTCGCCACATTCGACGAACCCGCGAAGCCGTTGTTGGTGGACGAGGACGGTAATCCGGACTTCGTCGCCATCCAGCAGAGCGAGGAATTCAAGGCGCTCCGGCGGCGCGCTCTCGTATTCGTGTTCCCGATGACCGCGCTGTTCCTCACGTGGTACCTCACCTACGTGATCGCATCGGCTTACGCACACGAATTCATGAGCACGCGGGTGTTCGGCGTGGTCAACGTCGGCATCCTGCTCGGCCTGTTGCAGTTCGTCACCACGGTGGTGCTCACCCTGTCCTACGCGCGCTACGCGAAGCGCAAGCTGGACCCGCAGGTCAGCGTGGTCCGCGGCCTGGCCGGAATCGTCGAGGAGTAGCGGGTGCGGGCGGAGACACCTGCCACGGGTGGCAACGTGGCGATCAACATCGGCGTGTTCGCCGTGTTCGTCCTCATCACCCTCTACATCGTGTACCGGGCGAGCACCCGCAACACGACGGCGTC
>JBDSAJ010000490.1:0-8875 GCA_039922235.1 Umezawaea sp.
TCCGTGCCGACGACGACGGTGGCGACGGGTTCATCGCGGACATCGAGATCCTGCGCGGAGACCTGTCCCGTGTGCTCTACGACGACACCCGCGACGGCGTCGAATACCTCTTCGGCGACCGGATCGCCGAACTCACCCAGGACGCGGACGGGGTCGACGTGACCTTCGCGAGCGGCGACCGGCGGCGCTTCGACCTGGTGGTCGGGGCCGACGGGCCGCACTCGGCGCTGCGGGCGATGGTCTTCGGGCCGCATGAGCGGTTCCTCCGCCACCTCGGGCACGTGCTGGCCTTCTACAGCGTGCCCAACGAGTTCGGGCTGGACCGCTGGCTGCTCGAGTACCAGGACCAGGAGTCCGGGCGCACAGCCCTCCTGCGACCCATCCAGGACGCCACCCGTGCGATGGCCATGTTCTACTTCCCCTCGGCCGACTTCGACGTCGACCACCGTGACGTCGCGGCCCAGAAGGTCCTGCTGCGCGAGCGGATGACCGGCCTGGGCTGGTTGACCCCGGACATCCTCGCGCACCTGGACGACACCCCGGACTTCTACCTCGACCAGGTCGCCCAGGTGGTGATGGACCGCTGGTCGAGCGGACGGGTGGGGCTGCTCGGGGACGCGGCGTTCAGCTCGTCGCCGATGTCCGGGCAGGGCACCGGGCTGGCCCTGGTCGGCGCCTACCTGCTGGCCGGTGAACTGGCCGACGCCGGGTGGGACCCCGACGCCGGGTTCGCCCGCTACGAGGCTCGGATGCGCTCGTTCGTCGAGGCCAACCAGGAGATCGGCAGGCTGAACGCCCGCAGCCGCGACCTCCCTGGGCCAGACGCCGAGCCGAGCCCCGATTTCGCCGGCGAATGGTTCACCGAGCTGATCGGGCGCGCGATCAACGGGGTCGAGCTGCCCGACTACGCGGGAGTGCCGGACACCGGTGCCCCGACCGGATCACCGATCACCTCGTCGGCCAAGCCGTAGTTGTCGCACAACGTGTCGAGAGGGACCACGCTTCGGCGGAACTGTGCTTGCCGAAAACTATATCCGTGCTGGTCAGGCGACGTGGTGGTACTCGTTGAGGATGCCGCCCAGCCGTTGTCGTCGACGGACATCCAAGTCGCTGATCTGGGTTTGGTCGGTGCTCGGTGGTGGCAGCGCTGGACGTAGGCCGGCCGAAGCAGCATGGCTGGTCAGCATGCTGTGCTCATCGGCAGCAGCGTGATCACGACCGCATCCGTGCACGGGTCTCGGTGGACCCCTCTGTCACCTGCACGGATGAGGCTTTCGACAGGCACAACCCCACCCCCACACTGCGACTTTGCCAGGACCCTGCGAGGCCCCCTCATGAACTAGTCGATGCAGGGGATCGGTGGCGGTGGCGGAGGGCTGGTCGTGGTGGCCTTCGCCTTCGACACCGTCGCCTTGGGCAGCGGGATCCCCGCGAGCATGGTCGCCACCCGCGCCTGGGTCGTGATCGGGTTGACCAGGTTGACGGTCTGCCCCTCGATCTCGGCGGTGCCGTCGATCGGCAGCGTGTGGAACCGCGCGCCACCGCCGGTGAGGCTCGGCGCCTGCCGCATGAAGTCCAGGATGTCCCAGCCCCGGTCGAGGACCACGTCCTTCTTGGCCACGTCCAGCAGCCGTTGCAGCGCACCGACATCGGTGAACGTGCCCGCGTCCTTCAGCTTGCGGATCACCGCCGCGATGAATGCCTGCTGGCGCTTCGTGCGGTCCAGGTCGCCGTTGGGCAGCCCGTGCCGCTGGCGCACGAACGACAGCGACTGCTCGGCGTCGAGGTGCTGCACGCCCGCGACGAAGTCCGCCCCGGACAACGGGTCCTTGGTCGCCTTCTTCAGGCAGACGTCCACCCCGCCGATCGCGTCGGCGAGGTGGTAGAAGCCGACCAGGCTGATCTCCACGAGGTGGTCGACCGGCACGTTGAGGAACGCCCGCACGGTCTCCACCTGAGCCTTGCGGCCCGCTTCGCGGCCGCGTCGTTCCACTTCGCGCGGATCGGTGATGCCTTTGCTCGGCAGTGACCGCTCCGCGATTTCCTTGGCTCGGCCGTACGCCTCTTTGATCTTGCCTTTCAGTGGTCCTTCCGAGACGCCGACGAAATCCACGTAGTCGTCCCGAGGAATGGACATCGAGGTCGGCGGAGAACCGTTGTCAGGCACATGCAGAAGCATCAACGTGTTCGCGTTGTAGCCACCGCGATCGCTTTCCCCGGCGTTCAACCGGGCGAGCAGGTCGTCCGGCAGCGCCTCGCCGTTGAGGTCCAGCCGCGTGGTCAACCCCATCACCAGGATGTTGACCCCGTCCTCGGACCTCGGCGCGTCGTCGCTGATCGCGTCCGAGCGCTGCACCCCGCCGTCCAGGTCCTGGTAGGTGGCCCAAGCCACGCCCGACCCGACGAGTGCGACCACCGACAACAGCACCCACGCCGAACGCGCGGCCACCAGCGAAGCGACGTGCCACCACGGCCGTCGGCGTTCCTGGTGACCGGGAACACGATCCCCGTCCACAGCACACCCCTCCTGCCGTAGTCTAGGCGAGCGCCGCCATTCGCGTGGGGGTTGACGCTGCGGTGGGGCCTGGGGGCAGGAATGGAAACGTCGGTACACGCGTACGACCATGCCCGGACTCCGTTGCAGATTCCCAGCCTGGCCGCCGTGACCTTCCTGGCGGTATTCGTCCTGCTCGGCTTGCCCGCCCAAGGCGCGGACCTCGGGGTGCGGTTCGGCATCTGGCTGGTCGTGGGAATGGTGTGCGCCGCCGCGCTGGTGCGGCCGGTGGGCTTGTGGGCGGTGGTGCCCGCACCGCCGTTGCTGTACTTCGCACTGGTCTTGGGGAAGACCACCTGGGTCGGGCAGTTGCACTGGCGCGGCTCCAAGGAACTGGCCACGGTCCTCGCGCCGTGGCTCATCCACGGGTTTCCGCACCTGGCGACCTCGGTCGTCGTCGGACTCGTGGTCGCACTGTTGCGCGCGGTGTCCCGCGCCCGCAGACGTTGATCTTGTTGGTATGGGGGAGAAGCACGATGGAGCAGCAGGTCGTCGATGAGCCGGTGTTCGTGGACTCGACAGGCAGGCGCAAGGCGGTGGCGCGCACGCTCAGCGCGTGCCTGCTGATCGTCCTCGCCGCGTTCACCGTGGTGATCCTGACGACAGTGCTCGCTCCGCCCGGCGGCGCCGCTGTGGTGTGGCCCGCCAGATGAAGATCCGTTCTCCCTGGGTGCACTGGGTGAACCTGGTGCTCGCGCTGGCCGTCATGTTCGGCGCGCTGTCGTTCTACGCCTACTCGAACAGGCAGGTCGCGCAGGCGCACGGCCACGCCGTGACGTCCTCGGACGGCCCGGTGCGGCAGGGCGCCGACGTCAGGGGCATGCCCGCGCGGACCATAGCGCTCACCTTCTTCGGCGGCCCTGATCCGAAGTGGACCCCGCGGCTGCTCGACGTGCTCGCGCGGGAGCACGCCCACGCGACGTTCTTCGTGCTCGGCGCCAAGGTCAACGAACACCCGGACCTGGTGCGCCGGATGCTCGCCGAGGGCCACGAGGTCGGCCTGGCCGGGTTCCGCGGCGACGACGCGATCTTCTCGTCGGGGTGGCAGCGGCAGCTCGACCTCGCCTCGGCGCAGGGCGCGCTGGCCGGTGCGGCAGGAGTCCGCGCCCGGCTGTTCGGCGTGCCCGCCAGCGCGAGCGAGGACGTGGCGCAGGGGATCGTCGCGGACGGCTTCGTGGCCGTGCGGCCCGAGGTCGACAGTACGGACGTGGTGACCTACGACGTCGGCTCGATCGTCGCCGCGAGCACGCCCGAGGGCGGCGCGGGCGCGGTGGTGCGGATGCACGACCGCGGCAGCAGCACTGTCGGCGCGGTCGCCGAGATGGTGGGGGAGCTGCCGTCGCGCGGCTACCGGTTCACCACCGTCTCGGCAGGACTCGGCGCGGCGCCCGCCGAGCCGCCCGCCGACTCGGCGCAGCGGTTCACCGGCACGGTGCTGGCCTGGACCCAGCGGTACGGCGAGTTCCTGATCGCCGCACTGGACCTGCTCATCGGCGCGGCGGGCGTGCTCGGCCTGCTGCGCTCCGTCATGCAGCTCGGCCTCGCGCACACCGCCCGCAGGCTGCGCCGCGAACGCGAGCACGACCCGCTGCCGTGGTTCGCGCCGTCGGTCTCGGTGGTCATCCCGGCCTACAACGAGTCCCGCAACATCGAGGCCGCCGTGCGGGCGCTGGCGGCGAACACGTACTCGGCCGACGTCGAGGTGGTCGTCGTGGACGACGGCTCGACCGACGGCACAGCGGACCTCGTGGAAGCGCTGGCGCTGCCCGGAGTCCGGGTCTTCCGGCAGGAGAACGCGGGCAAGCCCGCGGCGCTCAACCGGGGCATCGCCGAGGCGCGGCACGACATCCTCGTGCTGGTCGACGGTGACACGATCTTCGAGCCGGAGACGATCGGCAACCTCGTCCAGCCGCTGGCCGACCACCGGATCGGCGCGGTGTCCGGCAACACCAAGGTCGGCAACCGCAGTGGCCTGCTCGGGCGGTGGCAGCACCTGGAGTACTGCGCGGGCTCGAACCTGGACCGCCAGATCCTCGACGCGATGCGGTGCATCCCGACCGTGCCCGGCGCGATCGGCGCCTTCCGCCGGGCAGCGCTGGTCGAGGTCGGCGGAGTCAGCCCGGACACGCTCGCCGAGGACACCGATCTGACGATCGCCGTGAGCCGGGCCGGGTGGCGGGTCACCTACGAGCAGTCGGCCCGCGCCTGGACCGAGGCGCCGACGACGGTGCAGGGCCTTTACCGGCAGCGCTACCGCTGGTCCTACGGCACGTTCCAGGCGATGTGGAAACACCGCGGCGCGCTGGCCGAGCGGGGGCTGGCCGGGCGGATGGGCCGCTACGGCCTGATCTACCTGTCGGTCTTCCACTTCCTGCTGCCGCTGCTGGCCCCCGCGATGGACGTCTACGTCCTCTACGGCGCGTTCATCGCCGACGCGCCCCGCGCGATGGTCCTGTGGTGCCTGTTCCTGCTGATCCAGCTGCTCAGCGCGGGCTACGCGCTGAGACTGGACGGCGAGTCGCTTCGTCCGTTGTGGACGATGCCGCTCCAGCAGCTCGTCTACCGGCAGTTGATGTACCTCGTGGTGATCCAGTCGCTGGTAACAGCCCTGCACGGGACCCGGATGAGGTGGCAGTCCGTCCACCGAACGGGCCAGGCGGGCGAGGCCTTGAAGAAGGGTGCGGACGTGACCGTCAGGGGAGACGTTTCCCTGTCGCGACGTATCAGGGGTACTGCCGAGTAGCCGCCGCCCACCGGTTCGACCAGATGCTCCGGCTCGTCCAGGACACGCATGCGGTCGTCGGGTGGCAGTTCGCTCTGGCTTCGGGTTGGTGGTCGGTCGCAGTGGGCCGTGCCCTCGCTCCCCGGTGGAGGAGCGAGGGCACGGTCATGGCAGCGTGGTGGTTGTCGGAGCACCCACTGCCCGTCGGTGGGACTACCTCGCCGGGGCGATCAGTCCGTTGTTCCCGGCGCGCGCCGCGTCGAAGCGACGCGTCACATCGGTCCAGTTGACCAGCGACCACAGCTTCTGCACGTAGTCCGGGCGCACGTTGCGGTACTGCAGGTAGTAGGCGTGTTCCCACGCGTCGAACACCAGCACCGGGGTGGTGTTCATGCCGACGTTGCCGTGGTGGTCGTAGACCTGCTCCACGACCAGCCGCTGTGACAGCGGCTCCCAGGCGAGCACGCCCCAGCCCGAGCCCTGCACCGTGGAGGTGGCGGCGGAGAGTTGCTTGGAGAACGCGTCGAACGAGCCGAAGTGCTCGTCGATCGCGGCGGCCAGTTCGCCGTCCGGCCGGTCACCGCCGTCCGGGCTGAGGTTGTCCCAGAAGACCGTGTGCAGGACGTGTCCGGACAGGTTGAACGCGAAGGTCTTCTCCAGGCCGACCAGGCCGGAGTAGTCCTCCTTCTCCCGTGTCTCGGCGAGTCGCTCGATGGTGTCGTTGGCGCCTTTGACGTAGGCGGCGTGGTGCTTGCTGTGGTGCAGCTCGAGGATCTCGCCGGTGATCGCGGGCTCGAGGGCGCCGTAGTCGTAGGGCAGATCCGGCAGCACGTACTGGCTCATGAGCCCCTCCGAGGTACTCCGTGATGGGTAGTTGCAACCTTCTAGCAATAGCCATGATTATGCAACTGTTGATCGCGGTGGCACGAGGAAGCGCTGCCCGTAGGGGTGAAGCCGAGTAGTAGGTGGATCTGGGAACCGCACTGGCCGAAGCGAGTGCCCGTCGACCTCTCCCGATCACGGTGACCAGCGCGCCGTGCTGAGGAAGGGGGATCAGGACTCACGTCGTCGGTGGTGGTGGGTCCTGCGTGGTGGGCGGTGGATCCTCGGTCGTGGGTGGCGGGTCCTGCGTGGTGGGCGGCGGATCCTCGGTCGTGGGTGGTGGATCCTGAGTGGTCGGTGGCGGGTCCTCCGTGGTGGGTGGCGGATCCTCGGTCTGCGGTGGTGGGTTCTGGGTCGTTGACGGCGGGGCTTGGGTCGTCGACGGCGATTGCTGCAACGACGGCCCGGCATCCGAGGTCGGCGTGCTGGTCGAGCGGGGCGCTGCGGCTGAGGTGTCGGTGGTCGGCAGCCCCGCGTCGGGGGTGTTCGGCTCGGGCTTGGCCTTGCGGTTGGGCGCCTGCGTCGTCGGACTGGGCTGTGGGAACTGCCGAACAGCAGGCGACTTCTGCTCGGCGACCGGTACCTCGGCGGGAGGCGCCGGTGCCGGTTGCTCCGCGGCCACCTGGGTGGCAGGCGCCAGGGCTGAACTGGTCGACGCGACGTCGCTCACGGTGTGGATGCCCATGGCGACGATCCCGCTCACGGCGAGCCCCGCCGCTCCCACCAGGACCCGTGGCCTCAGCACGCGCCGGCGCGCCGTGGACGGCGGTAGCACCACCAACGGGATGTCCGCGACTTCCGGTCGTGCTGGTGGACTGCTCGGCTCGTCGGGAGGCTGTTGGGCGGGGGCCACGCCTTGCCCGACGGGGACGACAGCCCTGGCGGCGCCCTGCGCGACGGTGCTCTTCGGGTCGCTGTCCACAGCGACGGCGCGACCGAGTTGCTGCGACAGCAGTTGGCTGACCAGTGGTATCCGCGACGACCCGCCGACCAGCAGCACGGCGTCGAGTTCGGACTCCGCCACGCCCGCCGAACGGATGGTGGCGCGCAGCAGTTCGACGGTCTCGTCCAGTGCGGGCCGGATCATCGCCTCGAACTCGCCGCGCACCATTCGCGCCTGGGTGTGCCCGCTGGGCAGCAGGACCGGAATGGTGACCTCGGTGTCCGTGGAGAGGGCTTCCTTGGCCTCGGTGCACTCACGGCGAAGCCGTGCCGCCGCGGACATCGCCACCGGATCGTCCGGCGCCAGGTCGTCGAGTCCTTTGGCGACGGTCGCGCGCAGGTGTTCGAAGACGGACTCGTCGAAGTCGACGCCGCCGAGCCGGTCGACGCCGGTGGGCTCGCCGAGCAGTTCGAACCGGGTGTCGTCGACCTTGCGGACCACTGCCGCGTCGAACGTGCCGCCGCCGAGGTCGTACACGGCGATGACGCTGCCCGGCTCGACCCGCTCGGAGCTGCTGTAGTCGAACGCCGCCGCCTCCGGCTCGCTGAGCAGTCTCGCGTCACCGAGTCCGACCTCGCACAGCGCGTCGACCAGCAGGCTCTTCTTGTACTCGCCCCAACCGGCCGGGTGGGTGATGGCGACCTGCTCGGGCGCACCGCCTTCGCGTTCGATCGCCCGGTCGACCACCCAGCGAGCCAGCCGGGCGGCCAGTTCGTGGGCGGTGTGCGGCTCGCCCGCGAGCAGCAGCGGAGTCCTGTCGCCGATGCGGCGCTTGAACTCCCTCGCCACGCCGTCCGGCGCGGCGAGCGCGCGGCGCTCGGCCGCGTCACCGAACAGCACCGCCGTGTCCGGGCCGAAGAACAACACCGAGCTCACCGCGGCGGCCCTCGAGTCGAGCGGCAGCACCTCCACCTTCCCCCAGCCGCCTGCCTCCCGGCGGCAGATCGCGGCTGCTGTGAACGTCGTTCCGAGGTCGACACCCAGCACGTAGGACATCCGCTCGTACCTCCACCTGGACACACGACGGTGACGGAAGGTTACCTGGAGCGCGCTGTCACGCCCAGTCGTTCCGGCGAGTGTTCCGTCTCGTCCATCTGGAGTATCGCAACCACTCTCGTCATCATTAGCCCAGGTGACCCCCAACTTTTTGAGACGGCTGCGGGCTCGGATCCCCTAACAGGGCGCTGAAATCCCCCATTGATCGGCTTCGAGAACCGGGGGGACATACCGATGGCGCGCCGAGATTCGCTACGTAGCGTGATGCGAACTCCCCCGAGGAAAGGTGCGACCGATGGTCAACATGAGCCTTCTGCAGTTCATCCTCCAGTTGCTCGGCGACGACAGCGCCCGTGCCGAGTTCACCGCGAGCCCTCACGAGGTGTTGCGGGAGAACGGGTTCGACAACCTGTGCGCCGCCGACGTGCGAGATGCGCGGCCGCTGATCGTGGACAACGTGCAGACAGCGCAGAGCAACTCCTTCGACCGCGAGCTCAACGGTGGGGGCAACAGCACCCACGTGCACCACACGCCTCCGCCCCCTTCGGACGGTGGTGGCGGTCATGGTGGTGGCGGTGACGGCGGGATGGACGGGGCCATCCAGGAGATCCACTACATCACCCAGAACTACTCGTGGAGCGACAGCCACAACACGGTTCTGGACAACTCCGTGAACCAGAACATCTGGGCGGACGGCGACGTGGTGCAGTGGTTCGACAACGATCCGGTGGTCGCCTCGGGTGATGGTGCCGTCGCCGCCGGCGACGACGTCAACGGC
>JBDSAJ010000491.1:0-9894 GCA_039922235.1 Umezawaea sp.
GTGGAACGCGACCGCGTTCCTGTTGCGCAGCCCCACCTTCGCCTGGAGCGACCTGCCGTCGGTCAACACCCGCGCGGCGCTGCCGCTGCTCGACGTGTCGGTGCCGCGCACCTACGACGAGCTGGACGGTTTGGACGCCGCGACCTACCTGGGCCACGTGCGGTTCCCGCGCGCGGCGCACGCGCTGGCGTTCGAGGTGTTCTCCCGCAGCTTCTTCGCCCACCCGAGCCGGATGTCGGCCGCGGAGCTGGCGACGATGTTCCACATCTACTTCCTCGGCTCGGGCGAGGGCCTGCTGTTCGACGTGGCCGCCGACCCGTTCCCGCACGCGCTGTGGAACCCACTCGCCCGCTACCTGGACTCGCTCGGCGCCTCGGTGCGCACCGGCACCCCCGTGGACGGCGTGGAACCGGGACGCCGCAGGCGGTTCACCGTCCGGCTGCCGGGAGAGGAGGTCGACGCGGACGCCGTGGTGCTCGCCGCCGACGTGCCGGGACTGCGACGGGTCGTCGCGGCCTCACCGGAACTGGGCACCGAGGCGTGGCGGAACGGGATCGCGGCACTGGAGACCACACCGCCGTTCCTGGTGTCCCGCTACTGGCTGGACCGCCCGGTGCGCCCCGACCGGCCGGGGTTCCTCGGCACCAGCGGGTACGACCTGCTGGACAACGTGTCGGTGCTGAACCACTACGAGCACGAGGCCCGCGCCTGGGCGGCGCGGACCGGCGGGTCCGTCGTCGAGCTGCACGGGTACGCGCTGCCGCCCGACGTGGACGAGGGCACGGCCCGCGCGCGGCTGCTCGACCAACTGCACGTGGTGTACCCCGAGACCAAGGGAGCGGGGGTCGTGGACGAGCGGCACGAACTGCGCGCGGACTGCCCGCTGTTCCCGCCGGGCGGGTTCGCCGACCGCCCCACCGTCCGCACCCCGGACGACTTCCTCGTGCTGGCCGGAGACCTGGCGCGGATCGACCTGCCGGTGGCCCTGATGGAGCGGGCCGCGACGACCGGGTTCGCCGCGGCCAACGAGCTGCTCGGCCGGTGGGGTGTCGCCGGGACTCCACTGTGGACGGTGCCGACGGCGGGTCGGGGTCCTCTGCTGCGCGCCGCGGCCCGCAGGTGGGGTCGCAACCCCGTGCCGGATCAGCCGGGGAAGCGGCCGGTGGCCCGCAACGCGTAGCGGCGCTCGGCGTAGGCCAGGTCGTCGCGCCACAGCCGCTTCGCCGCCCAGCGCATCACCGGTCGCAGCACGGGCGCGGTCGACCGGGCCACGGCGAACCCGCGCCGCGGCGAGTGCGCGATCGTCGCCTCCACCACGGCGGTGCGCGCGACGCCGTCCGGACCGGGCGCCAGCGGGGTGGCGTGGGTTTCCACCACACTGCCCTCGCCTTCGCCCTCGACGATGTGCATCACGATCGTGCGCGGCTCCGGGCAGGTGAACGCGGCCACCACCGGCACGCCGACCCGTCCGGCCAGCCGGAAGGTCACCTCCACCAGGAACTTGTCGTCCCGTTCGGTGGGCGTCTCCAGCACGGTGAGGTTCGCGAACGAGTACGGGTGGAACCACGCCCCGTGCCACGGGTCGAGCCGGTTGGCCACCACGTCCTCCGGTTCGCACCGGCCGACCACCGTCGCGACCGCGGCAACAGCGCTCGCGGGCGGCCGCACCGGCAGCACGGGTTCCGACAGCGGCTCCTCGCCGCCGACCTCGTCCAGCCGCACCCACACCAGCACGCCGTCGTCGTGCGCCGGGTAGGGGCTCCAGCCGCCGAACTTCCCACCGCCCAGCGCCAGGCCGTGCCACCGGCACACGACCTTCCCCCGGTGCACCGCGCCGTCGCACAGCGGCGCGCCCAGGTGCGGGCACGAGCCGGGGCCGGCGAGCAGTTCACCGCCCACACCCCGCCACAGCACGATCTCGCGACCCGCGACGGTGCGGCCGAACGGCCTGCCCGCCGTCACCTCGCGGCTCGCGCCGACCACGAACCAGTTGCCCGACGGCCGGGCCACCGCGCGCTTGAGCGCCGCCTCGATGAGCGCGGGCTTCGCGTCCCGCCAGGTCGGCTCCTGCTCGGGCCACGGCCTGCTCTTGAACACGCTCAACGGGATGCGGACGGGCATGGACGACTCCAGGGGGTGCTCAGGCGGAACGGACCAGCACGGACCTGGCCAGCGCGGGCAGGGCGATGGCCAGCCTGCGACCGCCGGACACGACGACCCGACCGGACAGCACGTCGTAGTCGGCCTCCTCGACCAGGTCCAGGATCCGGCCGTACAGCCGGAAAGCCGTGCCCACGCACGGCCTCGACCGCGGCGCCAGCATGGCGATACCCGGCTCCGCCTCGCGGTACACCGCACGCGCCCGTGCCACCTGGTGCGCCAGCGCACGGCGGACCCGGTGATCCGGGCGACCGGTGGCGCGGACGTGCTCCAGCAGTGGCCGGTCCACGTCGAACGCCGCCAGTTCGTCCAGCGGCAGGTACACGCGCCCCCGGTCGAGGTCCTCGCCGACGTCGCGCAGGAAGTTGGTGAGCTGGAACGCCACCCCCAGCGCGGCCGCGGCGGGTTCCGCCTCGGCACGCGGCACGCTGGTGCCCAGCACCGGCAGCACCTGCAAACCGATGACGGCCGCCGACCCGTGCACGTACCGGGCGAGGTCGGCGTAGGTCGGGTACTCGGTGACCGTCAGGTCCATCCGCATGGACGCCATGAAGTCGGCGAAGAACTGGTGGTCGATGTCGTAGCGGCGGGCGGTGTCCACGACCGCGGCGATCACCGGGTCGTCACTGGTCCCGGAAGCCAGCCCCGCGGCCAAGCCCTCCTCCACTGTGGACAGCTGTGCCGCGCGCTCGGCGGGGGTCCGGCCGTCGTGCACCTCGTCCACGATGTCGTCGGCCCACCGCGCGAACCCGTACAGCGCGTGGATCGCGGGCCGCTGCTCGCGCCGGAGCAGCCGGGTGGCGAGGTAGTAGGTGCGCCCGTGCTCGGCGTTGAGCGCACGGCAGCGCGCGTAGGCCCGCCGCAGCAACGGGTCCGTGATGGCGGCGGCGTCGAGCTCCCGATCGACCGACATGGTGGGCGCAGGTCCTTCCTCAGGCATCGCGTTTCACGCTAAGGCGCTCGACTCACCCCTGCACAACGGACGGCGTCATCATGCGAACGCGGTGCGGCGCTGCTTAGCTCGACAGGCATCCACCGATGTCCCCGCAGGAGGCGAAGATGTCGCTGGCACCCGGAGTTCGGGCGGACGTGCTCGACGACGGCGGTGCGTTCCGGTTGCTGCACACCGAGTTGGCCGAGTTCCTGGCCGGCAGGCCGCACGCCGACTTGGCGCCGGAACTGGTCGACGAGCTGTCCCGGCTCGTGCTCGGCGGCGGCAAGCGGGTCCGGCCGACGTTCGCCTGGTGGGGCTGGTGCGCCGCGGGCGGGCCCGCCGACGGCCCCCGCGCCCGGACCACCGTGCGCGCGCTGGTCGCGTTGGAACTGCTCCAGGGGTGCGCGCTGGTGCACGACGACGTCATGGACCGGTCCACCACCCGCCGGGGCAGGCCCGCCGCGCACGTCGCGTTCGCCACCCGCCACCAGCGGGCGCGCTGGGCCGGGGAAGGGCGGCTGTACGGCGACTCGGCCGCGATCCTGGTCGGCGACCTCGCGCTGGCCTGGGCCGACGACGCGCTCGTCACCGCAGGTCTGGACGGCGCGGCACTGGCAAGGGCCTGGGTGCCGTGGCAGGCGATGCGCACCGAGATGATGGCCGGTCAGCACCTCGACCTGCTCGCAGGGGCCCGCCGCGAGGAGTCGCTGGAGCAGGCGCTGCGCGTGGCGCGGTACAAGACCGCCGCCTACACCGTGGAACGCCCGCTGCACCTGGGCGCGGCGCTCGCCGACGCCCCTGCCGACCTGGTGGACGCCCTGCGCGAGTTCGGCCGTGACCTCGGCGTCGCCTTCCAGCTGCGCGACGACCTGCTCGGTGTCTTCGGCGACTCGGCCGTCACCGGCAAGCCGGTGGGCGACGACCTGCGGGAGGGCAAGCGCACCCCGCTGATGGCCGTCGCGCTCGGGCTGGCGCGCTCGGCGGGCCGCGTGGACGCCGTGCGGCGGCTGAGGTCGTGCCTGGACGGGCGGCACATCACCGACCGGGCCCTGGCCGACGTGCGGGAACTGCTGCACGACCTCGGAGCGGTGGCCGCCGTGGAGGAGCAGATCGCCGTCCTGACCTCCAGCGCTTTACGGGCACTGGACCTCGCGCCGATGACCGCGACGGCCCGAGCGACCCTGCGACGGCTGGCCGCGCTGGTCACCGCGCGCCGAGCCTAGGGCGCGATCCTCGTGTGCTTCACGCGGCCCTGAACGGCAGCAAACCTGGCAAGACTGAGGAGACCCCTGTGGTGCACGTCGTCAAGGGCCGGACCGACTCGGTCGTCGTGGTGGGAGCCGGGCTGGCCGGGCTGTCGGCCGCGCTGCACCTGCGGGGTGACGGCCACGAGGTGACCGTGGTGGAGCAGGCGCGGCAGCCCGGCGGTCTGGCCGGGCGGCTGGACCTCGGTGGGCACCGCCTCGACACCGGGCCCACCGTGCTCATGATGCCGGAACTGCTGGACGAGGCGCTGGGCGCTGTCGGCGACAGCCTCGCCGACCGACTGGAGCTGCTGCCGCTGCACCCGGCCTACCGGGCGGCGTTCGCCGACGGCAGCGCGCTGGACGTGCACACCGACCAGGCCGCGATGGAGCAGGCGGTGCACGAGTTCGCCGGGGGAGCGGAGGCCGACGGCTACCGGAGGCTGCGCGCGTGGCTGACCCGCTTGTACGCGGTGCAGCGGGACCGGTTCATCGGCGCGAACTTCGACAGCCCGCTGGACCTGGTCGGCCGTGACCTCGTCGCGCTCGCGGCACTCGGCGGGTTCGGGCGGCTGGCCCCCGCCGTCGGCCGGTACCTGCGCGATCCCCGGCTGCAACGGGTGTTCACGTTCCAGTCGCTGTACGCCGGGGTCGCACCCCGCGACGCGCTGGCCGCCTACGCCGTCATCGCCTACATGGACACGGTCGCGGGCGTGTGGTTCCCGCGCGGTGGGATGCACGCCGTGCCGCGGGCGCTCGCCGACGCCGCCGAGGCCGCAGGTGTGCTGTTCGTCCACGGCGCCGAGGTGGTCGGGCTGGAACGCTCGGGCGACCGGGTCACCGCGGTGCGCACCAGGACGGACCGGATCCCGTGCGACGCGGTGGTGCTGGCCACCGGACCCGCGCAGAGCACCCGGCTGCTGCACGGGAAGCCGCGCCGACCCGTCCCGCTGCGCTGGTCGCCCTCCGCGGTGGTGGTCCACCTGAGCGCCGACCGCGTCACCGACGAGGTCGCCCACCACACGATCTCGTTCGGCACGGCGTGGGACGGCACGTTCGAGGAGATCATCGACCGGGGCAGGCTGATGAGCGACCCGTCCCTGCTGCTGACCACGCCGTCCCTCACCGATCCCGACCTCGCCCCGCCCGGCAGGCACACGCAGTACCTGCTCGCGCCGTGCCCCAACCTCGCCGCCGCCCCGATCGACTGGGACACCATCGGGCCGCGCTACGCGGAGGAACTCGTCGAGGAACTGGTGCGGCGCAAGCTCATCGGGTCCGCGTCGGACGTGACGCGGCTGTCGCTGACCACGCCGTCCGACTGGGCCCGCTCCGGACAGGCGGCGGGCACGCCGTTCTCCGCAGCCCACACGTTCGCCCAGACCGGCCCGTTCCGCCCGAGGAACCTGCCCTTCCGCCGCGGCAACGTCGTGCTGGCGGGCAGCGGCACCACACCGGGAGTCGGCATCCCGCCGGTGCTCATCTCCGGACGGCTCGCGGCCCGGCGGCTGAGGTAGCACATCACCGCGCGGCGGCCGCTCCTCCTCCGCGGTGGCCGCGGATCGTCCGTCGGTAAACGCTTACCAGATCCGCCGCGACGCGGTCCCACCCGTACCGGGCCCGTGCGCGGTCGATGCCCGCCAAGGCGCAGGCCTGCCGCCGCACCGGATCCGCGAGCAGACCGCGCAGCGCCCGGCCGAGGGCCATCGGGTCCCGCGGCGTCACCAGCACGCCGGTGACGCCGTCGATGACGATGTCGGTCAGCGCGCCCGTGGCCGAGGCGATCACCGGCACACCGCACGCCATCGCCCGCAACGAGGACGGCTCCTGCCCCGCAGCGCACACCGCGACGTCGGCGGACCGCAGCAGCGCGGGCAGCCGCTCGGACCCGACCCGACCGGTGAACCGCACCCGGTGCGCGACACCGTGCTTCCGCGCGTGCTCGACCAGCCGGAGGACCTCGGGGTCCTCGCGGGGAACCGGGGAACTGATCCCGCCCACGATCACCAGTTCGGCGTCGGGCACGGCGGCCAGCGCGCTGATCGCGGTCCGGAACCCGTTGCGCGGCACCACATCGCCCAGCGCGACGATCCGGGGCGCCGCACCGCGCGGCCTGACCGGGCCGTCGGGGGAGAACCGGTCGGTGTCGACGCCCCACGGCACCAGCGTCAGCTTCGGCCTCGGCACGCCGATCCGCGCCAGGCCGAACAACTCGTCGCTGCCCGCGGCGACGACGCGGTCCGCACCGAGTGCGACCAGGCGTTCCGGGTCGGTCCGCGTGCGCACGACCATGCCCCGGAAGTGGTGTTCGACGATCTTGAGCCCGTGGAAGGACTGGACCAGCGGGGCTTGCGGGTCGCGCACGGCCAGCCCGGACGTCCAGGAGTGCAGGTGCACCACGTCGGGTGCGTTGCGGGCCCATTCGCCGTCGAGGTAGGTCGCGAACTCGTCGAGGTGGGGGAGCAGTTCGGCGTTCGACAGCCGGGTGCAAGGTCCCGCGGGCACCCGCACGAGGTCGTACCCGTGCCGCGTGTGCTCGGGCGGTTCGGGGCTGTCGCGGCGGAGGTACAGCGTCACCTCGTGCCCCAGGCGGCTCACCGCCGCCGAGAGGTTGGCGATGTGCTCGGTGTGCTCCGTGGACCCGGTCTCCCAGGACGCCGCCACCACGGCGATCCTCAAGCTCCGAGCCATCACGAGCGGAGGGCCCCGCCAGACAGTTCCAGCACGTCGCAGGCGTCGAACGTGCGCCGCACGCGCCGGTTCGGAGCCACGATCAGCAGCGGCACGCCGCGGAGAGGAATCGGACACCGGTCAGGTCGATCATTCGACCTCACCGAATTCTCGACGCGCAGCAACTCCATGTTGGGTCCTCGTCATTCCGGCTCGCGACCATGACCGATCAGGCAACGGCTGGCTGCTCAACCGCGTAACGTGCCTGGTCTATCACCGGTTACCCGAATTCGACCCCGCTGCTTGGGGCATTCACTCGGACGAGTGACGCTGGTCTTGTGCACTCGCGAGTCGAACACTCACGCACCCCGAGTCGAACACTCGGCCACTCGACGTCCACGCCGGACAGGCGTGAATGACGAACTCGGGGTGTCTGAACGTTCGACTCGCGGGGCTGGAGCGTCGAGTTCCGCCTGGTTCGCCCCTCGCACGGGGTTTCGGTGCCACCGTGTACCCCGTGCGAGGCTGATCAGTCCGTCACCTCTTGAGCCCGTGCGCCCGCGCGGTGAGCTTGTGCGTCACCGAGCGCGGCACGAGCCTGCGGAGCGCGAAGACGACCGGAGCCCGGCTGCCCACCGCGTACAGCGGCTTCGGCCGCGGGGCCCGGATCGCGCGGATGATGGTCTCGGCGACCTTCTCCGCGCTGGTGCCCGCAGCCTCGTTCGCGTCCAACGCGGCCGACAGGGTGCGGTAGTCGTCCTGGTAGGGCGAGCCGTCCGCGATGTGCCTGGTGCGCCGCGCGCTGATGCCGGTGTTGATGGCACCGGGCTCGACGGTGGTGATATCGATGCCGAACGGCGACACCTCCAGTCGGGCGGCGTGGGCGAACCCCTTGACCGCGGCCTTGGTCGCCACGTACGAGGAGCGGAACGCCATCGGGAAGCTGGCGTTCATCGAGCCCACCACGACGATGCGGCCGTGCCCGCGGGCCCGCATGCCCGGCAGGACGAGCTGGATCAGCCGCACCGGGGCGAACACGTTGAGCCGGAACAGCTCCTCGATCGCGGCCGACGGCAGGTCCTCCAGCGGTCCGACCTGGCTCTCGCCCGCGTTGTTGACCAGCACGTCGACCTCGGCCAGCACCGGCGCGAAGGCTTCGACGGCCCGCGGGTCGGTGAGGTCGAGCGCCCGGTAGTCGACGCCCGCGACCCGCTTGGCGGGGTCGAGGGCGTCGGGGTCCCGGCTGGTGCCGATCACCCGGTAGCCGAGCGCCACCAGTGCCGCGGCGGTCGCGCGGCCGATGCCGGACGAGGCACCGGTGACGAGGGCGGTGCGCGTCACGTGAGCTTCCGGGCGAGCGCGCGGCCCGCCGCGCGGCCGGAGAAGATGCAGCCGCCGAGGAACGTGCCCTCCAGCGCGTTGTAGCCGTGCACGCCGCCGCCGCCGAACCCGGCGACCTCGCCCGCCGCGTACAGGCCGGGGAACACCTCGCCGTCCGGTCGCACCACCTGCGAGTCCAGGGTGGTCTGGAGGCCGCCGAGGGTCTTGCGGGTGAGGATGTTCAGCCGCACGGCGATCAGCGGGCCGTGGGCCGGGTCGAGGATGCGGTGCGGCTTGACGGCCCGTGCGAGCTTGTCGCCGATGTACTTGCGGGCGTTGCCGACCGCCATCAGCTGGAGGTCCTTGGAGTACGGGTTCGCGACCTCGCCGTCGCGGGCCTCGATCTGGCGGCGCAGCACGTCGGGGTCCACCACCGCACCGTCGCGGCCGAGCTTGTTCATGCCCTCCACGAGTTCGGGCAGCGTGTGCGCGACGACGAAGTCCACGCCGTGCTGCTTGAACGCGTCCACCGGCCCCGGCGCGCCCTTGCTCACCCGGCTCCCGATGGCCTTCTTGAGGTCCTTGTCGGTGAAGTCCGGGTTCTGCTCGGACCCCGACAGCATGAACTCCTTCTCCAGGATCGTCTGCGTCAGCACGAACCAGGAGTAGTCGTAGCCGGTGCCGAGGATCGCCTTCATCGACGTGTTGGTGTCGAAGCCGGGGAAGTTCGGCGCGGGCAGCCGGTGCCCGGTCGCGTCGAACCACAGCGACGACGGGCCGGGGATGATCCGGATCGCGTGGTTGGGCCAGATCGGGTCCCAGTTGTGGATGCCCTCGGTGTAGTGCCACATCCGGTCGGCGTTGACGACGTTGCCGCCCGCGTCCTGGGTGATCTTGATCATCCGGCCGTCCACGTACGCCGGGACGCCCGCGATCATCGTCGTCGGGACCTTGCCGAGCCGGTCGACGGGCCAGTTGCGGCGGACCAGCTCGTGGTTGTGGCCGATACCGCCGGACGTGACCACGACGGCCTTCGCCCGGTGCTCGAACTCGCCCGCCGGCTCCCGCGAGGACGCCTTGCCGCGCGCCTCGTCACTGGGCTCGAGCACCGTGCCGCGCACGCCCACCACCGCGCCGTCCTCGACCACGAGGTCGTCGACCTGGTGCCGGAACGCGAACTGGACCAGGCCGCGCTGCTCGCCCGCGAGCACCGGTTCGGCGAACACCCGGACGACCTCGGGACCGGTGCCCCAGGTCAGGTGGAAGCGGGGCACCGAGTTGCCGTGCCCGCTCGCGTCGCCACCGCGCTCGGCCCACCCGACCACCGGCGTGAACCGCAGGCCGAGGTCGTGCAGGTACTGGCGCTTCTCGGTGGTCGCGAACCGCACGTAGGCCTCGGCCCACTGCCGCGCCCAGTGGTCCTGGTCGTCGCGGTCGAACCCGGCCGAGCCCATCCAGTCGCGCAGCGCCAGCTCGTAGGAGTCCTTGATCCCCAGCCTGCGCTGCTCCGGGCTGTTGACGAGCAGCAGCCCGCCGAGCGACCAGAACGCCTGGCCGCCCAGGTTC
>JBDSAJ010000492.1:0-16524 GCA_039922235.1 Umezawaea sp.
TGGCCCTGCACGGTCATGGGGAGGAGCGGCACGGCCGTCACGGGCACGGTGGTGGTGGAACACCTCGGTGCCGTCGCGGCGGCCGACGTTGGCACGGCCAGCAGCGCGGCGACGACGGCGCAGCCGGTGAACAGGGACGTTGCGAATGTCCGGGAAGAGCGCATTCTGGAAGACCTACTCAAGGTCGGGGACAGCGAAGGGTGCACGGTACTGCGCTCGACCCTGATTCCGGGATCACCTGATCGGTTATCTCCACCCCGATAATTGCGGCATATTTTTTGCCGTGCAAACGTCCCACCGATGGACCAACTTCCCTTTTTTAGGGCGGCCGCGGGTGAGCCGCTCCGATTGTTCGCTAAGCTCTTCCACTTCGAGCGCCTCGTCGAGAAGAGGTCCGTCCAGTGGTTGCCAACGACTCCGACCCGGTGAGGCGGAGCGTCGACCTGACCCGCGCGAGCCCCTCACGGGTCTACGACTACCTGATCGGCGGCGGGTACAACTTCGCGGTCGACCGCGAGTGGGCGAACGAGGCGATCCGGCGGATGCCGTGGATCAGGGCCGCGGCCAGGTCGAACCGGGCGTTCCTCGGCCGGGCCGTGCGGCTGTGCGCCGAAGAGGGCGTGCGCCAGTTCCTCGACCTCGGCTCGGGCATCCCGACCGTGCGGAGCGTGCACGAGATGGCCCGCGCGGTCTCGCCCAGCTGCAACGTCGTGTACGTCGACAACGAGGCCGTCGCGGTCGCCCACAGCCAGCTGGCGCTCGAAGGGGTCGACGGCACGGGCATCGTCGAGGCGGACATGAGCGAGGTCGACCAGGTGCTCGGCCACCCCAGCACCCGGCGGCTGCTCGACTTCGACCAACCGGTCGCGCTGCTGATGACGGCGTCGCTCTACTACCTCCCGGACACCGACCTCGCGGCGCGGACCGTCGCCCGCTACCTCGACGCGGTGACGTCGGGCAGCTACCTCGTGCTGTCCCACACCACGCTCGGCCACGACCAGCCGGGCGCGGCGAAGCTGGGCAACGTCCTGGAGATGACCAAAGCGCTCACCAGCTCCGCCACCGCCCGGTCGCCCGAGTGGATCGCCCAGCTCTTCGCCGGTCTGGACGTGGTCGAGCCGGGTTTGGTGTACACCTCCTTCTGGAGGCCCGGAACGCTGCGGGTGGTGGACGAAACGCCCTGGCAGGACTCGGTCCTCGCGGCCGTGGGCCGCAAACCGTGACCTGACAGCCGGGCAGTGCCTGGTGACCGCGATGTCCGGGAAGGTGAGACGTGGTGGACGCACAGACAGCCTCAGGAGACCCCGCGACAGTCCCGGCGCCCCTGCTGTCGGATCCCGCCACCGGGCGGCCGGTCGACGTGGGCGCCTCCAACGGCATCGGCCCCGCCCGCCGGGGCAGGCTGGCCAACGGCATCGTCGCGTGGCTGGTCACCCGGTACGACGAGGTGGAGGCGGCGCTGGCCGACCCCCGGCTGGTGATGTCCGCGCCGGACGTCGAGGCGGAACTGGTGCGGCGGGGTGAGCTGCCGGAGCGCTTCGCCGCGCAGTTCCAGCGCCGGAGCAAGAGCCTGCTGAGCACCGACCCGCCGGAGCACACCCGGCTGCGCACGCTGGTCGCGAGCAGCTTCACCAACCGGCGCGTCGAAGCCCTCCGCCCACGAGCGCAGCAGATCTGCGACGACCTCGCCGCGGCGTTGAGCGAGGAGGCCGCGGGCGGTCGTCCGGTCGACCTGGTCGACGCCTTCGCGTTCCCCCTGCCGGTGCTGATGATCTGCGAGCTGCTCGGGGTGCCGCCGGAGGACCGGGAGGTCTTCCGGGAGTGGACCAACGCGATCGTCTTCGACCAGGGCGACGAGGAGTCGGTGGCGAAGTACCGCGCCGCGTCGGCCGGCCTGGACGAGTACCTCGGCGCGCTGATCGTGAAGAAGCGCCACCACCCGGCGGAGGACCTGACCAGCGCGCTGGTCGCCTCGTGCGACGAGGAAGCCACGATCGACGCGGCTGAGCTGCAGACCATGCTCGTCCTGCTGCTCGTCGCGGGCCACGAGACCACGGTGAACCTGATCGGCAGCAGCGTGCTGGCCCTCCTGCGCAGCCCCGACCAGTTCGCCGCCCTCCGGGCCCGCCCCGAGCTGACGGCGAACGCGGTGGAGGAGTGCCTGCGCCACGTCGGCCCGGTCGCCTTCAGCTCCGTGCGGTTCTCCACCGCGGAGGTCGAACTCGGCGAGGTGACGATCCCGGCCGGCCAAGCGGTGGCGATGGGCCTGTGGACTGCCGACCACGACTCGAACCGGTTCCGCGATTCGGACCGGTTCGACATCACCCGCGAGGACAACAGGCACCTGGCTTTCGGCCGCGGCGCCCACTTCTGCCTAGGTGCGAACCTCGCCCGCATGGAAGCGCAGACTGCGGTTCACGCGCTGCTGAGCCATTTCCAGGAAATGTCGCTCGCCGTACCCGAGGATCAATTGCGCTGGCGTCCCGCCAACACCCGCGGCTTGGTCGGCCTTCCGGTCCACCTGGCCACGATGACAAACTGACTAGGAATAACGGCCCGCATTTTTGCAAACTGCCTTCACCTTTCTCGTCAATCCGCTTGACGGGTGTCTCGTCGTGCCGGTGGTCCGGTCTGGGGACCGTGGCCCGTTCGACCGCAGGGCCGCCGCGCCGCGGGTCTTGCCTCCGGGAATAACGCGACCTTGAATCGGTTGTGAATCGATTGCCCCGCAGCGGGGTATCCCCAAGGTGCGTGCGGCACGGCGGCTCCTCGTCGTGCCGCACGTCGCAGTCGTGAACACCCGGCGGACGAGGAGGCAACAGGGATGGAGCGGCGGGAACAGCACACCGGGGCAGCGGCGTCGGGGAACGTCCCGGCCGAACCGTGGCTGGAGGCGCTGGCCACGGTGAACGCGGCGGTGGAGGCGCTCGTCGTCGCCGCCGCCGACGTCGAGGACTTCGACACGCTGATCCGGCACGTGTGCGAGCAGGCCGTCCACGCGGTCCCGCACGCCGACGTGGTGTCGGTGACCCTGCTGGACGACGAGACCGGACCCGGCACGGCCGCGATCACCGATCCGCGCCTGCTCGACCTCGACCTGCGGCAGTACGACTCCGACGAGGGCCCGTGCTTGTACGCGGCGAGGACGGGGGAGTTGGTGCGCGTCGCGATCGCCGACGCCGAAGAGCCGTGGCCCGCCTTCGCCGGTGCTGCGCGGTCGGCCGGTGTCGGCAGCGTGCTCTCGGTCCGGCTGCGTCCGGACCGCGGCGCTCCGGGGTCCGTCAACTGCTTCGGCTACCCGCCGGAGAACTTCGACGACCTCGACGTGGTGCTGCTCCGGACCTACGTCGCGGCGGCCGAGGGCGTGCTGCGCGGTGTCGGCCGCTACCTGCGCAGCAACCAGGCCGTCGACCAGCTCACCGCTGCGCTGACGAGCCGCGGGGTCATCGAGCAGGCGAAGGGCGTCCTGATGGCAACCCGCGGCCTCGACCCGGACGAGGCCTTCGCCGAACTGGTGCGGCGGTCGCAGCACGAGAACACCAAGCTGGGCGTCATCGCACGGCGCGTCGTCACCGACCCGGACCAGGCGCGTTGAAGTCGGTCTCCGGGTCTCGCGGTCTGAAACCCGGAGACCTAGGTGATCCCCACTCCGCGGCGCGGTGGCCACCCGATCCACCTACTACCCCGATCACCTGTCGATCAATCACATCGGCGGCCGACCGCTGCGGGAAGCCGTCGACGTGGGACGACGCCCGCTGAAACCGTTACCACCCGCGAGCCCGATCCGAGCCACCCGCGGTCGTGCACGATCACGGCGGTCGCGCGAAACCCCGGATCACCAGTCCTCGGTCACCCCGCTCCGGTGTGCTCCGCGCCGTTCCGGTTGGCGGCGTCGTTGACGACGTCCTGGTAGACGGCGACGGTCTCCTGCCCGATCCGGTCCCACGAGTAGCGGCTGCGGACGCGGTCGGCGCCCGCGACCCGGTACATCTCGCGCCGAGTGCTGTCGGTCAGCAGGCCGTGCAGGGCGTGTCCCAGCGCGTGCGGGTCGCTGGGCGGCACCAGCACGCCGGTGGTGCCGTCGACGACGATGTCGGCCGGCGCGCCAACGGCGGTCGTGACGACCGCATGAGCGACAGGACCTCCCAGTGGCCCGTCGCGAGCACCCGGTCCGCCGCGATCGCGACCAGCCGGTCCAGGTCGTCACGCTCTTCGTCGCGGGTGGTGGCGAGGCGGCACCACTGCCTGCCGAGCACCCCGAACCGGAGGTCGGCACACGTCGAGATTGCTAGTTCGACGGCACGGCGGCGAGCGCGTCCTCGACCGACGGGTGCAGGGTGAAGAGCTGGTCGAGCTGGGCGGAGGTGATGGAGCGCAGCACGGCGCGCGTGCTGACGACCAAGTGCATGGCCGCACCGCCCGCGGTGCCGATCTGGTGGTGGGCCACGAGCACGGACAGCCCGACCGAGGCGAGGAACTCCACGTCGCCGAAGTCGACCACGACCGCGGTGCGGTTCTCCGTCGCGGCGGTGGCGAACGCGGTGGCCAGCCACTCGTTCAGCGTCGGTGCGGTGTTCATGTCGATCTCGCCCGCCACGTGCACGACCAGCGCGGATCCCGACTCCTCGACGGCGACGCGCAGGGGGGTGCCGTGGTCCGGCCCGGAACCGGAGTCCCGCGTGGAGTTGCGTGGCATCGGGGCCGCTCCTCGTCTTCCGATCAGATCCCCCAGGGGATTGGCGCGATCATGGTGCACCACGGCTCGTGATGTCCACACGACCTCTAGAGTCTGACGTGTGGTGAGCCGTTCGGTGGGGTAGCCACCCGTACGTCACCCGCCGTCCTCGAATCGACCGCGGTAGCACCAGCCGAGGAGTCAGGTGAGCACGCCGACGACGCGCCCCCACCACGAGTTCCGTCTCGACGACCACGACACACCACCGTTGTCGCAGGTCCGGGCCTGGATCCGCACGGTGCTGACGGACCTCGACCCCGACCTGGTAGCCGATACCGAGCTGATCGCCACCGAACTGGCCGCCAACGCGTTCGAGCACGCGCAGGCACCCCGGCTCATCCGGCTGGGCCACGACGGGGCGAGCGGGATCGTGCGCGTCGAGGTGGACGACGCCACCCCGGACCTCCTGCCGCAGCCGGGGACCTCGACGCTGGGGGAGTTCCGCGGCCGGGGGCTGGTGCTGATCAAGTCGATGGGCGCGTCCTGGGGCGTCGACCGGCACCCCGACCGGAAGACCGTGTGGGCGGAGATCCCGAACCCGAACGGCTGACTACGCGAGCTGCACGCCCACGATGCACGTGTCGTCGTCGGTGTCCGCGTGGCTGCGGTGCAGCAGGTGGTCGAGGTGGTCCTCCAGCGACTCGAAGTGCCCCGCTGACGTGGACAGCAGCCAGTCGAGGCATTCGTCGAGGTCGGTGTCCCGTCGCTCGATCAGGCCGTCGGTGTAGAACAGCAGCGTGTCGTCGGCGCCCAGCACCAGCTCGGCCTCCTCGTAGTCGGCGTCGGAGATGGCGCCCAGCAGGACTCCGCGCAGCTGCGGCAGCGCGGTCGCCCGGCCGTCGTGGACGAGCACGGGCGGCGGGTGGCCCGCGCGGGCCCAGCGCATGACCCGCGTGGTCGGGTCGTAGACCGCGCACACGGCGGTGGCGAAGATGTGGTCGGTCAGGTGGTGGGCGACGACGTTGAGCCAGCCGAGGAGCTGGGCCGGACCCGCGCCGGTCGCGGCGAGCCCGCGCAGCGCGTTGCGCAGCACGACCATGCCGGTGGCGCCCTTGATGCCGTGCCCGGTGATGTCGCCGACGCACACCAGGATCTGCTTGGTCGGCAGCACGACCGCGTCGTACCAGTCGCCGCCGACCAGGTGCTCCTGCTCTGCGGGCCGGTAGCGCACGGCGATGCGCAGGCCGAACGCCTCGATCGACGGCTGGGCGACCGGCATGATCGCCCGCTGCAGCTGCAGGGCGAGCCTGCTCTGCTCGGCCGCGTGCTGCTCGGTGTGGGCGAGCTGGTCGCGGGTGGCAGACAGCGCCACCTCCGTCCAGTGCTGCGCCGACACGTCCTGGTACGCGCCGCGGATCCAGAGCAGGCGGCCCGAGGCGTCGAGCACGGGTTCGGCGATGACCCGGATGTGGCGGACGATCCCGTCGTTGCGCTGGAACCGGAACGCCGTCGAGTCCGGTCTGCGGTGGTGCAGGACCGTGCGCAGGAACCGGGTGATGGCGGCAGTGTCGTCGGGGTGGCAGTGCTCGGTCAGCGCCGCCAGAGGCACCGGGCCGCTGGCCGGGTCGATGCCGTAGAGGGCGAAGAGCTGGCTGTTCCAGGTGATCCGCCCGCCCGCGACGTCCTCCTCGAAGCCGCCGATGCGGCCGAGGCGCTGGGCGTGGTTCAGCAGGTTCGCCAGGCGCGTCGTCTCGTCCTGCACGCGCCACACGACGAGCACGCTGCCGCCGTGGCGGGTGACACTCACGCCCGCGGTCACGTGCAGCGGCACCTGGTCGACCAGCGCGGTGAGCGCCATGTGCTCGGTGCGGAACGGCTCGCCGGTGGCGTGCACGTGCTCGATCTTGTCGAAGAGGTCGCCCTCGCCCGCGGCCAGCGGGTATGCCTCCAGGAACAGCCGCCCGGTCACCTCGCTGCGCGGTCTGCCCGCCAGGTCGACGAACCGGGGGTTGACGTGGTGCACGCGGAAGTCGACCAGGTCGCCCGCCTGGGTCAGGTGCGGGCGCAGCACGAAGGCCGGGTCGAGCAGGCCGTCGACCAGGTCGGTCAGCTCGTCGACCGCCAGGTCGGCGGCATCGGCCACGTCCTGCGCGCTCTCCAGCGTGTAGGCGCAGAGCTCGGCCAGCGCCTCGACCTGCCGCCGGATCTGCGGCGCGGGCGGTGGGAGGCTGTCGGCCCAGCAGATCTCCACCACCCCGACGATGCGGCCACCCGAACCCGCTGGCACGACCGCGCGGGCCCCGGACAGGTCGCGCCGCCCGACCGACGGCAGACCGGACTCGGCGAGGTCGGAGATCCACACCGTCGAGCGTTCGACGAGCGCCTTGCGGGCGGGCGTGGTGATGCCGGGCGGCACGTAGTGCCACCGCTTGGCCTCCTCGGCCGCGAAGCCCGCCGAACCGCGCAGCCCGAGCGACGAGTCCACCGCCGCCGACCAGATGGCGATCGCGCTGGCGCCCAACGGGGCCAGCGCGTGCTCCAGCAGGGACTCGGCGACCGCCTGGGTGTCGTTCGCCGCCAGCGCCGCGCTCTCCGCGGTCCGTAGCCGCACGGCGGTGGACCGGCGGGCCTCCGCCGCGTGGGTCTCGCGGTCGCGCAGGTCGCCGAGCAGGTCGCTCGCGGCTTCGGTGAGCCGGTCGCGCGCCGCCTGGTTGACCACGTCCGCAGCGAGTTCCAGCTGTGGGACGTCCGCCTGCTCGGCGAGCATCGCGAGCTGGCTCGCCGCCTCCGCGGGCCCGCAGCCCAGCCGCTCGACGAGGACGCCCTTGGCCATCTCGATCAGCGCACGCCCGTCCGCCATGGCGTGCGCTTCCCGCATCTCCAGCGACAGGCGCTCGACCGTGGCCGCCAGCCTGGTCAGGCTCGTCGTGGTCGGCGGCCCGGTCGGGGGTCCCGATCGGTCGGGCAGGTCGGAGCTGGGCACGGGAGGACTCCTCGGGGTCACAGGTAGGAGGGGTGGTCTAGTGCGGTGGCCGCTGACCCTGCCGGGTTTCGTGCCGTTCAGGCGAGGGGTCCACCTGAGCCGCGCGAAACCCGGCGAGGATTGGTCACCGCACTAGCGGTTGATCCACCGCTGCAGGCAGGCGACCAGGTCGTCGGAGTCGACGGGCTTGGTGACGTAGTCGTTGGCACCGGAGTCCAGGCTCTTCTCCCGGTCGCCCGGCATGGCCTTGGCGGTCACCGCGATGATCGGCAGCTCGGCGTGCTCGGGCATGGACCGGATCGCCGCGGTCGCGGCGTAACCGTCCATCTCGGGCATCATCACGTCCATCAGCACCAGGTCGATCTCGGGGTTGGCCGTCAGCACGTCGATGGCCTCCCGCCCGTTCTCGGCGTGCAGCACGTCCAGGCCGTGCAGTTCCAGGATGCTGCTCAGCGCGAACAGGTTGCGCGCGTCGTCGTCGGCGATCAGCACCGTCCGCCCGGCGAGCTTGTCGTCGTAGCGCCTCGGCGCGGGGAGCACGGGACCGTCGTTGCGCACCAGTGGCAGCACGTCGCCCGGCACCTCGGCGGTCAGGTGCAGCGCGATGCGCTCCCGCAGTTCGTCCAGGCTGGACAGCAGCTCCAGCGGCTGGGTGCCGGTGCGCGACTGCAGGCGCCGCTCCTGGTCCGGGGCGAGCCGCCGGTTGTTGTGCGCCAGCACCGGGACGTTGCCCAGGCCCGCGTCGCCGTCCATGGCCTCCAGGAACGCGAGCGCCGCCCCGTTGGGCATGTCCAGCTCCAGCACGACGCAGTGGCACGCCTCCGCGGCCAGCGCGGCGGCCGCCTCCTGCGCGCCGACGACGGTGACGACCTCGATCGGGCCGCGCGGGTCGTTGCTGTCGGCCAGGTCGGTCACCGCGCTCTGCGCGACCAGGGACAGCAGGCCCTGGGGGCGTTCCTCGATGACCAGCAGCCTGCGCTGGCGCGCCGGGCCCGCAGCGGGCTCGTCGACCGGCTGGACGTCCGCGACGGGCAGCGCCGCGGGCGACTGGACGTGGTCGGACGTGGGCAGCGCCTGGAACTCCGGCCGCGCGACCGGCAGGTACAGCGTGAACGTGCTGCCGCTGCCCAGCGTGCTGTGCGCGGTCACCATGCCGCCGAGCAGGTAGGCCAGCTCCCGGCTGATGGACAGGCCGAGTCCGGTGCCGCCGTACTTGCGGCTGGTGGTCCCGTCGGCCTGCTGGAACGCGCCGAAGATCGACTCCAGCTGCTGCTCGGCGATGCCGATGCCGGTGTCGATCACCCGGAACGCGATGGCCTGGCCGTGCCGCCGCACGGACGGGGGCAGCTCCGCGGTGTCGGCGGGGTCGATGTGCAGCTCGACGCTGCCGGTGTCGGTGAACTTGACCGCGTTGGACAGCAGGTTGCGCAGCACCTGCCGCAGCCGCGAGTCGTCGGTGAGCAGGTCCGCGGGCACGCCGGGGGCCGTGGTGATGTGGAACCCGAGGCTCTTCTGCGTCGTCATCGGCCGGAACGTGGCCTCGACGTAGTCCAGCAGCTTGCGCAGCGGCACCCGCTCGGGCGTGATGTCCATCTTGCCCGCCTCGACCTTGGACAGGTCGAGGATGTCGTTGATCAGCTGGAGCAGGTCCGAGCCCGCCGAGTGGATGATGCCCGCGTACTCGACCTGCTTCGAGGTGAGGTTGCGGGTCGGGTTCTGGGCCAGCAACTGGGCGAGGATGAGCAGGCTGTTGAGCGGGGTGCGCAGCTCGTGGCTCATGTTGGCCAGGAACTCCGACTTGTACTTCGACGCCAGCGCCAACTGCTGCGCGCGTGTCTCCAGCTCCTGTCGGGCCTGCTCGATCTCCAGGTTCTTGGTCTCGATGTCGCGGTTCTGGGTGGCCAGCAGCGCGGCCTTCTCCTCCAGTTCCGCGTTGGAGTCCTGCAACTCCTCCTGCCGCTTCTGCAGCTCGCCCGAGCGGGACTGCAGCTCGGCCGCCAGGCGCTGGGACTCCTCCAGCAGTTCGTCGGTGCGGGCGTTGGCGACGATGGTGTTGACGTTGACGCCGACCGTCTCCATGAGCTGGTCGAGGAAGTCGCGGTGGATGGCGGTGAACCGGTGCACCGACGCGAGTTCGATGACGCCCAGCACCTGCTCCTCGACCACGATCGGCAGTACGACCAGGCTCGCGGGCACGGCCTGCCCGAGACCCGAGGACACCGTGACGTAGTCCGCTGGCACGTCGTCGACCGCGATGGTGCGGCGGCTGCGGGCGGCCTGGCCGACCAGCGACTGGCCGAGGCGGAACCGGGTGCGGCGGTGGTCCTCCCGGCTGTCCGGGTGGCCGTAGGAGCTGATCAGGCGCAGCTCGGGGTCGTCGGGGCTGTCGTCGGCGAGGTAGAACCCGCCGTACTGCGCGGACACCAGCGGCGTCAGCTCGTCCATGATCAGCTCGGCGACGACCGCGAGGTCCCGGCGGCCCTGCATCAGGCTGGAGATGCGCGCCAGGTTCGACTTGAGCCAGTCCTGGTCCTGGTTGGCCTTGGTGGTCTCGCGCAGCGACCCCACCATCGAGTTGATGTTGTCCTTCAGCTCGGCGACCTCGCCCGACGCCTCCACGGTGATCGAGCGGGTCAGGTCGCCCTCGGCGACCGCGCTGGTCACCTCGGCGATCGCGCGGACCTGCCGGGTCAGGTTGCCCGCCAGGCCGTTGACGTTCTCGGTCAGCCGCTTCCACGTGCCCGACACGCCCTCGACCTCGGCCTGCCCGCCGAGCCTGCCCTCGCTGCCCACCTCGCGGGCCACGCGGGTGACCTCCGCGGCGAACGCGGACAGCTGGTCGACCATCGTGTTGATGGTGGTCTTGAGTTCGAGGATCTCGCCGCGCGCGTCGACGTCGATCTTGCGGGTCAGGTCGCCCTGCGCGACCGCGGTCGTCACCTGCGCGATGTTGCGGACCTGGTTGGTCAGGTTGTTCGCCATCGAGTTGACGTTGTCGGTCAGGTCCTTCCACGTGCCCGCCACGTTCGGCACCCGCGCCTGCCCGCCGAGCATCCCCTCGGTGCCCACCTCGCGGGCCACGCGGGTCACCTCGTCGGCGAACGCCGACAGCGTGTCCACCATCGTGTTGATCACGCCCGCGAGCGCGGCGACCTCGCCCTTGGCCTCGACGGTGATCTTCTGCGACAGGTCGCCGCGGGCGACGGCGGTGGCGACCTGGGCGATGGACCGCACCTGGCCGGTCAGGTTGGAGGCCATGACGTTCACGTTGTCGGTCAGGTCCTTCCAGGTACCCGACACCCCGCGCACCGTGGCCTGCCCGCCGAGGTTGCCCTCGGTGCCGACCTCCCTGGACACGCGGGTCACCTCGTCGGCGAACGCCGAGAGCTGGTCGACCATCGTGTTGATGGT
Organism: Umezawaea sp.; assembly: GCA_039922235.1. Classification (GTDB taxonomy): domain Bacteria; phylum Actinomycetota; class Actinomycetes; order Mycobacteriales; family Pseudonocardiaceae; genus Umezawaea. Next base: position 11,070 of record JBDSAJ010000492.1, read on the forward strand.
CTCCTTCAGCTCCAGGATCTCGCCGCGCGCGTCCACCCTGATCTTCTGCGACAGGTCGCCGCGCGCCACCGCCGTGGTCACCTGGGCGATGGACCGCACCTGCGCGGTCAGGTTGTCGCCCATGACGTTCACCGACTCGGTGAGGTCCTTCCAGGTGCCCGAGACGCCCTTGACGTCCGCCTGACCGCCCAGCCGTCCCTCGGTGCCGACCTCGCGGGCGACGCGGGTGACCTCGTCGGCGAACGCGGAAAGCTGGTCGACCATGGTGTTGATGGTGTTCTTGAGTTCCAGGATCTCGCCGCGCGCGGTGACCGTGATCTTCTGCGACAGGTCGCCTCGGGCGACGGCGGTGGCGACCTGGGCGATCGACCGCACCTGGGCCGTCAGGTTGCCCGCCATGAAGTTCACCGAGTCGGTGAGGTCGCGCCAGGTTCCCGACACGCCCTTCACGTCGGCCTGGCCGCCGAGGATGCCCTCGGTGCCGACCTCACGGGCCATGCGAGTGACCTCGTCACCGAACGAGGACAGCTGGTCGACCATCGTGTTGATGGTGTTCTTCAGTTCGAGGATCTCGCCGCGGGCGTCCACGGTGATCTTCTGCGACAGGTCGCCCCGCGCCACGGCCGTGGTCACCTGGGCGATGTTGCGGACCTGGTCGGTGAGGTTGCCTGCCATGAAGTTCACCGAGTCGGTGAGGTCGCGCCAGGTCCCCGCGACGCCCGGCACCTGCGCCTGACCGCCGAGACGGCCCTCGCTGCCCACTTCGCGGGCCATGCGGGTGACCTCGTCGGCGAAGGACGAGAGCTGGTCGACCATCGTGTTGACGGTTTCCTTCAGCTCCAGGATCTCGCCGCGCGCGTCCACGTCGATCTTCTGCGACAGGTCGCCGCGCGCGACCGCCGTGGCGACCTGGGCGATGTCGCGCACCTGGCTGGTCAGGTTGCCCGCCATCGCGTTCACCGAGTCGGTGAGGTCCTCCCACGTGCCGGACACGCCGGGCACCTCGGCCTGGCCGCCCAGCCGCCCCTCGGTGCCGACCTCGCGCGCCACGCGCGTCACCTCGGAGGTGAACAGCGACAGTTGGTCGACCATGCCGTTGAAGACGGTGGCGATCTCGCCGAGCAGCCCTTCGGCGTCGTCGGGCAACCGGGTGCCGAAGTCGCCGTCGCGGACCGCGGTCAACCCTGCCAGCAACTGCCGCAGTTCGGGCTGGTCCATCGGTGTGCCGACCTTCCCGGTGCGCCCGGCGGTGTCGACGGCGGTGTTGTCAGCCATGCCAGCCTCGTTTCCCCACGACCTGTCCCAGAGCAGCGACGAGCGCCCGCTCTGGTTTGAACGGGCGCTCGTCTCGGAGGACAACCGTACACGGCGTCGAATGGCCGCGGGAATGTCGACCGGGGTGGAATCCGGCCACCGCCGCGGCGGTCAACTTCACCGCTCCCACCTGCGGTTTCGGGTCTGGGTGCCCGGTGTGGACCCCGGCACAACGGGGGTGGATACCCGATTTCCGCCGGTTGACCCGGAGAGCGGGAATTCCGTTCGGAGTGGTCGGTGGCGGGTAGCTGGCTGGCAGGGGAGGAGCCCCGGAGGAACACGACCTGAGGAGAACCCCGGTGACAGACATCCAAGGCCGGTCAACCGGACCGGACGGCAGGGTGGGCGAGGTAGCCGCCAGCGCGTCGCAGGAGAGCGGCGCGGTCGCCCAGCACGCCAAGAGCGCGGCGGCGGACGTCTCGACCACGGCCAGGGAACAGGCACGGGAAGTCGCTCACGAGACGGCGGGTCAGGCCCGCCGCGTCGTGGACGACGTGCGGCAGCGCGCGAGCCAGGAAGCCGACGACCAGGCGAAGAGGGTCGTGCAGGGCATCAACCGGCTCGCCGACGAGTTGACGTCGATGGCCGAGCACTCGTCCGAGGGCTCACCCGCCGCGGGCGCGCTCCGGCAGGTGGCCGACACCGGCCGCCAGGCGGCCCGGTACCTGGACGAGCGCGGTGTCCTCGACGCGACGCAGGACTTCGCCCGGCGCAAGCCCGGCACGTTCCTCGTCGGCGCCGCCGTGGCCGGGTTCCTGGTGGGCCGGGTGGTGAAGAGCGCGACCGGGTCGTCCGGCAGCACCACCGCGGAACCCGCGACGAGGCCCGCCGTCGGACAGGTCCCGCAGAGCGGCGGGGACCCGTACCTCCCCGTGCGGGAGACAGCGGTCCCACCGGTTGCCCCGGCACCGCAGACCACACAGACACCGCAGGTCTACCCGCCGATGGACGACCCGCTCGTCCCGGAGTACTCGTCGCGTCCTGGAGGTGCGCCGCATGTCCAGCCCTGACACGGGGTTGCCCCGCGCCGCGGTGCCGCCGCAGGACGACCAGGCGTCGTTGGGCCAACTCGTCGGCGACCTCACCCAGGACCTCTCGCGGCTGATGCGCCAGGAACTGGAACTGGCGAAGGCCGAGCTCCGCGAGGAGGCGTCCAAGGCGGGCAAGGCCGCCGGGATGCTCGGTGCCGCCGGGTTCGCGGGCTACATGACCGCCGTGCTGCTGAGCTTCGCGCTCGCCTTCGGCCTGGCGAACGTCGTGGGTCTCGGCTGGGCGACGCTGATCGTCGCCGTGCTGTGGGGCATCGCGGGCGCAGTGCTGTACAGCGCGGGCCGCTCGCGGATGAAGTCGGTGTCCCCCAAGCCCGAACGCACGCTCGAGACCCTGAAGGAGGACGCGGAATGGGCACGTCACCCGACCGCATAAGGCACGAGATCGACCAGACCCGCGCGGAGCTCGTGGCGGACGCGAACCGGATCGTGGACCACACCAGCCCGAGGCGGATCGTCCAGCGGCGCACCAGAGGAGTGCGCCGCGGCTTGACCACGATCAGGGAGCGAGTGATGGGCACGGTTCCGCAGGCGGCCAGCCACGCCACCACCACGGTGCAGGACCGCGCACACGACACCGCCCACGCGGTGCAGGAGCAGGCTCGCACTGCGGCGAACACCGTCGCGGACACCGCAGAGCAGTCCGCGCACGCGATCCAGCGCGCGCCGCAGCAGGTCAAGCAGCAGGCGCAGGGCAATCCGCTCGCCGCGGGCGTGGTGGCGTTCGGCGCGGGTCTGCTCGCGGCCTCGCTGCTGCCGAAGACCGAGGCCGAGCAGGACGCGGTCCAGCAGATCGGCGACCGCGTCTCCGACTACGTCGAGCCGGTGAAGGAGGCACTCGCAGACTCCGGCCAGCGCTTGAAGGAGCAGATCGGCGACACCGTGAAAGAAGCGGCCGACGAGGTCAAGCAGACCGCGGGCGGTGCCGCGCAGACCACGGCCGAGCACGCGAAGGAGGCGTCCTCCGACGTCGCCGGGCACGCCCGTGCCTCGAACTGACGCGAGCCGGTTCGGGGCCACCACCTCACGACATCCAGGGAGGCACAGCAGATGAGCACCATCACCAAGTCCGTCGACGTCGATGTCGACGTCTCGACCGCGTACAACCAGTGGACGCAGTTCGAGACGTTCCCGGAGTTCATGGAGGGGGTCGAGGAGATCCGCCAGATCGATGACACCCACACCCACTGGAAGCTCAAGGTCGCAGGTGTCACGCGGGAGTTCGACGCCACCATCACCGAGCAGAACCCGGACGAGCGGGTCGCGTGGCGGTCCGACCGCGGCCCCGACCACGCGGGCGTCGTGACCTTCCACCGCCTCGGCGACTCCCGCACGAGGGTCACCGCCCAGATGGACATCGACCCCGAGGGTTTCGTCGAGAACGCCGCCGACAAGCTCGGCGTCCTCGACTTGCGCGTCAAGGGTGACCTGGCGCGGTTCAAGGACTTCATCGAGAAGCGCGGCGGCCGCGAGACGGGCGCCTGGCGCGGTGACGTCGACCGCCCCGGCACCTGACCGCCGTCCCACCACCGCGCCCGCCGCCCCGGTCTTCTCCGGGACGGCGGGCGCGGTCGCTTGGTCGGAGTGCTGCTGAAGTTGTCGTCACTTGGATGACAAAGGAACTTGTCGTCCAACCGGTGACATGCTATAAAAGTGGTGCGCGTTGACACAGGCGACGAACACGGAGGTGAACGATGTTGATGCGCACCGATCCGTTCCGCGAGCTGGACCGGCTCACCCAGCAGCTCTTCGGCAACACGCCGGGAACGTGGTCACGTCCTTCGTCGATGCCGCTGGACGCCTACCGCGTCGGTGACGAGTTCGTGGTCACCTTCGACCTGCCGGGCGTGGACCCCGACGCGATCGAGCTGGACGTCAAGCGGAACGTGCTCACGGTGAAGGCGGAACGCCGCCCGATCGAGCGTGGTGAAAACGTCGAGATGCAGATCGCCGAACGACCGCTGGGCGTGTTCTCCCGCCAGCTGTTCCTCGGCGACACCCTCGACACCGACAACGTCGACTCCCACTTCGACCGCGGCGTGCTGACGCTGCGGATCCCGATCGCGGAGAAGGCCAAGCCGCGCAGGATCAGCATCACCGGCCGGCAGTCGGAGACCAAGCAGATCGACGCCTGACCGATCGTCCGACCGGGATGGTGGCTTCCCGGCAGGTGCGGTTCTCGCCGCGGTCCGCGTTGCTTGTGAGCGGTGCTCGAGGTCGTCACCCCCCGGCTGGTCCGAAAAAGCGGGGAAGTCGTTGGTGCACAACGACTTCCCCGCTTTTTGCGGAAGCCCTGCCGGTGCCGATCCGTCCACTGCGGAACGAGCGCCTCAGCGTCCCTCGACTGAAGCCGCACTGATGCGGGCGCGGGCCTTGTCGTAGGCCATCACGGTTTCCGCCGCGATGCGGTCCCAGGAGTAGCGGGCCCGTGCGCGGTCCGCGCCCGCGATCGAGTACATCTGGCAGCGGGTTCGGTCGGTCAGCAGTTCGCGCAGTTCGTTGCCGAGCGCACGGTGGTCGCGAGGTGGCACGAGCAGGCCGGTGACGTCGTCCACCACGAGGTCGCTCAGCGCGCCGACGGCTGAGGCCACCACCGGTACGCCGCAGGCCATGGCCTGCAGGGCGGTGGCGCCCAGCGGTTCGTACCACTGAGGGCAGACGAGCACGTCGGCCGAGCGCAGCACGGCGGGCATCCTGGCGCGGTCCACGGGACCGATCAGGGACACCCTGTGCGCCACGCCCAGCCTGCGCGCGTGGTGGACCAGGCGGCGTACTTCCGGGTCTTCGCGCGGGTCGGTGTGCCTGCACCGGCCCGCGATCACGAGTTCCGCGTCGGGGACCTGGGCGAGTGCGCTGATGGCGGTGTGGAAACCGCTGTGCGGCACCATGTCGCCGATGGCCAGCAGGCGGCGCCTGCGTCCGGATCGTTCCGGTCGGCCGTCCGGGCGGAAGCGGTCGACGTCCACCGCGAACGGCACCAGCGATATCCGGGACCGGTCGACGCCCATCCGCACGAGTTCGAACACCTCTTCGCCGCTGGCCGCGACCACCCGCTGGGCCGCCATGCCCACCAGGCGTTCCAAGTCGGCTCG
>JBDSAJ010000493.1:0-9369 GCA_039922235.1 Umezawaea sp.
TGTGATGGAGGCCAGACTGAAGGCCAGGAACGTCGCGACGAACGCCAGCACTACGTAGTTGACCAGCCGTCGCAACAGGAATCCGGTCACCTGTGCTCAGTCCTTCCGGTGCGGTGCGACGTTGACGTGCGGGCCGGGCCTTACCCGCTGCACCCGCTTCTGGCGAAGAGATTAAACACGCCCACCCCCGATGATGGGACCGCCCCACGCCTTGAGCGCCCAGCACCATCTGACCAGCGTGTTAGTCACGTGCACCGAGCGGTGGCGGCGAGCCTCATGGCCGATCCCGCACCTTCCTGCCCTATATCTTGACCCTCACGACCGGGTCATCTCCCAATCGGGACGGGTTCGTGACCAAAACCGTTCAGAGCGGAACACCGGTGTTACCCAGGACGCCGTCGGACAATCCGGACTTCGCCGAGGCTTTTTGACCGTTCACACGATCGGATGGCGTAGCCCAGTCGAGTGAACCCGTTCTTGTGAACTTGATCGAGTTAGCCGATCGCTATTTTCGCACCGATCCGCAGCATCCACTCGATGCGCGGAAACGGTCAAGAAGGGACATACACCAAAATGGGGTCCGCGGCATCTCCGAAGACACCACGAACCCCATCGCCGATGTTTGTCAGGCTGTTGTCAAGCCTGGTCTAGCCGCAGACGGCCCCGCCGGAAGCGGACCCGACCAGCTTCGCGTACTTGGCCAGGACGCCGCGCTGGTAGCGGGCGGGCAGCGGCGCCCAGCCCTCGCGGCGGGCGGCCAGCTCGGCCTCGTCGACCTCCAGGTCGAGCGTGCCGGTGGCGACGTCGAGCCGGACGGGGTCGCCGTCGCGGACGAACGCGATGGGGCCGCCGTCCGCGGCTTCCGGGGCGACGTGGCCGACGCACAGCCCGGTCGTGCCGCCGGAGAACCGGCCGTCGGTGAGCAGCAGCACGTCCTTGCCGAGCCCGGCGCCCTTGATCGCGGCGGTGATCGCCAGCATCTCGCGCATCCCCGGCCCCCCCTTCGGGCCCTCGTAGCGGATGACGACGACATCGCCCGCGGTGATCGTGCCGTCCTCCAGCGCGTCCATCGCGGCGCGCTCGCGGTCGAACACCCGCGCGGTGCCGGTGAACACGTCGGAGTCGAAGCCCGCGGACTTGACGACCGCGCCCTCCGGGGCCAGCGAGCCCTTCAGGATGGTGATGCCGCCGGTGCGGTGGATCGGCTTGTCCATCGCGCGCAGCACGGTGCCGTCGGGGTCGGGCGGCGCGATGTCCGCCAGGTTCTCGGCCACGGTGCGGCCGGTCACGGTCCAGCAGTCGCCGTGCAGGAGCCCGGCGTCCAGCAGCGCCTTCATCACCACGGGCACGCCGCCGATCCGGTCGACGTCGGTCATGACGTGCCTGCCGAACGGCTTCACGTCCGCCAGGTGCGGCACCTTCGCGCCGACGCGCACGAAGTCGTCCAGGCTCAGCTCGACCTCGGCCTCGTAGGCGATGGCCAGCAGGTGCAGCACGGCGTTCGTGGAGCCGCCGAACGCCATGACCACGGCGATCGCGTTCTCGAACGCCTCGCGGGTCATGATCTGCCGCGCGGTGATGCCCTTGCGCAGCATCTCCACCACGGCCTGGCCGGACCGGCGGGCGTACCCGTCGCGGCGCCGGTCGGTCGCGGGCGGCGCGGCACTGCCGGGCAGCGACATCCCCAGCGCCTCGGCGGCGCTGGCCATCGTGTTCGCCGTGTACATGCCGCCGCACGCGCCCTCACCGGGGCAGATCGCGCGTTCGATCAGGTCGACGTCCTCACGGCTCATCAGGCCGCGCGCACACGCGCCGACGGCCTCGAAGGCGTCGATGATCGTCACCTCGCGCTCGGCGCCGTCCGACAGCGTGACCCGGCCGGGCAGGATCGAGCCCGCGTAGAGGAACACGCTCGCCAGGTCGAGCCGTGCCGCCGCCATCAGCATGCCCGGCAGCGACTTGTCGCAACCCGCGAGCAGCACCGAGCCGTCGAGCCGCTCGGCCTGCATCACCGTCTCCACGCTGTCCGCGATCACCTCCCGCGACACCAGCGAGAAGTGCATGCCCTCGTGGCCCATGGAGATGCCGTCGGACACCGAGATGGTGCCGAACTCCAGCGGGTACCCGCCCGCCGCGTGCACACCGTCCTTGCTGGCCTTCGCCAGCCGGTCCAGCGAGAGGTTGCACGGGGTGATCTCGTTCCACGAGGAGGCGACGCCGATCTGGGGCTTCACCCAGTCCTCGTCGCCCATGCCGACGGCCCGGAGCATCCCGCGCGCGGCGGTGCGCTCCAGGCCGTCGGTGACGTCGCGACTGCGCGGTTTGATGTCGGGGGTCTCGTTCATACCCGAAACCTAACGGGCCGACGGCTCGTCGTGCGCGGTGAGCCCTACTCGACCAGGCCGATCGGCGTGGGCGCCGGGAACGGCACGGCGGGCGTGCTCTCCAGCGCCTTGTCCATGAACCGGCGCCAGATCTCGCCGGGCAGACCCGCGCCGTCGACCAGCGTGCCCTCGCTGTTCCTCAGCGCCTCGGTGCCCGAGTCGGTGCCCATCCACACGGCCGCCGCGAGCGACGGCGTGTAGCCGGCCATCCAGGCGTTGGTGAACTCGACGGTGGAGTTGGGCACCGTATGCACACCCGGCTTGCCCGCGCACTCCCGGTTCGCGCACGGGATCTTCGCCGCCACCGGGATCGACTTGAGCACGGCGGTGACGTTGCCCGCGATCGCCTTGCTCTTCGCCGCGTCGCCGTCGAACGCGGTCCGCGCCGAGTCCGCGTGCTGGTAGACCACCTTGGCGTCGGCCACCTCGACCCGCTCGACGAAGTACGGCTCGTGGTAGACGCCGTCGGCGGCGTACGTCCCGTAGGCGACCGCCAGGTCGAACGGGCGGATCAGCGTCTTGCCCCCGCCGACCGCGATGTCGGCGTCCGGGGCACCGCCGGTCTCATTCGTCAGCAGGTCGCGGCGGATGTTCCCGACCGTCACGGCGGACGGGATGCCCGCGGCCCTCGCCGCGCCTGCGACCTGGCTCGTGCCCGTCCCGGTGAGGACGAGTTCGTAGAACGGGGTGATGAGGTCCTTCTCCATGGCCGTCCGCAGCGCGCACTCCTTGCCGCACGTCTGGTCGCCGCCGCGGTTGTGCATCGTCCTGCCGACGAAGTCGCGCGGTGACGTGCCGTCGAACTTCGCGCCGACGCCGATGCCCTGCTGCAGCGCCGCCGTCAGGTCGAAGGTGAGGAAGGTGGTGCCGGGCACCTGGAGCGTTTCCCGAGAATAGTCGACGCCCGTCCCGTCGCTCCCCGCCCAGTAGGCCCGCACCGCGCCCTTGGTCGGGTCGACGGCGGTCAGCGACTGGCGCAGTGCCGCGGGCTGACCGGCCATGACCTCGGCCACCGCGGCCTCGGCCGCCTGCTGCGCCTTCGGGTCGATGGTCGTGTGCACGACGAGACCCTGCTGCAGTGCGCGCTCCAGGGGGAAGCCGTTCTCCTCCAACTCGCGCTTGACCTGGTTCTGGATGTGCGCCCGAACGCCTTCCAGTGCCTGGTTCCTGGTCCTCTCCACCGGCAGCGGCGTCGGGAACGACTGCTCGGCGCGGTAGTCGGGGGTGATCCAGCCGCGACCGGCCATGGTGTCCATGACGGCGGTCCAGCGGGCGGTGGCGTAGGCCGTGTCCTCGGACCGCGAGGGCTCGCGGATGAGACCCGCGATCATCGCGGCCTCCGTCCCGGTCAGCTTGTTCCACTCCTTGCCGTAGTACATCCGCGCCGCCGTGACGAACCCGAAGGCCGATCGGCCCAAGTAGACGGTGTCCAGGTAGCTGGTGAGGATGACGTCCTTGCTGTACTCGCTCATCAGCTTGTGCGCGGTCACCAGTTCGGTGAACCGGCGGCGCCAGGTGTTGTCGTCGGGCTTGGTGACGAGCCGGAGGTACTGCTTGGCGATGCCGGACTCGAAGTCGAATGTCGACGCCTGGTCGAAGTCCGGCTGCTCGGCGGCCAGCACCGCGTACTTCACGACGTCCGGCACGGGACCGGAGATCAGTTCGCGGTTGGCGCCCTGCGGCGCGATCGTGGTCATCAGGCTGCCGTCGGCGTACAGGATCCGCACGGCCTTGTCCTGCCGCGCGGAGATCTCGGTCGGGCTGGGGATCTCGACGGCCTGGTTGACGACGGCGAACGCCGCGACCGGTGCGAGCACCACCAGTGCCAGCACCAGGTAGCCGGTCCTGCGGATGCGACGCCAGACCTTCTTGCGCTTCGGACGCGCGTCCCCCGCGTTCGGCTGTTCGGACACCGGATTCATTCCCCCTTGGCTTCGATCCGGGCCATTCTGTCGGCCTCATTCGATCAGCCTCGGAGGCACCCCACTAACATTGCCCTACCGTCAGCGTTGGCCAGTCCCGGGAGTCGCACGTGAGCGAGGAAAACCGGCGGGTCGCCGGGCGTTATGAGCTGACCGAGCGCGTGGGCAGTGGAGCCATGGGCGTGGTGTGGCTCGCACGCGACCTTCGGTTGGACCGCGTCGTCGCGGTGAAGGAACTGCTGCTGCCCTCTCATCTCGACGAGAAGCAGGCCGCACAGGCCCGTCGCCGCGCCATGCGCGAAGCCCGGATCGCCGCGAGGTTGCAGCACCCCAACGCGATCGCCGTCTACGACGTCGTCGAGGACGACGGGCAGCCGTGGCTGATCATGGAGTACCTGCCGTCCAGGAGCTTGGCCGCCGTGCTCGCCGAATCCGGCCCGCTGCCGGTGGACGACGTGGTCCGCATCGGCGGGCAGCTCGCCGCTGCGCTGGCCGCCGCGCACAAGGTTTCCGTGGTGCACCGGGACGTCAAGCCCGGCAACGTGCTGCTCGGCGACTCCGGCGCGGTGAAGATCTCCGACTTCGGCATCTCGCGCGCCGTGGACGACGCCACGGCCACCGCGACCGGTCGGTCCGTCGGCACGCCCGCGTTCTTCTCCCCCGAGATCGCCAAGGGCGAGGACGGCGGCTACCCGTCGGACGTCTTCTCCCTGGGCGCCACGCTGTACAACGCCGTCGAGGGCACGCCGCCGTTCGGCATCTCCGAGAACTCGATCGCCCAGTTGCACCGCGTCGCCGAGGGTGTCATCCGCCCGCCGGAGCAGGCGGGCACCCTCACGCCCGTGCTGCTCCGGCTGCTGGACCCCGACCCGGAGACCAGGCCGACGATGGCCGAGGCCGCCGAGGAACTGGCCGTGCTGGCCGAGATCTCCCAGCCGACGCCGACGCTGGTGGCGGAAGCGCCCCCGGCCCCCGTCGCGGCCGACTTGTCCGATTCGGCTGCCCCATCGGTTTCGCCCGCTTCGTCCACCGAACCGGTGCCCGCCACCTCTCCACCATCCACAGAGGACGAGGAGAAGCGGCGAAAACGCGCCATCTTCGGCTTGGTCGGCGTCATAGTGCTGCTGATCGCCATCGTGGGTGCGGCGTTCGCGTTCGCCAACCGGGACAAGTCCCCGCAAACGACCCAGGACAGCGGGTCGAACACCACGTCCGCGACCGCGACGACGACACCGGCCGAGCAGCCCCCGGCACAAACCTCCGCTACCGACACCACCCAGGCGACGACGACCACCGTGCCGACGTCGTCCACACCGACGACCACCACCAGCGCCCCGCCCGCGTCCCCAGGCAGCGCCGGGCAGGGAGTGAAGGACTACTTCGCCCTGCTGCCCGGCAACCAGGAAGCCGGGTACGCGCGGCTGACCAACGACTTCAAGCAGGCGCTGGCTCCGTCGTTCGCCGACTACAGCGCCTTCTGGAGCAAGTTCAGCGCCGTCGTCGTCTCCGACGTGGTCGAGCAGTCCCCCAACACCGTGAGCGCGACCCTCACCTACACCGAGAACGGTGCCCCGCGCGTGGAGTCGCACACCTACACCCTGGTCCTGCAGAACGGGGTCTGGCTGATCAACACCCAGACCTAGCACCCGGTGTGAGCGGGCAGCTGCCCGCTCACACCGGTGCGACGCCGATCAGGCCGTTGCGGGTCACGAGGTCGGCCAGCGCGCGCTCCTCCAGGTCATCGGTGCCGTCCGGGCGGACGGGGAGGACCATGAAGCGGGTTTCGGCGCTGGAGTCCCAGACCGTGATCGACACGTCCTCCGGGGGGTGGAAGTCGAACTCGGCGAGCACCGACCGCGGGTCGCGAACGACGCGGGAGCGGTAGGCCTCGCTCTTGTACCAGGTCGGCGACGGCCCGAGCAGCGCGATCGGGTAGCACGAGCAGAGGGTGCAGACGATCACGTTGTGCCTGGTCGCGGTGTTCTCCACGACCTTGAGCCGCTGTTCCTGGAGGCCGCCGCGCATCGACAAGCCCGCCTCGGTGATGGCGGAGTTGCCGTCGGCCAGCAGGCGGCCGCGGAAGCCGTCGTCGAGCCACGCCCTGGCGACCAGGCGGGCGCCGTTGTCCGGGGTGGCCCTGGTCAGGAACGCCTCCATGGCGCGGTCGAGCGCCTCGGTGTCCACGAGACCGCGCTGCTCCAGCAGCGCCTCGACGTGGCGCACCCGCGCGGCCAGCGCGGCGTTCGCGCCGGTGTGGTCCCCGCTCATCCCGCCTCCAGGTAGCTCTCCCAGATCGCGAGGGTGACCGAGTGGTCGCCCTCCCCGAACAGGTCCCGCGCGGCGAAGCGCACGGTGTACACCGGCTCGGGCGCCGCGGGCAGGCCGCGGGACCGGTCGTCGGCCAAGGGGTGGTCGCCCTCGCGTTCGACCACCGTGCCGACCGCGCCACGGGCATAGCGCGGCAGCCTGCTGTGGTGCGGCGGGTCGGCGTGCGAGGTGCGGACGCGGTCACCCGGCGCGTACAGGTCAGGCACCGGCGATCTCCTCGGCCGTGCACACGCCCTTCTCCACGAGCAGCGTCGTGATCGCGCGGAACCACCGCTCGTAGTACGACGACTCCAGGTACTCCTGTGGCGGCAGCCGTTCCACGGCGTCGCGGAACTCGTCGAGGTTGTAGACGCCCTTGCCGATGAGCGCGCTGTTCATCGTGAACACGTGCGCCTCCCAGTCGGCGTGGAAGGGAGGCTCGTCGAGTTCCTGCTCGATCGGCGGGAACCCCTGCATCCCGCCGACGTCGTTGATCCGGCTCATCCCAGACCTCCCGGCTAGTCTCGGCCCTGCCACCGACACCAGGTCACCAGGCTAGCCCGGAGCGGATCGATGGACCACGTGGTGCAGATGGTCACCGTTGGGCCGCGTTCGACCGTCGTCGTCGCGGCGACGACCACGTGGCAGGTGTTCCCGTCGCTGTGGAAGGGCTTGCTGGACGAGGTCTGGGCGTGCCTGCGCGCGCAGGGGATCGACCGGGGCTGCCGCAACGTGATGCTGTACCGGGATGACGTGCCCAACGTCGAGGTCGGGGTCGAGCGGCACGGGACGACGCGGGTGAGCGGCCGGGTGGTGACGTCGACGCTGCCCGCGGGGACGGTGGCGATGACCGTCCACCGCGGCGGGTACGAAGGCCTGGGATCGGCGCACCGAGCCGTGGCGCGGTGGTGTGCCGAGCACGGGCGACAGCCCGCCGGGCCGCGCTGGGAGGTCTACGGCCCCCATCGAGCCGACCCCGCCGAACTCGAAACCGAGGTCTACCACCTGCTGGCCTGACGCTCTCGGGTGCCGGCCCGACCAACACCCGAGAGCGATCCCGCTCAGCCCCGTTCGATCACGTGCCCCACGACGTCCGGACCGGGGTGCGGTGCCCCGGACGCGTCCCGCCGCTGGTCGACCTCGGGCAGTTCCACGGGCACGCCGCTCCTCGACGCCCCCGCCGGCCGCGGCCCGATCCACGCCAGCACCAGCTCCGTCTCCCCGCGCAGGAACCGCTGCGACCGCACACCACCGGTCGCACGCCCCTTCGCGGGGTACTCGTTGAACGGTGTCACCTTCACGCTCTGCCCGCTGGAGGTGACCACCATCGACTCGCCGTGCGTCTCGTCGTCCGCGCGGATCGCCCCGAAGAACACCACCCGTGCATCCGCTCCCACGTTGATCCCGGCCATGCCGCCGCCCTTGAGGCCCTGCGGCCGCACCAGCGACGCGGCGTACCGCAGCAGCGACGAGTCCGACGTGACGAACGCGAGCGTTTCCGTGCCGTCGGTCAGCCAGGTCGCGCCGACGATCTCGTCGCCGTCCTTGAGGCTGATCACCTCGAACTCGTCCGACCGCACCGGCCACTCCGGCGCGCACACCTTCACCACGCCCTGCCGGGTGCCGATCGCCAGGCCCGGCGACGTCGGGTCGGGTTCGCCGAGCGGCGCGATGCCGACGACCTTCTCGCCCTTCTCCAGCGGCAGCAGCTCGCTCGCGGCCATGCCGCCCGACAGCGACACCGTGCCGATCTGCTCCGGCAGCACCGGCAGCGGCAGCACGTCCGTCTTGAACGCCCGCCCGAGGTTCGTGACCAGCAGGATCTGGCCGCGGGCGGTCGAGTGCACCACGGCCGCGACCGCGTCGTGCCGGGTGCGGCCCTTGCGGCGCTTGGCCTCCGACGCCTCCTCCGACTCCGCCGCGGTCCGCGCGACCAGCCCGGTCGCCGAGAGGATCACCTGGCACGGGTCGTCCGCGACCTCCAGCGGCCCGGCGGGCTTGGACGCCGCGAGGACCTCCTTCAGGTCGCCGTCGATCAGCGAGGTGCGCCGCACGGTCGTCAGTTCCTTCGCCACCGAGGCGAGTTCGGTCGACACGAGCTTCTTCAGCACCGAATCGTCGTCCAGGATCTTGGTCAGCTCGGCGATCTCGGCGCTCAGCCGCTCCTGCTCGGCCTCCAGCTCGATGCGGTCGAACTTGGTGAGCCTGCGCAGCGGCGTGTCCAGGATGTAGGTCGCCTGGATCTCGGACAGCTTGAACCGCGCCATCAGGCCGTCCTTCGCGGCCTGCGCGTTCTCGCTGTCGCGGATCAGCCTGATGACCTTGTCGATGTCCAGCAGTGCCTTCAGCAGGCCTTCGACCAGGTGCAACCGGTCTTCGCGCTTGCGGCGGCGGAACTTGGTCCGCCGCGTCACCACGTCGTACCGGTGGGAGAGGAACACCTCCAGCAGCGCCTTGAGGCCCAGCGTCTGCGGCTGGCCCTCGACCAGCACCAGGTTGTTGATGCCGAACGACTGCTCCATGGGCGTCAGCCGGTACAGGTCGGCGAGCAGCGCCTGCGGGTTCACGCCGACCTTGCACTCGACGACCAGCCGGATGCCGTTCTCCCGGTCGGTGAGGTCCTTGACGTCCGCGATGCCCGACGTCCCGTTGACCAGCAGGTTCGGGAACGCCGCAGGCAGCACCGACGGCTCTTGCAGCGACCCGTCGTAGTTGGGCCGGAAGTCGATCGTGTCCTCGCCCAGCTCACCGACGAG
>JBDSAJ010000494.1:0-10361 GCA_039922235.1 Umezawaea sp.
GAGGGAAGGTTTACTTCAGGCCGTTCTCGATCGCCGAGATGATCCGCGGCCGGAGTTCGGCGCAGCTGATGATCGCGTCGACCGAGCCGACGTCCACGGCGCGCTGAACGCTGTGCACGCGGTCGAACTCGGTGGCCACCTCGCTGAGCTTCTCCGACCGCACGGTCTGGCGGATGTCGGCCAGTTCGGCCGCCAGCGAGGCCCGCTCGCCGCCGGACGAACCCGCCACGAGTGCCTCGGCTTCACGGACCCGCGGGTCGTTGCCGGTGCGCTTGTCGACGTCGCGGGCGAACACCACGGCCGCGGCGGGGGCGCCGCCGATGACCGAGGCGAACGAGCCCTCGACCGCGAGCACGGTCATGTTCGGGTTGAGCGCCTTGGAGAACACCACGAACGCACCGCCGTGGTAGCGCGAGATCACGCAGAACACGATGGGGCCCTGGAAGTTCACCACCGCGCGGCCGATCTCGGCGCCGTACTCCAGCTGGAGCTTGCGCATCGACTCGGGCGAGCCGTCGAAGCCGGACAGGTTCGCCAGCACGACCAGTGGCCGGTTGCCGCTGGCCGCGTTGATCGCCCGTGCGGCCTTCTTCGACGACCGCGGGAACAGCGTGCCCGCGGTGTAGGTGTCCGGGCCGTCGGTGGGCGGGAAGCCGCGGCGCGGCACCGAACGGGACTCGATGCCGAGCAGGCACACCGGCCTGCCGCCGAGGTGGACGTCCTGCACGGCGGCCGTTTCCGCGTCGGCCATGCCCGCCCAGCGCTCCAGGACCGGGTGGTCCTGGTCGGACAGCGCGCGCATCACCGTGCGGATGTCGAACGGCTTCTTGCGATCCGGGTTGAACTCGGACGAGAAGATCTGGCCCACCGTCGTGAACTCGCTGTCCGGCACGGCGTGCGGGAACGGCGTGACGTCACGGTCGACCGGGTCGGTCGTGGTGGTCGGGCGCGGACCGGACTCGCCGGGTGCGACGTAGCTGTGGTCGTAGTGCGACATCAGCACTTCGCGCGCGGCGCGCAGGTCCGGCGCCCAGTACTGGGCCTGGCCGTTCGGACCCATGATCCGGTCGTAGCCGCCGATGCCGTGGTTGTCCTCGGCCGAGACGCCACCGGAGAAGTCGAGCGACTGCTTGCCGGTCAGCACCATCGCGGAGTCCGGCGTCATGACCAGGATGCCCTTGGTGTGCATGAGCATCGTGGCTTCGGCGTTCCAGTACGGCTGGGCGCCGACGTTGATGCCCGCGACGACGATGTTGATCTCGCCACCGTCCTGGGTGAAGTTCACGATCCGCTTGAGCGCGGCCGCCACCCAGTCCATGTTCTCCGTGCCGGAGGCCATGGAGATCCGGGCGCCCGCGGAGAGCGCGAACCACTCCAGCGGGACCCGCAGTTCCTCCGCGAGGTCCAGCGCGGCGATGACCCGCGCGCACTCCGGCTCGGACAGCGCGCCGAGCGCCTTCGTCGGGTCGCCCAGCAGCACGACGCGGGCCATGCCCTCCGGGTGGCGCGGGGTCGGCGTGGTGACGACACCGGCGACGAGCGCGGCGGTGTTGCGGCCGCGCGGCCGGTCGGTGGCGAGGAGCTTGCCCGTCGACGAGTCCAGGTCGTACTCCTGGAACGTGCCGAACGGCCCGGCGAGCATGCTGGTCAGCTCGTACGGGTACACCGTGCCGCGGCTGTGGGCGCGCAGCACCTCCTGGCGGTAGTCGTCCAGCGGCTCGATGGGCTCGGTCGGCGGCTGCACCACCGACACCCGGATGCCCGTGCCGACGTCGAAGCCGATGCGGACGGCGATGTCGGCCAGTTCACCGGTCGCCGCGTCCCGGCGACGGCCGAGGAGCAGCACCTCTTCCAGGCCCGCGCCCGCGGTCGTCGGCATGACGCGCTTGGCCACGGCGTTCAGGTCTTCCGGGCTGAGGTCGGTCGGCGGCCACACGTAGATGACGATCCGGTTGGTGGCGGACGGCTTGGCGCCCGGTTTCTTCGCCCGGCGGATCGCGTCGAGGCAGGTCGCCAGGATGTCCTCGGCCGCGGGCAGCGCCACGAGCCTGCCATCGTCGTCGCGCAGCGGGGTCAGGTCGCGGACCTGGCCCAGCGCAACCAGGCGCTCGTCGGACGGGTTCTGCTTCGCCGTGGCGCGGAAGAGGTAGACCTCCTCGTCGGGCGACGCCAGCCGGGTGAGGTCGAACTCGCGCAGCCGTTCGAGCTGCATCCGCTCGGCGATGCGCGGGTGCAGGCCGCGGAGCAGCCGCTCCTCGGTGAAGCCGTCCGGGCCGGACCGGAACGTGAAGTGGTGGTGCATCACGGCGCCGCTGTCGCCCGCGACGGTCGTGGTGATCCGGCCGATCCGCTCCGACGGGTGCTGGGCGGCCAGCACCTCGCCGAGCTTCGCGGCCATCGCGTCGGTGTCGGTCGGACCGTCGACCCACGTCAGGTAGAGGTCGGCGACCACGTCACCGTCCTGCGCGAACTCGCCGACGGCGCGCACGGCGTTGGGCAGCGACGGGAAGTCGACGGCCGCGGTGACGACCCGGCCCGCACCCGCTTCCGTGTGGTGCTCCGCGACGACGAACGTGCAGCCCGCGACCTCGGTCGCCCGGACGTCGCTCAGCGCGCGGTTGCCGTAGTAGCGGCGGGTCAGTACCTCCAGCAGCGCCACCGGGTTCGCGCCCACGCGGCCGAAGCGCTGGCCGACGAGGCGAACCAGCGGTTCCGCGCTGGCGACCATGGCGGAGATCCGCTCGGCGCGGTCCTCGGCATCCGGGTGCACGTCGAGGTGGCGCAGGTGCTTGCGGACGCCGCTGTAGACCTTGGCGCGGGTGCGGCGCAGCAGCGGCTGGGCGAACCAGCCGAACACGACGCCGCGGGCCAGGTCGGCCACGGCCGGGAAGCGGACCTGCGTCGCGGCGACCAGGTGCTCCAGCGCGAGACCGACGGTGATGCGGTCCGCCTCGGGGGGCGGCCCTTCGGTCAGCCACTGGCGCAGCAGCGTGGTCACCACCGCGACGTCGGACGAGGAGCGCTGCTGGGCGAGGAAGATGCGGAAGACCGCGTCCTCCAGCTCCGGCGTGCGGTCCAGGCCTTCGACGCCGTAGTGCGAGAGCACGTGGGTGAGCCGCTGGCGGAAGCTCTCCGACAGGCCTGCCCGGTCCGCGTCCAGGCTTTGCAGGTAGGTGTGGAAGTACTCGCGCGGGCTGTGCACCGAGGAGTCGGGCTTCGACTCCTCGCCGACGGGCCGGTTGCGGCTCAGCTCGCACAGGTCGGCGAAGAGCTGCACGAGCGCGCTCTCCCCCACCAGCGCGCGCTGGCCGGAGCTGGTGAGGTCCTTGCGGGCGGCGAGGTAGTCGCCGAGCAGGCGGCCCGCGTCGACCGGGTCGACGTCGAAGCCGAGCAGCAGGCTGCGCAGCCCCTGCAGACCGCGTGCGACCCGTGCCTCGGCCGGGATGTCGAGCGGCTCGGCTGGCAGTTCCAGCGCGGCGGCCGGGGCCGCGGCGGCGGGCGTGGCCACCTCGTCGTCGCTGACGGGTTCCAGTCGCAGCAGCCGGGCGCCGGACTCGACCTGGCTGCCGACCTGCACCGCCAGTTCGCGGAGCCTGCCGCGGAACGGCGCGCGCAGCACCGTCTCCATCTTCATGCTCTCCAGCACGAGCAGCGGCGCACCGGCCTCGACCTCGTCGCCGACGACCAGCGGCGTGGCCACCACCAGCGCGGGGACGGGCGAGCGCAGCACGCCGCCCTCGTCGCGGCTGATGCGGTGCGTGACGCCGTCGACCTCGACCTGGTGGACGGGACCGTGCGTGCCCGTGACCACGCGGAAGCGGACGCCGTTGACGATGAGCTGGCCGGAGTGGGCGTCGAAGCGCTCCACGTCCACGTCGGCCGTGTGCTCGGGGCCGCTCGCGGAGACGCCGACGCGGAAGCGGTGGCGGCCGACGCGGGACACCTGGACGCGGTAGCCGACGTCGCGCAGCTTGAGTTCGAGCGCGCGGCCGGTCTCGTGCTGGGACTGGGGACGGCCGCCGTGCGCGGTGGTCAGCAGGCGCTGCCGCGCGACGGCCTCCTCGTCCTCGTAGGCCTCGATGGCGGCGGCGATCAGCGCGACGGCCGAGTTCTTGTGCGACACGAGGCCGCCCTGGGAGCGGACGCGGTCGATCCAGCCGGTGTCGGCCGAGCCGTCGATGACGGCGGGTTCGTCGAGCAGGTCGCGGACGAAGCTCTTGTTCGTCACGCCGCCCGCGATGATGACCGTCGTCTGGCTCATCGCGCGGCGCAGCCGGGCGAGCGCCTCGGTGCGGTCGCGGCCGTGGGCGATGATCTTGGCGATCATCGAGTCGAAGTCGGCGGGGATGGTGTCGCCCTCGCTGAACCCGGTGTCGACCCGGATGCCGGGGCCACTGGGCAGGGACAGGCGGACGATCTTGCCCGGTGAGGGGGCGAAGTCGCGGTCGGGGTCCTCGGCGTTGAGCCGGGCCTCCACGGCGTGGCCGAACTCGGCGGGCGCGTCGCCTTCGAGCTTGCCGCCCGACGCGACGTGCAGCTGCGCCTTGACCAGGTCGACGCCGGTGGTGATCTCGGTGATCGGGTGCTCGACCTGGAGGCGCGTGTTGACCTCCAGGAACGCGAACAGCTTCTCGCCGGGGTGGTAGAGGAACTCGACGGTGCCCGCGCCCTGGTAGTCCACGGCGAGCACGAGCCGTTCGGCCGACGCCTTCAGCTCGGCGACCTGGTGCGGGGCCAGCACCGGGGAGGCGGACTCCTCGATGATCTTCTGGTTGCGCCGCTGCACGGAGCAGTCGCGCACGCCCAGCGCCCACGCGGTGCCCTGCCCGTCGGCGATCACCTGCACCTCGACGTGCCGCGCGCCCGTGACCAGGCGTTCCAGGAAGACGACGCCGCTGCCGAACGCGCGGGCGGCTTCCTGGCGGGTCAGCTCGTAGGCCTGCGTCAGCTCCTGGTCGGAGGCGACCATGCGGATGCCCCGGCCACCGCCGCCTGCCGTCGCCTTGAGCATCAGGGGGTAGCCGATGTCCTGTGCGGCCTTGAGCGCGGTGTCGAGGTCCTCGACCGCTCCGCCGCTCCACGGTGCCACCGGCACGCCGACCTGCTCGGCGATCAGCTTGGACCCGATCTTGTCACCGAGCTTGCGCATCGCCTCGGCGCTCGGACCGACGAAGGTCACGCCGATCTCGGCGCACAGGTCCGCGAAGGTGGGGTCCTCGGCGACGAAGCCCCAGCCCACCCAGGCCGCGTCGGCCCCGGTGTCCAGCAGCGCGCGCTTGAGGACGGCGTGGTCGAGGTAGGGGCGGGCCGACGCCGGACCGAGGTCGTAGGCGTGGTCGGCCTCCCGAACGAAGGTGGCCGTCCGGTCGGAGTCGGTGTACAGGGCGACGGTCTCGATCCGTGTCCCCAACTCCGCGGCTAGATCCCGAACGGCGTGGATGAGCCGCATCGCGGCTTCCCCACGGTTGACGATGGCAACACGACTGAACACTGATCGGGACCTTTCGGAAGACGGCGAACAGGACGGCCGTCGCCGTCGCAACGGAGTACACACTCTCGGCTGCCCACTAGTACAAGGTATGGCGATCGCAACGCGTGTCAGGCGCCCTGCGTTGTAAGGATCTGCCAAAAGACCGGCCCTCGACAACCCCTAGCACGCCCCGGCGGCACCCCTTACACCACGCGTGGTGTGATCTCGGCCGCCCTCGGTCCGCTGAGGGGTCAGGCTCGTGACAGGGGCGTTTCGAGGAGTGTGCCCCGGATCAGCCGCTTTGTGGGACAGCGACAAAGGCCCGGCCGGGTGATCCCTCACCGACCGGGCCTGCCTGCGGGTTTCCGAACAGCTCCGCGCCGTCTCAGTACGCGCGGGCGTGGGCTCCGGACCGGGCTGGCGCGGGAGCCTGCTCGTGCCACAGCCGCCGGGCCAGCGGAGCCAGTGCGACCAGCAGGCACAGCCCGGCGACCGGGATCAGGTTCAAGGAGACGATCGTGAGCCCCGCGCCGACCAGCACCAGCGCCGGGCTCCACCACGCCACCGTCCCCGCCCGCACCAGCAGGACCAGCAACACCAGCAGCCCCACGTACAGCAGTGGCGGGCCGACCACGTAGAACACCGGGCGGACGCCGGGAATCCCGGTGAACCGGCTGGTCACCTCGTTCATCCCCGCCCGGTCCGCGGCGAGCAGGCCCGCGACGACGTCCACCACGAACTGGACCACCGACGTGGCCACGCCGACGAGCGTCACCACGATCGCCGCGTCCCGACCGCGGGTGCGGGGCAGCGCGCGGCGCAGGGCGAGCAGCGCGGGCACGAACAGCAGCAGGCCCACCAGGTTCACCAGGTGCCCGGCCTGCCAGTCGAGGCCGGGGCCGTAGTGGCCGTCCATCCGGCCGACCAGGCGGATGATCCCGTAGGCGGCGAAGCAGAGGGGCAGGGTGAGGAGACTCGCTCCGGCGAACTTCATGATCGAAGCGTGGCACCGCGCGGGCCCGCTCAGCTCAGGGCAATTCCCCGACCCACCCCCAAATCCAACCCCTGAGCCGCGTGAGGGTCAGCAGGGCGTTCCGCCGAGTACGCGGAGGAGGTTGGTGCCGAGGACCTTGCGCACCAGCGGTTCGGGGAGGCCGCGGCGAAGCAGGGCATCGGTGACCAGTGGCAGGCCCGCCGGTCCCTCCAGGCCGGGGATCGCGATCTCCGCGTCGATGCCCTCGACCACGAGCGGCCGGTCGCAGGCCGGGATCTTCTCGTCGACCACCTCCGCCACGAAGTCGCTGCCCAGCCCGACGTGGTCGTCCCCCGCGACGGCCGCCACGTGGGCGATGTGGTCGACCAGGTGGTCGAAGGCGGGTTTGGCGTTGGTGAGGAACCCGGCGAAGAAGTTCACGCAGACGATCCCCCCGGTGGCCGCGATGCCGCGCAGGTGCTCGTCGGTCAGGTTGCGGTGGTGGGGGTGCAGGGCGTGCGCGGACGAGTGGGTGGCGATCACCGGCCGGGTCGCCAGCTCCAGCACGTGGTCGACGCCGGACCGGCCCAGGTGCGACACGTCCACCAGCACGTCCAGCGCTTCGAGCAGCCCGACCGCCTCGACGCCCGACCGGGTCAGCCTGCTGCCGGTGGCGTCCTCGGCGGAGCCGTCGGCGAGCATCGACCGGCCGAAGTGCGTGAACGACACCACCCGCACGCCCAGCCGCGCGAGGGTCTGCAGCAGCTCCAGGTCGTCGTCGACCTGCGGACACCCCTCCAGCGCCAGCACGAGCGCCATCCGCCCGGACGCCAGCGCCGCGTCGATCTCCGGTCCCGTCCGGCACAGCGCGACGACGTCGGCGTTGCCCTCGGCGATCCGGTGCGCGGCCTCGACCATCCGCAGCGTCTCGCGCAGCGCCCCCTCCGGCCGGAACTCGTGGTCGATGAACACCGGCAGCACCTGCAGGTCGACCCCGCCCTCGCGCAGCTGCGGGTACCAGTGGTCGCGGAAGTACGCGGCCCACGCGGCGCGGGGACGGCGCACGACCAGCATCAGCAGGTCGTTGTGCGCGTCGCCCACGACGGCGTCGCGGTGCGGGCTCATCGGGAACCTCCAGCTCGTCGTCCTGCGAACTGGGATCATCCGCCGGATGCGCGCCGCACGCCGGGTAGGACGAGGTGCTGGCCAACCCTTGCCGAGTTTCGTGCCGTTCAGGGCGATTCATCGCGGTATCGCCTCCCCACGGCGCCGCGAGGGTCTACCTGGGCCGGGCGAAACGCGGTGAGGATTGCGGCCACCGCACCAGGTGTTCCACGATCCGGCCGGTGGCCGGGCCGAGCGTCATGCCGAGCGTGCCGTGGCCGGTGGCCGCGATGACGTTGTCACCCACCGCGCGGATCACCGGGAGGCCGCTGGGCGTCATCGGGCGCGCGCCGCGCCACGGCGTGCCGGGGTCCTCGACGTCGGCCAGCGCGGGCACAGCGCGTTCCGCGGCTTCACGCAGTGCCGCCACGGCCTGCGGGTCGGGCCCGTCGGTCGCCCGGCCGCCGAACTCCATGCCGCCGGTGAGCCGCACGCGGTCGGGTCCGGCGTTGATCGCGACGTGCTCGTCGGCGCACACCGCGGCGTGGGCGAGCAGCGGGCCGGCGGTCGGCACGGTGAGGCTCCAGCCGTAGGCGGCCTCGACCGGGAGTCGGACGCCGAACAGGCGGCCGACGCGCGCGCTCCGAGCGCCCGCGGCGATCACGAACGTGCGACCGCCGACGAGCCCGCGGTCGGTCTTCACCGCCGCGACCCGGCGCCCGAACCGGACGACACCGGTCACCGTCGCCTGCCGGTACACGGCCCCGTGCCGCACGGCGGCCGCGGCGATGGCGGCGAACGTGCGCTCCGGGTCGAGCGCGCCGTCGTCGGGGAAGTGGATGGCGCCCGCGAACCCGTCGGCCAGGCCGGGTTCGACCCGCACCAGCGCGGCGGGGTCGAGTTCCTCGGAGCGCACGCCGATCGCGGCGAGCCGTTCGGCCGTCCGGCGCTCGGACCGCCACGTGCGCTCATCGCGGGCCAGGTGCAGCAAACCGGCCGTCCGCACCGGCACGTCGGGGGCCAGCTCGTCGTAGAGCCGCCTGCTCGCGTCGGCCAGTTCGCGCAGGCGCACGGCGTCGCGCCACGCCCGTCCCGGTCGGGACGCGAGCGCGAACCGGCTGAGCCAGACGAGCGTGCGCAGGGACAGGGGGCGGCCGAGGGTGGCCGCCGGGTCGTCGCCGAAGAGCGACCGCACACCCGAGAGCAGGAGGTCGGGGTTCGACATCGGCAGGGCGTAACTGGGCACGATCAGCCCGGCGTTGCCCTTCGAGGCCCCGTTGCCGGGAGCCGGGTCGATCACGACGACCTCGGCTCCCGCACGGGCCAGGTAGTACGCGGCACAGCTCCCGATCACCCCACCGCCCACGATCACGACGTCCGCCGTCATCCGTCCTCCGTCCCGTTACCTGAAGTGTGAGCGAAGGTGAGTTCGCCCAGTTCAGGCAGTCGTCACCTTGCGGTGGCGGCGTTGGCCCGGACGGGGTCCGGGTCTTCCCGTGGCGGTACCCGCTGCCTGCACCGTGCGGGTCTGACGTGGGTTTCCAGCGGGCTCGTTTCGGGTCGCCCCGCAACTCGGGGAAGACCTGCCACCGACGCTCTCGTCCACGAGGTGGGCGAGGGTGCGGGCGGCGTTGAGATCACGATCGAGCGCCAACGGGCACTCGGCGCAGCGGAACACCCGTTCGGACAGGCCCAGCTTGGCTTTCACCACACCACAACCCGAACAGGTTTTCGAGGACGGATACCAGCGGTCCGCGACGTGCACGGTGCCGCCGGCCCAGCCGGACTTGTACTCGATCTGGCGGCGGAACTCGCCCATGCCGACCCCGGCGATGTGCCGGGCGAGACGACGGTTGCGCAGCATCCCGGCGACGTGGAGGTTCTCGACCACGATCGTGCCGTGAGTGCGGACCAGGCGGGTGGAGAGTTGGTGCAGGCCGTCACGACGGGCGTTCGCCACGGCAGCGTGCAGGCGCGCGATGCGAGCCTGGGTACAGTGCCACCGCCGCGAGGGTTGCCGCCGGGTACGGCGATCCGGGCCGACGCGGCGCGCGGCCTGACGTTGCAGGCGCCGCAACTCCCGTTGCGCCACCTCAAGATGACGGGGATTGGCGACGACCTCACCGGTCGAGAGCACCGCGAGGGACGTGATGCCCAGGTCGACCCCGACCACCGAGGCCGGTCGGGTCGGCGCCGGATCCTGTCGTTCGATCTCGACGGACAACGAGCAGAACCACCGCCCGCCCTGGTGGATGACCGTGGCCGACCGGATGCGGGCGGTGCCGCGCTCGACGTGCCGGGCCAGTTTCCGGGTCGACTCGTGCGTGCGAACCACGCCGATCCGGGGCAGTCGCACCTGTCGCCGGTCGCGGTCGACCAGGCCGAAGCTGCCGGTGGTGAACCGGCACGACATCGCCTTGCGTTTCCCTTTGAACCGGGGGAAACGGATCGTCGGCCCAGGCCGGGTGCCGTTCGTGGACGTCTTCCAGTTGTCCAGTGCGGTCGCGAGATTGGCCAGGTCGCTGGAGTAGGCCTCTTTCGAGTGCTCCGGCCACCACGGCGCGGTGTCATGCTTGGTCTGGTTCCATCGCTTGCGCAGCGAGAACGCCGACCAGGACACCGCCGCAGTGAGCTGATCACCGGACAGTCCGTAAGAGCGCTCCGCTTCTCGTTGTGCGAGATTCGCTGTCACCACCGCCAGGCCCCAGTTGAACGCGAACCGCTGCGCACCACAATGGGACCGCAGCGCGGCTTCCTGCCCCGCGGTCGGGTCGAGCGCGTACCGGTACGCCTGGATCACCATGGCCATGACGC
>JBDSAJ010000495.1:0-4645 GCA_039922235.1 Umezawaea sp.
GGCCACGCCCACGAGGAACAGCACCAGGCCGATCTTGCCGATGTGCTTCAGCACGCCGAGCACGTCGGGCGGCAGCAGTGCTACCAGCGCCCCGTGCCCCGCCACGGCCGCCACGACGGGGACGACCAGGATGCCCGCCATGATCTCGCCGATCACCTCCGGCTGGCGTGCGGCGCGGGCGGCCAGCCTGCCCAGCAGGGCGGCGGTCAGCACGACCGCCAGCACTGCGACCACGTGCGCGCCCACGAGCACGGTGCCCATCTCAGTCTTCGCCCTGGAGCGCCACCGACAGCGCCCTGCTGCCGGAGAAGCTCTCGATCCGTGGCGCGGTGGTCCTCGCGTGGTCGACCATCAAGTCACTCCCCCTTGTGCTGGTTGACCATTCGTACCGTCGAACCAGTCGGTTCCGTGGCCCACGAGGGTGAAGACACGACCACTCGTCCAGTTGCACGGCCAACCGTGCACTGGACCCAGCCACTGTCGTCTTCGTCCTACCGGCCGCCGAAGGGCACGAACCCGAGTTGTTGGCCCTGCGCCATGGAGCCACCCTTGGCGACCATGCCCACGTAACCCCGCCTGCCCATCGCCACCTGGACGAACCGCTTGGCCAGTTCGGACACCGGGCGCGGGTAGTACTTCTCCACCAACCTGCCCGGCATGGCGCACGGCTCGTTCACCCGCGTGATCACGACCGCGGCGTCGGTGAACCTGCGTCGCTCGGTGTCGTACGGGCCGAAGTCGACGCCCGGCGGCAGCGCGAGGAAGTCGGTGATCGCACCCGCGCCCGCGAACCCGCCGACGACCACGTTGACGCCGAGGCACTGGGCAAGGAACAGCCTGGTCGCCTGCCCGTCGGCCAGTTCCTCCAGCCGTGCGGCGTGCGCCGCGACGTCCACTCCCTCGGTGTCCACGTGGGCCGCGCCCAGTGCCCGCAGGCCGTCCAGGCTCGCCCGCTCGTCCAGGTCCAGCCCGGCGGCGATGTGGTCGAGGTCCGCGTCGCTGATCACCGACACCGACTGCCGGTTCAGCACCGGCGTCCTGAACTCGAACGACGGGCTGCGCACGTCGGCGCCGATGACCTGCCCACCGTTGCGCACGCTGCCCACGATCCGGTTGGCGACCAGGTCGAACTCGGCCGCGTTGACGGGGAACGTGCAGAACTCGGCCGTGCTCGGCGCGATGAGCAGCAGGTCGAGCAGAGCCACAGGGGGCGGGTTGGACATGCCCGGAGCCTAGACAGGGCACGACGGCAACGACTATCGGATTTGCCACAAAGTCCTGGTTGGACGCCTGGCGGGGGTGCGGACACCGGTCGAACCAGGAATGCTGGGAGGTGACCCGTACCCGAACGCGTGAGGAAGTATGGCGAATCCGACCCGCACGTCCCCGCTGCACTGGACCACCGTCGTACCCGTGATCGCCGTCGCGGCGCTCGGCCTGACCTGGGGGCGGGACCTGCCGGTCGCGGCCGTGGTCGTGGTGGCCGCGCTGCTCGCGGGAGCCGTGCTGGCCGCGGTGCACCACGCCGAGGTGGTCGCGCACCGGGTGGGTGAGCCGTTCGGGTCGCTGGTGCTGGCGGTCGCGGTGACCGTGATCGAGGTGGCGCTGATCGTCACGCTGATGGCAGACGGCAAACCCGGCAGCGAGACGCTGGCCAGGGACACGGTGTTCGCCGCGGTCATGATCACCATCAACGGGATCATGGGGATCTCGCTGCTCGTCGGCGCGCTGAAGCACCGGGTGGCGACGTTCAACCCCGAGGGCACGGGCGGCATGTTCGCCACCGTCACGACCATCACCACGCTGAGCCTGGTGCTGCCGACGTTCACCACGTCCAAGCCCGGCCCGGAGTTCTCCCCCGCGCAGCTCGCGTTCGCCGCCGTCGCGTCGCTGGGCCTGTACGCGCTGTTCGTGGCGATGCAGACCGTGCGGCACCGCGACTACTTCCTCCCGGTCGACGAGCACGGCGAGGTGCTGGAGGAACACGCGACCCCGCCGACCACCGGTGCCGCCGCGACGAGCCTCGGCCTGCTGCTGGTGTCGCTGGTGGCGGTCGTCGGCAACGCCAAGGCGGTGTCGCCCGCGATCGAGGCAGGGGTGGCGGCGGCCGGGTTCCCGCTCGCGGTCGTCGGCGTGATCATCGCCCTGCTGGTGCTCGCCCCGGAGACGCTGGCCGCCGTGCGGGCGGCTCGGCGCGGGCGGGTGCAGACCAGCATCAACCTGTCGCTCGGCTCCGCGATGGCGAGCATCGGCCTGACGATCCCGGCCATCGCCGTGGCGTCGATCTGGCTGACCGGACCGCTGGTGCTCGGCCTCGGGCCGACGCACATGGTGCTGCTCGCGCTGACCGTCGTGACCGGCACGCTGACCATCGTGCCGGGCCGGGCGACCCTGCTCCAGGGCGGTGTCCACATCGGACTGCTGGCCGCGTTCCTGTTCCTCGCCGTCAGCCCGTGACGGCACGGTAGCCAGTTTCGCTAGGTCGACGCCGGGTGTGGTTCGGCGTCTCTCGGCCGCCTGCGGCCGGGGCGCGGGAGGAAGTTCGCCAGCTCGGGGAAGTCGGTCGGGCGTTCGGTCATCCAGTCCCAGTAGCGCGGGATCGTGCGGGCGCACTCGCAGTAGTAGCGGCGCAGCGCGTCGATCAGCTGGCGCAGGGTGTTCGGGTGGATCGAGCCCGGCCGCCACACCAGCAGCAGCCTGCTGCGCAGCGGCTCGGTGATCGCCACCAGGCTCACGTCGGAGGTCGATCCGGTCGGTGTCGCCAACGCCGCGGCGCCCGCGTCGCGGACCCACGCCATCGCCTCGGCGTGTCCGCCCGCGTAGTGCAGCACCTCGGGGGTGGGGTGGTCGAGCGTGCGGAACAGGTGCTCCTCGACCGGGCGGAACCAGTGGCCCTGCACGTGCTGCACCCAGCTCAGCGCCGCCAGGTGGTGGCGGCTCACGGTGGGGTGCCTCGCCAGCGCGTGCTCGCGGGGCAGCGCCAACCAGATGGGCTCGCGAACGATGATCTCCTTGGCCAGCGAGGGGTCCAGCGGGCGGACGCCGTCGACCGCCTCGGGGCTGGGGACGAGGGCGGCGGTCAGCTCGCCCCGGCTCACCGCCTCGATGCTCGACGCCGGGTCCAGCGTCACCGTCTGGACTTCCACCGACGGCAGGGACGCCTGCAGGGTGCGGCGCAGCGTCACGGGTGTCCACTCGGCATTGCCGAAGCGCAGGACACCGCCTGCCAACAAGGACGCCTCGGCGACGACGGCGTCGGCGCGGGTCGCGAGGTCGGCGAGCATGGGGATGAGGCGCTCGCCCAGCGGGGTCGGGGTGATCCCGAAAGCCGATCGCACGAACAGGTCCCCGCCGACGGCCTTCTCGATGCGCCGCAACTGGGCCGTGAGGCTGGGTTGCGGGAGGGACAGCTTCGCAGCCGCCTTGGAGATGCTGCCCGCCTCGGCGAGCATCATCACCACCCGCGCGTGCCGGATTTCTAGGTGCATGCGACCAACCGTTCACCCTGGACAGGCGGCTCGCGCAAAACCTACCCCAAGTGCTCCGCGCGGGATCCGGTGTTCCGTCGGACAACCGAAGGTCAGGACACCGATCGATAGGTTCTGACTATCGCAGTTCCACCGGCGTGGAACCGGAGGGCGCACGATCCCGGCGTCGTCGTAGACCAGTTCTCCTTCCGGTCTGGACCTGCGGGCTGGTGATCGGATGGTGGGGGGTGCTGCTCTCGCTCGGCGGGATCATCGGCAGTGACGCTGGCCCCGATCGCGGTGCCCGGCTCGCCGTGACCGAGCGGTCCACTGTGGAGCCACCCGGCCGTGATCAGCGGCGCGTCCGGACCGACGCCGCTGTCGGCCGCCGGTGTCCTGCGGACCCCCGCCCGTGGAGGTCGCGGCGACGATCGGCTGATGCCGAAACCGGGCCACGCCCGGCGACCGGCTGAGGCAGACTGGGTGACATGACCGAGGAACTCGCCGTGCCCGCCGATGACCCCTACCTCTGGCTGGAAGACGTGACCGGTGAGGCCGCGCTCGCGTGGGTCCGGGAGCAGAACGAGCGCACGGTGGGCGCGCTGAGCGGCTCGGCGGAGTTCGAGCGGCTGCGGGCTGAGGTCCTGGCCGCGCTGGACTCCGACGAGCGCATCCCGTTCGTCACCCGGCGCGGTGAGCACCTCTACAACTACTGGCAGGACGCCGCCCACCCGCGTGGCCTGTGGCGGCGCACGACGCTGGAGTCCTACCGGCTGGAGCAGCCGGACTGGCAGGTGCTGCTGGACCTCGACGCCCTCGGCGCGGCCGAGGGCGAGAACTGGGTGTGGAAGGGCGCGACCGTGCTGCGCCCCGAGTACCGGCTCGCGCTGGTGGAGCTGTCCCGCGGCGGCGCGGACGCCGTGGTCGTGCGCGAGTTCGACCTGGAGGCGCGCGAGTTCGTCGCCGACGGCTTCACCCTGCCGGAGGCCAAGACGTCGGTGGGCTGGCTGGACGCCGACCGGATCTTCGTCGGCACGGACTTCGGGCCGGGCTCGCTGACCAGTTCCGGCTACCCGCGGATCGCCAAGCTGTGGCGTCGGGGAACCCCGCTCGACGAGGCGACCCTCGTCTACACGGGCAAGGCGGACGACGTGTGGAACCGGGCGTACCACGACTCG
>JBDSAJ010000496.1:0-11412 GCA_039922235.1 Umezawaea sp.
TAGCCCGCGTACTGGGCGAACGCCCCCAACCACCACGCGACGCCCACTGGGCGACCTTCGTCCGCAACCACGACGAACTGACGCTGGACAAGCTCACCGAGTACGAACGCAAGGAAGTCTTCGAAGCCTTCGGCCCAGACCCGGAAATGCAGCTCTACGACCGCGGCCTACGCCGCCGCCTCCCCTCGATGCTGGACGGCGACCAACGCCGCATCCGCATGGTCTACAGCCTCCTGTTCTCCCTACCAGGCACCCCAGTGCTGTTCTACGGCGAGGAGATCGGCATGGCGGAGAACCTCAAGGCAGAAGGCAGACTTGCAGTCCGCACCCCCATGCAGTGGGACGCCGGCCCAAACGGCGGCTTCTCCACAGCACCAGCAAAAACCCTGCCAGGCCCGGTAGTCGAGGGCCAATTCAGCCCAAAACACGTAAACGTAGACACCCAACACCGCGACCCGAACTCACTACTGTCCTGGATCAGACTGCTGGTCGAGCGCTATCGCGACTGCCCTGAACTAGCGTGGGGCAAGTTCCAGGTCCTCAAGACCGACGAACCCGCCGTACTGGCCCACCGTTGCGACGATGACGGCACCATCGTGGCAGTGCACAACTTCGGCGAAGAAGAAGTGACAATCACCTTGCCACTCAAGGACTTCAGCGTCGCCGAGGACCAACTGGTCGACGGAAGAGTGAAGATCCCCAAGAGCGGCAACGTCAAAATCCCACTGGAACCCTACGGCTGTCGCTGGTTCCGCCTGACCTGAGCAAACAGACAAACAGAACAAGACCCAAGCCGCTCGCCCCACCACGAAGGTGGGGCGAGCGCCCGAGAACGCAGCCGAAGCCGGTCAACCCACCACAAAGGCGAGACAAGCGCCACGAAACGCGGCTGAAGCCAGTCAACCCGTCACGAGCCCCAGCCACCCAGCGCCACATCGCAACCCACAGCGACCCAGGACCCACGACCCACACCCTCACACCAACCGATACCCATGCGCCGGCCGGTTGGACATCCCGTACCGCGGCTGCACCTCAGCCTTCCCAATAGCCACCAAATGCTCCAAATACCTCCGCGCACTAACCCGAGACACCCCAGCCTGATCCCCAACCTCCTGCGCAGACATATCCCCCTCAGTAGCCCGCAACGTCTCCGTAACCAACCGCAACGTCACCGCCGACAACCCCTTCGGCAACGCCCCACCCCGAGGCTTCCTCTGCCCAGCCGCCAACAACTGATCAACAGCGTCCTGATCCAACACAGGCTCCCGCCCCACCCGCAACACCTCAGCCCGCTGCGCCAAATAAGCGTTCATCCGCTCCAAGAACGCCCCACGAGTAAACGGCTTCACCAAGTAATGATCCACCCCACGCGACATGGCCTGCCGCACCGTCTCCACCTCCCGAGCCGCGGTAATCGCAATGACATCAACCTGCGCACCCGACCGAGCCCGCAACCGCGCCAACACCTCCAACCCCGAGATGTCCGGCAAGTGGATGTCCAACAACACCAGGTCGGGACGAAGCTCCTCCACAGCCCGCAACGCATCCATCCCCCGATGCGCCTCACCCACCACCA
Source organism: Umezawaea sp. (assembly GCA_039922235.1). Classification (GTDB taxonomy): domain Bacteria; phylum Actinomycetota; class Actinomycetes; order Mycobacteriales; family Pseudonocardiaceae; genus Umezawaea. The sequence goes on from JBDSAJ010000496.1 coordinate 1,577, forward strand.
CGAACTCCGGCAACGTATCCAAGAACGCCCGATGCACAGCCGCGACAGCGAAGTCGTCATCCACCACCAGCGTCCGAACGGGGCTCATACGCCCACCCCCACCGGCAGCCAGACGTCGAACGACGCCCCACCGAGCACGGACGAGCCAACATCGACCCGCCCGGAGCGCCTGCTGACCACCCGCGATACCAACGCCAAGCCGATACCCCGACCGTGCGTCCGTCGTGGCTGCTTGGATGTGACACCCAACGTGAAGATCCTCCCGCGTTGTGATTCCTCGATGCCCGGTCCGTCGTCCTCGACCAGGATGCGCACGCCGTCGTCGTCGGACCGGACGAGCACGTGGACCGTGCCGCCGGACCCCGCCGCGTCGACGGCGTTGTCGACCAGATTGCCCAACACCGTCAGGGCGTCGTCACCCGCCTCCCCCGTGACCGACGTTTCGGGGGAGAGGCGGAACGAAACGCCGTGCTCGTGGGCGGTGCCCGCCTTCGCGAGCAGCAGGGCGGCCAGCGCCGGGTCGGCCATGGCGCGGTCGACGGTGGCTGAGGTGAGGGAGCCCGGCCCGCCGACGCGCTCGATGTAGCGCACGGCGTCGGCGGGCCGGTCCAGTTCCAGCAGGCCGCCGATGACGTGCAGGTGGTTGGAGAACTCGTGCGCCTGCGCCCGCAGCACCTCGGTCACGGTGCGCTGGCCGTCCAGTTCGCGCAGCGCGTCGTACAGCTCGGTGCGGTCGCGCAGGGTCAGCACGACACCCACCGGGCGGCCCTGAGACTTGGCCGTCATCCGGTTCGCGACCAGCACCCGCTCGCCCGCCAGCACGAGCCGGTCGGCCACGTCCTCCTCGCCGCGCGCCAGGTCCAGCAGGCCGCCGCGTTCCAGCACCTGTGCGGCGGGCAGGCCGGTCGGGTCCTCGCGCAGGTCGAGCAGCCGCATCGCCTCGTCGTTGACCAGCACGAGGTGCTCGCGGTCGTCGACCGCGACGACGCCCTCGCGGATGCCGTGCAGCATCGCGTCGCGGGTCTCCAGCAGCTGGGCGATCTCCGCGGGCTCCAGCCGGAACGTCCGCCTGCGGATCGTCTTCGTCACCAGCGCTGCGCCCAGCGAGCCGATCAGCGCCGCCGCCGCGAGCCAGCCGATCAGCTCGGGCAGGTCGTCGGCGAAGTCCTTGGAGAGCTGGGTCTCCAGGATGCCGACCGACGCGATGCCGATGATCGTCCCGTTGGACGCCCTGATCGGCACCTTCGCCCGCAGCGACGTGCCCAGCGTGCCGGTCTCCGTGCCCACGAACACCTGGCCGGACAGCGGGCTGGACGGGTCCGTCGACACCTTCTCGCCGATGCGGCCGGGATCGGGGTGGGCGTAGCGGATGCCCTGCCGGTCGGTCACCACGACGTAGGTCACGCCGGACGCCTTGCGCAGCACCTCGGCGAGCGGCTGGATGGTCTCGGCCGGGCGTGGGGTGTCGAACGCGGCGATCACGGAGGGGAGCCGCGCGACGCTCTCCGCCGTGGACAGCATCCGGTCCTTGTAGGCGTCGCGGATCCGGTCGTTCTGGAGCTTCGCGGCGAGCAGGCCCGCGGTGCAGGTCGTGACCAGAACGATGAGCACCTGCAGGACCAGCAGGTAGACACCGAGGGAGAACGACCGTCGCATGGTGCGCATTCTGGCCCACTGCACCTGTGACCTGCTTCACGACCGGAACGACCAATACGACCGTTACTTCCAGTGCTGCGCTCGTCACCCGTCGAATCCATAGCCTCAGCCGCCACCGGGGCAGTGGAGCCCCGGAGACCGGAAGGCGTTGAACAATGTCGAGAATTCACACCCGTGGAGCGCGCACGGTCGCGGCCGCGACGATCGCGGTGAGCCTCGCGCTCGCGGGCTGTGGCGGGGGGTCGAGCGCGTCCAGCGGCTCGCTCGCGAAGCTGGAGATCATGGCCCCTGCGGATCCGGGCGGCGGCTGGGACCAGACCGCCCGCGCGATGCAGGCCAGCATCACCGGCGCCGACCTGGTCAAGTCGGTGCAGGTCAGCAACGTGGGTGGCGCGGGCGGCACGGTGGGGCTGCAGAAGCTCGCCAATGAGAAGTCCGAGAACTACCTGATGATCACCGGCCTGGTCATGGTCGGCGCGGTCGAGACCAACGGCGTGGACAAGCGGCTGGAGGACGCGACCCCGATCGCCCGGCTCACCGCCGAGGACGAGGTCGTCGTCGTCCCCAACGACTCGCCGTACCAGAAGATCGACGACCTGCTCAACGACATCGCGGCCAAGGGCCAGGGCGTCTCGATCGCGGGCGGTTCCGCGGGCGGCACCGACCACATCCTCGCGGCCATGATGCTCAAGGCGAAGAACATCGCGCCGGACAAGCTCAACTACGTGCCCTTCTCCGGCGGTGGCGAGTCGCTCGCCGCACTGCTGGGTGGCAAGGTCAGCGCGGGCATCTCCGGCATCGGCGAGTACGCCGAGCAGATCAAGGCGGGCAAGCTCCGCGCACTGGCGACCTCCGGCCCGAACCCGCACGACGACCTCAAGGCCCCGACCCTCAAGGGCGGCGGCATGGACGTCGAGCTGATCAACTGGCGCGGTGTCGTGGCCCCCGGCGGCATCTCCGTCGCGGCGAAGGACAACCTCACCAAGCTGGTCACCGACATGCACGCCAGCGAGGGCTGGAAGGCCGAGCTGGCCAAGAAGGGCTGGAGCGACACCTTCCTGACCGGCCACGAGTTCTCCACGTTCCTCACCACCGAGATCGGCCGCATCCAGCCCGTGCTCAAGGAGATCGGGCTGGTGAAGTGACCGCTGTCGACTCCCCTGCGACACCGGGCGCGGACCCGGTGCGCGGTCGGCAGATCGAGGAGTACGTCTTCGGTGGGCTGATCGTCGCTCTGGGGATCTTCACGCTGGTCGAGGCGGGCACCATCCGCGTGCCCTCCTCGGCCAGTTCGGTCGGGCCCCGCGCGTTCCCCTACGCCGTCGGGTTCCTGCTCGTCGTGACGGGCGTGGCGGCCATCGTGGCCACCGTGCGCGGCAAGCTCGGCGAGCTGGAGGACGCGGAGGACGTGGACGCGAACGCGCGGACCGACTGGATGACCGTGGTGAAGCTGCTGGCCTTCCTGGTCGCGCACCTCGTGCTCATCGACCTGGTCGGCTGGCCGGTCGCGGCGGCGCTGCTGTTCGCGGGCGCCGCCTGGACGCTGGGCGCCCGGCCGTGGTGGAAGGTCCTGCTGATCGCGGTGGTGCTCTCCCTGGTGATCCAGATCGTCTTCGCCTCCGGACTGGGGCTGTCCCTGCCCGCCGGGATCTTTGAGGGAGTGCCACTCCTCGATGGATAACGTCACGCTGCTGCTCGAAGGTTTCGCGACCGCGATGCAGCCCGAGTACCTGCTCTACGCGCTGCTCGGCGTCACGCTGGGCACGGCGGTCGGCGTGCTGCCGGGCATCGGCCCGGCCATGACGGTCGCGCTGCTGCTGCCGTTGACCTACACGCTCGAACCGACCGCGGCGATCATCATCTTCGCGGGCATCTACTACGGCGGCATGTACGGCGGGTCGACCACGTCGATCCTGCTGAACACACCGGGCGAGTCGTCCTCGATCGTGACGGCCCTCGAAGGCAACAAGATGGCGAAAGCCGGGCGCGGCGCGGCCGCGCTGGCCACCGCCGCCATCGGCTCCTTCGTCGCGGGCACCATCGCCACGGTGCTGCTGACCGTGCTCGCGCCGACCATCGCGGACCTCGCGGTGACCCTCGGGCCACCCGACTACTTCGCCCTGATGGTCATCGCGTTCATCACGGTCGCCGCGCTGCTCGGCACGTCGGTCAGCCGGGGCTTGGCCTCGTTGGCGCTGGGCCTGTTCATCGGACTGGTCGGCACGGACACGCTCACCGGCCAGCCCCGGCTGACCATGGGCCTGTCCACTTTGGCCGACGGCATCGACGTGGTCGTCGTCGCGGTCGGCGTCTTCGCCGTCGGCGAGGCGCTGTACGTGGCGTCGCGCCTGCGGCACGGCCCGGTCGAGGTGATCCCGCTCGGCGGCAAGTGGATGACCAAGGAGTTCTGGGCGCGGTCGTGGAAGCCGTGGCTGCGCGGCACCGCCATCGGGTTCCCGATCGGCACCATCCCGGCCGGTGGCGCGGACGTCTCGACGTTCCTGTCCTACGCGGCCGAGAAGAAGCTCGCGAAGCACCCAGAGGAGTTCGGCAAGGGCGCCATCGAGGGTGTCGCGGGACCGGAGGCGGCCAACAACGCGGCCGCCGCCGGTGTGCTCGTGCCGCTGCTGACCCTGGGCCTGCCGACCACGGCGACCGCGGCGGTCATCGTGGCGGCGTTCCAGAGCTACGGCATCCAGCCGGGGCCGCTGCTGTTCACGAACAACTCCGCCATGGTGTGGGCGCTGATCGCGAGCCTCTACATCGGCAACGTGATGCTCCTGGTGCTCAACCTCCCCCTGGTGAAGATCTGGGTGAAGGTCCTGCAGATCCCGCGGCCCTACCTGTACGCGGGCATCCTGCTGTTCGCCGCGCTCGGCACGTACGCGGTGAACTTCGTGGTGGACGACCTGGTCGTGCTGCTGGTCATCGGCGTGGTCGGGTTCTTCATGCGCCGCCACGGCTACCCGGTCGCCCCCGCCGTCGTCGGCATGATCCTCGGGCCGATGGCGGAGGAGCAGTTGCGCCGGACCCTGACGATCAGCCAGGGCGACCCGGTGGCGCTCGTCGACAGCCCGTTCGCGATGGTCGCCTACGGCGTGCTGGCGGTCATCCTGATTTCGGCCGCGGTACTGCGATTCCGCCGTGGCCGGGTGAAGATCACGGCATGATTGGCTGATGCGCTCAGCCCGTTGGACTTGGCCGGTGGTCACCCTCGTGGTGGCCACCGGCCTTTTCTTGTTCCTGTTCCGCGACGGCTGGGAGTTGGCCGACCAGAAGTCCAGCGTGCTCGGCATGGCGTTCGGTGGAGCAGGCCTGCTGCTGGCGCTGTCGCAGTGGTGGCGCGGCCGGTCGACGCCGCCCGCGCTCGACCTGGCGGAGGCCGTGCGCGCCCAGTGGCGGCAGGAGGAGAGGGTTCGCGGTGTCCACGACCCGTACCCGCTGCCGGTGCGGTGGACGAACGCCCCGCCGGAGTTGACCGACCACTGGCCGACGATCCACCGCGACCCCGACCGGGACGAGCCGATCGACCTCGCCGGGTCGCTCGAACGCGTCGCCGAGGTCTACGCCGCGGTGCCGTCCGGGCGGCTGGTGGTGCTCGGCAAACCCGGATCGGGCAAGACGGTGTTCACCACGCGGTTCGTGCTCGGGGTCGAGACCGGGCACATCCCGGTGATCTTCCCGCTGGCGTCGTGGGACCCGGACGTCGACCTGCGGGAGTGGATGGCGGGCCGGGTGGAGCGCGAGCACGGGCCCGCGGCCAGGCTGCTGGTCGAGGCCGGACGGGTCCTGCCGGTGCTGGACGGGTTCGACGAGATCGCCCCGGCCCTGCGCGACCAGGCGATCCGCCGGATCAACGCCTCGCTCGGCGAGGGCGACCCGGTGGTGCTGACCAGCCGCGTGGCCGAGTACGCCGCCGCTGCCGACGTGGTCACCGGGGCGGCGGCGGTGGTGCTGGCTGACCTGGACGCCTCGGACGTGGAGAAGTACCTGCGGCTCTCGACCCGCGGCGACAAGTGGGGGCCGGTGGTCGACCGGCTGCTGCCAGTGCTGGACACACCGCTGATGCTCACCCTGGCCCGCACCGTCTACGACACCGCCGACCCGGCCGAGCTGCTGGCCGTGCCGGACCCCCAGGAGCACCTGCTGAGCCGGTACGTCCCGGCGCTCTACGACGAGCCCGACCAGCGGCGCTTCCGCTTCCTGGCGCGCTACCTGGTCGACCGCGACACGCACGAGCTGGCCTGGTGGGAGCTGCAGCTGGGGCTGCTCAGCTACGAGCACGCGTACTTGATGCTGGTGCTCCTGCTGCTCGGCGGGGCGGCGCTGCTGAGCCTCCAACCCGTTTTCAGCATGTTCGTCGCCCTGCTGGTGCTGGCCTGGGCCGACAAGCGTGCGGGGGAACCGCGACCGCCGCAGCGGATCCTCCTGCGGTGGAGCCCCGTGATCGTGGCCGCCGTCGTCGGGTTCGCGATAGTGGGCCTGGTCTCCGGGCTGGTCCTGTTCGACGACACCGACCGCGTCGTGCCGGGGGTGGCGGCGTTCGCGCTGGCGGGTCTGTCCGCGGTGGGCTTCCTGGAGCCGAACACCGCTCCGGTGAACGACCCGGCCTCCCAGTTGCGCACCGACCGCTCAGCCGCGGTGTACATGGCCATCACGACGCTGCTGGTCGTGCTCGTCATGTCCCTCCTCTTCCTGGACATGACGTGGTGGGCGGCCGCGGGCACGGCGGCCTGCCTGTCGGTGGCGGCGGTGCTCGTCTTCCAGGCGTGGGGTCGGTTCGGCCTGGCCCGCGCCTACCTCGCCGTCAGCGGCAAGCTGCCGTGGCGGCTGATGGCGTTCCTGCGGGAAGCCCACCGCAGAGGAGTGCTGAGGCAGGCCGGTCCGGTCTACCAGTTCCGCCACGCCCGCCTCCGCGACCAGCTCGCGAAAGAGGCAGACTGAGCGGTCGTGACGACAAAATCTCCTGGCGCCTCTGCGGGGAAGAGCACTTCGACGCGTCTCCTCCTCGGCGGCCGCATCTACTCCTCGCAGGCGGCGACCGCGATGGCCATCACCGACGGCACGATCGTGTGGATCGGCCAGGACTCCGTGGGCCGCGCGCTGCACCCCGACGCGGAGGTCGTCCAGCTCGACGGCGCGTTCGTCGCCCCGGCGTTCGTCGACGCCCACGTGCACGCGACGTCGGCGGGCCTGCTGCTCACGGGCCTGGACCTGACCGGGTGCGCGTCGCTGGCCGAGTGCCTGGACGCCGTCCGCGCGGCTGACGGACCGCTGGTCTGGGGCCACGGGTGGGACGAGACGAAGTGGCCCGAGGGACGGCCGCCGACCCGTGCGGAACTGGACGAGGCCGCCGGGGGAGCGCGGGTGTACCTGTCCCGGATCGACGTGCACTCCGCACTGGCCTCGTCGGCGCTGGTGGACGCCGCGCCCGGCGCCCGCGAGGCCGACGGGTGGTCGGAGGACGGGCCGCTGTCGCGGGCCGCGCACCACCACATCCGGGCCGTCGCGAAGGACGCCATCCCGGTCGAGCAGCGGCGGGAGGCCCAGCGGGCGTTCCTGGCGCACGCGGCGAGCAGGGGCGTGGCCGCGGTGCACGAGTGCGCGGGACCGGACATCTCCAGCGTCGAGGACCTCGCGGACCTGCTCGCCATGACCGGCGGACCGCAGGTCGTCGGGTACTGGGGTGACACCGAGCCGATCGACCTGCCCGTCAACGGGCTCGCGGGCGACCTGTTCGTGGACGGCGCGCTGGGCTCCCGGACCGCCGCCCTGCACCAGCCCTACGACGACTCGCCGGACACCTCCGGCGCGCTCTACCGCGACGCCGAGGCCATCGCCGACCACCTGGTCCGCTGCACGGAGGCCCGGCTCCAGGCCGGGTTCCACGTCATCGGCGACGCGGCCATGACCGCCGTGGTCCAGGGCTTCGAACTGGCCGCCGAACGGGTCGGCGCGCCCGCGCTGGCGGCTCGGCGGCACCGGCTGGAGCACGTGGAGATGATCACCACCGAGCAGGCGAAGGCGCTCGGCGCGTACGGGGTCGTGGCGTCCGTGCAGCCGCTGTTCGACGCGGAGTGGGGCGGGCCGGAGGGCATGTACGCGCAGCGCCTCGGCGTGGAGCGCGGAACGGCGCTCAACCCGTTCGCCCAGCTCGCCTCGGCAGGGATGCTGCTGGCGCTCGGATCGGACACCCCCGTGACGCCGGTGGACCCGTGGGCGGCCGTGCGGGCCGCCGTGCACCACCGCACGCCGGGGGCCGGGCTGTCGCCGCGGGCGGCGTTCACCGCGCACACGAAGGGCGGCTGGCGGGCGGCAGGCGTGGACGACGGCATCACCGGCACCCTCCAGCCGGGCGCGCCCGCGACCTACGCGGTGTGGGACGCGGCGGAACTGGTCGTCGCCGGATCGGACTCGCGGGTCCAGCGGTGGTCGCTCGACCCGCGTTCCGGGGTGCCCGGCCTTCCGCCGCTGGAGCCGGGAGTGCCGCTGCCGACGTGCCTCCGCACCGTCCTCAACGGACACGTCATCTACGAGGCACCGGAAAATCCACAGGCGTGAAACTGTGCCGAATGGCCGCAAACGCTAGGCCATTCGGACCAATATCACCTGAGTAATGGCTGAGCGTTGAACGCCACTGCCGATTCGTGCGAATCCCTCCTTGAAGCCCGCGTGCGTGGGCTAGTTGGGAAGGAGCGGGCATGGCAGAAGCACCACCACTGACACGGCGGCGACGCACGAGGGGCGTGCTAGCGGCCGCCGGCGCCACGTTGTTGATCGCCGCTGTCGACGTCCTGGTGCCGGGTTCCTCGGTGGCGTCCAGTCACCGCGAGGCACCACTGATCTCCGCCGACCCGACGGTCGACAACACCGACCTGTACGCGTTCGTCGCAGGCGACCAGCCGGACTTCGTGACGGTCATCGCGAACTACTACGGGTTCCAGGAACCCAACGGCGGCCCCAACTTCTACCCGTGGGCCACCGACGCGCACTACGACATCAACATCGACAACGATGGTGACGCGGTGCCGGACCTGACCTACCGGCTGACGTTCAAGACCTACGACAAGCGCGGCGGGGACACGTTCCTCTACAACAACGGTGTCGTGTCCTCTTTGGACGACGAGAACCTGTTGTTCCGGCAGACGTACACGCTGGAGCAGATCGACGAGAACGGCAGCAACAAGAAGGTCCTGATCAAGGACGGCGCCGTCGCGCCGTCGATCGTCGGACCGGCGTCCATGCCGTACTTCCAGCCGCTGCGCGACCAGGCGATCACCAAGCTCCAGGGTGGCGGCCAGGTCTACGCGGGACCGGCGGACGACCCGTTCTTCGCGGACCTGCGGGTGTTCGACCTGCTCTACGGCGCGAACCTGTCCGAGGTCGGCCAGGACACGCTCAAGGGCTACAACGTCAACACCATCGCGCTGCAGATCCCGAAGCACATGCTGGCGCTGAAGGGTGACGCCAAGCGCAACCCGGTCATCGGCATCTGGGCCGACACCGAGCGCCAGACGCTGCGGCTCTCGCCGGGCGCGGCGAAGGCCGAAGGCCCGTTCGTGCAGGTGTCCCGACTGGGCAACCCGCTCGTCAACGAGGTCGTCTCCTCGGCAGGCATCAAGGACGCGTTCAACGGGCTGGAGCCCGTCAACGACGCCAAGGTGCAGGCGCTGCTGGACCGGGTGAACCAGCCCGAGCTGCCGAAGCTGATCGAGGCGATCTACGGCATCAAGGCCCCCGCCGAACCGCGCGCGGACCTGGCGGAGATCTTCCTGACCGGTGTCACGACCAAGGCGAACGGTCCGATCAAGGTGGACCTGAACTCGCAGCTCAACAACGCCGACGTGGACTACAAGAAGTTCGCGCCGTCGGAGCAGTTGCGGCTCAACATGTCCGTCGCCCCCAACCCGCAGCCCAACCGGCTCGGTGTGCTCGGCGGTGACACGCAGGGCTTCCCCAACGGGCGCAGGCTGTTCGACGACGTGGTGGACATCGAGATCCAGGCGCTCGAGGGCGCGGTGGCCAGCGGCCACATCGTCAAGGCCCTCGCCTACGGGGACAAGGTGAACCAGAACGACGTGACGTTCGCGCCGAACTTCCCGTACGTCGGACTGCCCCGCAACAAGGCCGTCAACACGCCCTGACCGCTTCCGTAGCCCCGAGTCCACGCTGAACGCGGC
>JBDSAJ010000497.1:0-3623 GCA_039922235.1 Umezawaea sp.
CGCCACCGCAAGGTGACGACTGCCTGAACAGAGCGAACTCGCCTTCGCTCACACGTCAGGTAACGGTCGTACCGGACGCGGAAGGGCTGTCCCGGTGCTCACGCTCGGGCTCGTCCAGTTCGAGCCAGGTCGTCTGCTCCTCGCCGTCCTGGTCGTCCCACACGACCAGCGCTTCTTCGTCCGTGGGCCGGTACCCGTCGAACAGCCGCCCCTGGGCCTCGACGGTCGCCCGCGAGTGCAGGCCGTCGTCTGCCAGCACCCGGATCAGTCCGTGATAGCGGGGGAGGCGGCGTCGTGGACCAGCAGTCGCGGGCTGCCCGAGCCGTCGGCGGGGACGGCCCACACGGCGTTGTCTAGTCCGTAGAGAACGGTCGAGTCGTCCTGCCACAGGGCTTGGTCGTCGACACCGCGGGTCTCGGCGAGTTCGGTCTCGGTGAGCGTCGCGAGGTCGAGCACGGCCAGGCGCCAGGAGTCGGCCACCTTCTTCTTGAACGCGACCCGCGTGCCGTCCGGTGACAGGGAAGGGCATTCGACGTTCTCGCGCACCACCTTCCCCCGGTAGCGCGCGTAGTCCGCTTCGACCAGGTAGGTCTTGCCCTTGCTGCCGAGGGTGGCGTAGAAGCGGTTGCCGTCCGCGGCGAACGTGGTGCCCCAGTAGTTGACGTCCGAGGCGAAGTAGCGGCGGTCGCCGGTGAACACCGGCAGTTCCTCGATCGACTTGACCAGCCGCCCGGACTCGACCTCGTACAGCCCTGACCTGGTCGAGAAGCCGGTCGTGGCGTAGGAGTCGCCGGTGATGAAGAGCGTCCAGTGGACGAGCTTCCCGTCGGGGGACACGCGGGCTCGGCTCGGCGTGCCCGGCAGTTCCTCCCGGTGTTGGACGGCGAAGTTCTCGTCCAGCACCAGCACGTCGGTGACCGGGGGCAGCACGCCTGGCCGCGCGGCCAGGCACACCGCGGTCCGCCGGGCCACGGCGAACCGGTCGCACTTCAGGTCGCTCGACCGGCGGGCCCCACCCGGATCGGTTTGGGCCACCGCCGTGATCCGGCCGGTTCCGGTGTCGCGGAACAGCAGTTGGCCCGCGGCCAGGGTGAGCTGTTCGGCCGGTGGTTCGTCCGCGGCGGCGCCTTGCCGTGCGTGCACGGTGAAGGCCACCGCGGGCCCGATCAGCAGGACCGTGCCGAGCAGGGCGATCACGTGCCTCCTCATGGGCGCACCGGCCGGGCGAGTGCGGCGGCGAGCACGACGACCGCGAGTGCGACCGCGGCCACGAGCACCGCAGGCCGAAGGCCCCACAGGGTCCAGGACAGTCCGAAGAGGACGGACGAGGCCATTCGGGCGACCGCCTGCCCGGTCTGCACGACCGCGAGGCCGGTAGCTAGCAACTCCGCTGGGATCAGCGGTCCGGCGGCGGCCATCAGCACCCCGTCGGTGGCCGCGTAGAACACGCCGTGCAGGACCAGCGCCAGCACGGCGAGTGAGGGTCCGGACGCCGGGCCGCACACCGCGACCAGCGCCGCGCCGAGTGCCGCGTGGCCGCCGAGGAACACCGGCCACCGGCCGATCCGGTCGGCGAGCCTGCCGATCGGGACGGCCAGCAGCAGGTACACCCCGGCCGTGCCGAGCGGCAGGAGGGGGAAGTACGCCGCCGCGACGTCCCAGCGGCGCTGCACCACCAGGTAGAGGAACGCGTCGCCGACGGTGACCAGTCCGAGCAGCGCCGCCCAGACCGTGATCCGGCGGAAGTCGCTGCCTCGCAACAGGTCCAGCGCGGCGCGGGGCGACACCGCGGCGCGGTCCGCGCCGCCCGGCCGGTCGCGGACGAACAGCACCAGCAGGAGGACCGCGACCGCCGCCACGCAGAAGCTGGTGAAGAACACCGACGGGTAGCTGCCGAAGCTCAGCGCCAGCACCGCCATCGCGGCCAGCGGACCGAGCAGGGCGCCGACCGTGTCCAGCGCCCGGTGCACCCCGAACGACCGGCCGAGCGACGCGGGGTCGCTGCTCAGCGAGATGAGGGCGTCGCGCGGTCCGGTGCGCAGGCCCTTGCCGGTGCGGTCGGCGGCGAGCACGACGCCGATGGCCGCGACCGACGAGCCCGCCGCCAGCAGGCCGAGCTTGCACACCGCGGACAGGCCGTACCCGAACCCGGCGACCGCCTTGAGCCGCCGCCACCGGTCGGCGAGGTGACCGCCGAGCACGCGGACGACCGCCGTCGCGCCCGCGTACAGCCCGTCGAGCAGGCCGAACTGCAACGGGTTCAGGCCGAGGCCGAGCACCAGGTACAGCGGGAGCACGGCCGTGACCATCTCCGACGAGACGTCGGTGACCAGGCTGACCGCGCCGAGCGCGAGGACGTTGGCGGGCACCCCGCGCAGCACCCCACGCGGTGCGCGGCCGCGGTCGGGTGAAGTCTCCAGGGTGGGGGTACGGCTTGCCGCGATGTACATGCGGGCCCCTTTGTGGCAGGTGGAGGTCGAAGTGTCGTCGAGGCTGATCGGCTGTGACGGGAAGGTCGTATCGGTCTTCGACTGCTTCACCGGGTGGTTGTGTCGTGTGGACTTGGTGGTGCGGGGCTTCTCCGGTCAGCGGTGGGTGTGGGTCCGGCTGTCCGCTACCGCGCTACCGGTCAGTGGCAGGTGTAGGTCGGGCTGCTGTCGAGGACGGCGCGGTCGAGGCCGATCAGCTGCGAGGAGAACGTCGTGTCGGTCATCGACAGCTTCACCACGCCGAACGCCTGGAGCAGCTTCGCCGTGGTGGGGTGCGCCGCCTTCACGTCGTAGAGCGGGGCGCCGCCGGTGCCGCCGAGGATCTCGACCGGGCCGTTCGGATCGGCCTTTCCGTCGGCGTTCTGCGGCAGGAACCGCTCGTAGTGGTGGTCGTGGCCGTTGAGCACCAGGTCGACCCTGTTGTCCACCAGCACCTTCCACAGCGCGGCGCTGTCGAGGTTGTCGCCGTGGTCACCGGAGCTGAACCGCGGGTGGTGGTAGTAGGCGGCGACGCAGCCCTTGGTGTTGTTCGCGAGGTCCTGCTTCAGCCAGGTGAGCTGCGCGGGCTCGGCGAAGTCGTGGGTGGTGAAGTCGTTGGAGTCCAGGGCGATGAAGTGCCAGTTGCCCATCTCCCAGCTGTAGTAGTTCTTGCCCTGCGGGGTCGCGATCGGGCCGAAGTAGTCGTGGTAGCCCTGGAACGGCGTGTCGTCGTAGGACTCGTGGTTGCCGGGGATCGGGTGGGTGATGCCCTTGAACTTCCCCCACGTCTTGTCGTAGTAGTTCCGGAAGTCCGAGAGGTGGGCGTCGTCGTACTGGTTGTCACCCATGGTGATCACGGCCGCGGGCTTGATCTCCTCGACGAGCTTCGCGGTCTTCGGGTGGACGCAGTTCGGGTCGCTCGCGGTGCACTGGTAGGCGATGTCGCCCGCCGCGGCGAGCACGAACGCGCCGGTGTCGCCCGCGGCGGTGCGCGCGGCGACGATCACGTTGTCGTCGTCGAACGTCGCCACCATCGTGCACGGGGCGGTGCCGGCGCCGTGCTCGGCGAGCGCGGTGGCGAGCACGCCGGCCCAGTCGCCCCGCGCGCCGGCGTCGGCGATCAGCGTGGTGACGCCCCACGCGCGCAGGTTGGGC
>JBDSAJ010000498.1:0-3249 GCA_039922235.1 Umezawaea sp.
ATGATCTGTGGTAGGACCACCTTCATAGCGGAGTTCCGCGTCTTTCGTCTCCGCCGCGCCCGAGGCGCCGCACCGAATCCATGACGATCACACAGCGCTACCAGTGGTTACGCGGAATAGCTCACTGGCCGGGTTCTGAACCCGGTGCCTCTCCCAGTTGGGCTACGAAGGCTTGGCGCCGGACGGGGAGCGGGTGCATCGGGCCCACTCCCCGCCGGTACCGGACAGGAATTCAACCAGCAGACCTCGCCGTGCCGAGGTGTCCCCGACCCACCCCATGAAGGTCGGGCAGCAGCGCGTACGGGGATCGAACCCGTGTTTCCGGAGTGAGAATCCGACGTCCTGGCCACTGGACGAACACGCCTGGTCGCCGAGCTCGCGAAGAAGGAGCGGCTTGCTGTGCTCTCGCCCCTTCCCCGAACCGTCGGCAGCATCCCAACCTGGACTCGAACCAGGGACCCCGGCATTCGTAGTGCCGTGCTCTGTCCAACTGAGCTATTGGGATATCCGGAACAGCGCACACAAAAAAGGAGCCGCCGACCGGTTTCCCGATCGACGGCTCCCCGTCGCGACCTGACCTCAGGTCACAACAGGGAGCGCCGATCGCGTTCGAGATGCCGGAATCGCGTCGCCGCGCCGGTCCACTCCTCTTCACGCAGGTTCATGATCCCCTCCTCCCGTTCGCTGTGTTGGCACAACTATGAACGACTCGCGCGCTGTCGGCAAAGCATTTATTCGACGTGCTCGGACATAGGCCAATCGGGTGGCAGCCAGTTGATCGCGACCACAGGTCGGTGCGGTGCTGGGCGAGCGAGAGGTCGAGTCCGAGTGCGCGTTCGACGTGGCCCATCCGGTGTCGGACGCTGTTGCGGTGCACGCCGAGCGCGGCGGCGCTGCGGTCCCAGTTGCCGTGCTGCGCGAGCCACGCCCGTGCCGTCTCGACGAGTTCGACGGCCGACGGCGAGCGGTGTTCGGCGAGCGGTGCGAGGAGCCTGCAGGCGAACCGCTGCGCGCTGGCCGGGTCGACCAGCGTGGCGACGCCGGAACCCTCGCCCGCCCACGCGGACCGGCCGGTGGCGCGGGCCTGGCGCAGCAGCGCGGCCGCTTCCCGTTCCGCGGCGGGGAGTTCCGCCGCGGTCGCGGGCGCGCTCACCCCGACGACCAGGTCCGGGTCGGTCACGGTGCCCGCTGCCACGACCGCGCGGAACCCCTCGGGCAGCAGGTCCACCAGCGGGGTGCCCAGCGTTTCGGCCAGTCGCTCGTACAGCTGTTCCCCCGCACCCGCGACTACCTGGAACGACGAGTCGCCCACCAGCCGTTCCAGCAACTCCGCCGGGTCGCCGCCGAACACCAGCCGCGCGGCCAACTGGGCCGTGGGGTCCGGGTCGTGGCGCAGCAGCGCGAGCAGTGCCAGCGCCACCGCGGCCACCGCCCGGTCCGCCGTCGAGAACGCCGAGGTCCTGCCGATCACCAGCACCGACGGCCGCCGCCCGACGTGCTCGACCGGGGTCAGCACCACGTGGTCGAGGCCGATCCGGGTGCTCGCGCTGCGCGGCCCGCGGCCCGCGCCGATCCGGTCGGCCAGTCCCCGCAGGTCGTCCGTCGGCAGCGGCGCTGGCCCGGTGCGGGCGAGCACACCGCCGTCCGCGTCGAGCAGCAGCGCCCAGCACTCCAGCGCGTCCGCGAGCGCGGTGAGCGTGCCCTCGACGGGTCCTGGCCGGACCGCGGCCATGGTCATCGTGCGCTGGCTGTCGGCCAGCAGGCGCAGGTCGGTGTTCCGCACCTCGGCGAGCGCGGCTCCCACGGCCTGGCTGACGGCCAGGAACGGCGTCTCCGGCGGCACGGCGACCAGCGGCAGGCCGTGCCCGCGACAGGCGTCGACCAGGTCGGCGGGCACGGTGTCGTGCGCCGGCGTGATGCCGAACCCGAGCGCGGAAACCCCGCACCCGACCAGTCCGGCCACGTAGGCGTCGAGGTCGTCCGGCAGGGCGACCCCGGCCGTGAGCAGCAGTTCCTGCCCGAGCAGGTACGGCACGGGGTCGACGAGTTCGCTGACGTGCGCCCAGCACACCGGGCGGTCCAGGTGGTCCTCGCCCGCGAGGACGGTCAGCCCGAGGTCGGCTCGGTCGACCAGCGCGGCGAGCGGGACGGTGCGCATGACCATGGCTTCCTCCGGAGCGCACAACGGACGGGTCCGCGTTGTGCGAATGGCCGGGCTCAAGCGTGCGCTTCCCGCGGTCCGGAGCACAACGGTCGCGAAATCATGATCTCCGTTACGTGGAAGTAACCGGGACAGAGCACGATCAGGTGATGGGAGACCGACGGCTGCGCATCGGGTGCGAGTTCACGTACGAGGCCGCCATCAGGACGCCCACGGTGTTCCAGGTGCAGGCGAACGACGAGCCGCGGGTGAAGGTGCTCACCGAGGAGTGGGTGATCGAGCCCGCGGTCGACTCGCACAGCTACTTCGACCTCTACGACAACCCGTGCCTGCGGGTCGTGCTGCCGGAGGGCCTGTCGACCCTGCGGTACGACGCGATCGCGGTGGTGCCGGACGCGGTCGAGGACTTCGACGAGGACGCGCCGGAGGTCATGCCGGAGCAGCTGCCCGACGACGAGCTGATCTACACGCTGCCGAGCCGGTACGTGCTGCCCGACATGCTGGCGAACGAGTCGTGGGGCGAGTTCGGGTCGATGCCGACCGGCTACCGGCGGGTCCAGGCGATCACCCAGCACGTCCACGACCACCTGACGTTCAGCTACGGCAGCAGCAACGCCACCTCCACGGCGCTGGACGTCTTCAACTCCGGGTACGGCGTGTGCCGCGACTTCACCCACCTGGCGATCTCGTTCTGCCGCGCGCTCAACATCCCCGCGCGCTACGTCTTCGGCTACCTGCCCGACCTCGACGTCAAACCCTCCCCCGAGCTGATGGACTTCGCGGCGTGGATGGAGGTCTGGCTGGGCGACCGGTGGTGGACCTTCGACCCGCGCAACAACCGCCGGGTCAAGGGGCGCGTCGTGGTCGGGCGCGGACGTGACGCTTCCGACGTGGCGATGGCCACCACGTTCGGTGGACCTACGCTCCACTCGATGGTGGTCCACGCCGAGGAGGCACACCCATGACGCTGAGCCCTGAGCTGCTGGCGCGGCCGCTGCTCGACCACGCCACCCTCGACCTCGACGCCGCCGAGCGGGTCACCTACGTGCTGGAGCAGAGCTTCCACTACGGCTACGACCAGCCGATCG
>JBDSAJ010000499.1:0-6402 GCA_039922235.1 Umezawaea sp.
GGCCACGCCCACCGCGCTGCCGACCTGCTGGGCCGTCTGCGCCAGCCCGCTGGCCAGGCCCTGGTGCTCGGCGGAGACGCCGGAGGTCATGGTGCCGATGAACGCCACCACCGCCAGGACGTGGCCGAACCCGAGCGCACCGGTGGTGACCAGCAGCACGGCCACGTTGCCACCCTGCGGGAGCAGGAGCATCGCCGCCGTGCCCGCGCCCTGGACGAGCAGGCCGATGATCAGGATCGCCGGGGTGCCGAGACCGCCGATGAACCGCGCGGCCAGGCTACCCGCGACCATCGCGGCCACGCCCTCCGCCAGGAAGGCGACGCCGGTCGCCAGCGGGCTCCAGTGCAGGACGTCCTGCAGGTACAGGCTGACCAGCACGGTCGTGCCGCCGCACATGCCGAACGTGATGAACCCGGTCAGGCCGCCCCACTTGACCGTGCGGCGCCGCAGGATGGCCAGGGGCGCGAGCGGCGCGGCCTGGGTTCCCTCCACCCGGAGGAAGCCCGCCAGCAGCACCACGGCCACGACCAGCGGCACCAGCGCGCGCGGGTCACCCCAGCCGACGTCGCCCACCTCCGAGATGCCGTAGACCAGCGCGAGCAGACCGGTGGTGGCGAGCAGCGCGCCGGGCACGTCCAGCCGCGCCGAGTGCCGCTCCTCCCCCTTCGGGAGCAGCGCCACCGCGCCCACCAGCACGACCCCGCCCATGATCACCAGGATCAGCATGGTCCAGCGCCAGTTGAGCCCGCTGGTGATGATCCCGCCGCCGATGGTGCCGACGACGAACCCCAGTGACAGCAGCGCACCGCTGACGCCGAGCGCCTTGTCGCGCCGCGGGCCTTCCGGGAAGGACGCGGTGAGCAGCGCCAGCGCGGTCGCGCCGACCATGGCCGACCCGAGGCCCTGCCCCGCCCGCGCGGCGATGAGGACCCACGGCGCCGACGCCAGCCCGGCGACGAGCGAGAACGCGGTGACGACGAGCAGCCCGACGATGAACAGCGGCCTCCTGCCCACCAGGTCGGACACGCGGCCGAACAGCAGCAGGAATCCCGCGGTGGGCAGGATGAACGCCGTCATGACCCACTGCAGGTCGTCGGCGCCGCCGAAGTCGAGTCCGCGCCCGATGGCGGGCAGCGCGACCGTGACGATCGAGAAGTCGAGCGAGATCATGAACTGGGCCGCGCAGACGGTGATCAGCGTGAGCCAGCCGCGGATTCCGAGGCCTGCCGGAGTTCCGCTCTCCGATGGCGGAGTGCCTGTGACTGTCTTCCTGGACATGATTCCGAGTGCCTTCCCAGAGCCGGATTCGCTTCCAGGACGAGCCTGCTCCGCCTGCGGAGCCCTACCCAGCCACCCGCTTAGGGTACGACCGCCGTTGGTAGCACTCCGAGTCTTAGTCTCGGCGCGCGAACACGGTCCACACTCGATGCATGAACCGGCTTACCGACCTCGGCGAGTTCCTCCGCACGAGAAGAGCGGGCCTGCGGCCCGAGCAGCTCGGACTGGTGGACTACGGCGGCAGGCGCCGGGTCCCCGGTCTGCGCAGGGAGGAGGTGGCCCAGCTCGCAGGCGTCAGCGTCGCCTACTACACCCGGCTGGAGCAGGGGCACACCGACCGCGCGTCGGACGCCGTGCTGAACGCGGTCGCCAGGGTGCTGCAGCTCGACGCCGAGGCGCGCACGCACCTGCACCGGCTGGCCAGGGGGTCCGGGCGCGACCGCCAGCGGGTGCGGCGGCCGGAGCGGCTGCGCGCGCCCGTGGCCCTGATGATCGAGGCGTTCGCCGCGGCGACCGTTCCCGCGCTGGTCATCGGTCGGTCGACCGACGTGCTCGGCTGGAACCGCCTGGCGCACGCGCTGCTCGCCGGGCACCTCGACTTCGACGCGCCGACCCGCCCGGCGGACCGGCCGAACATCGCCCGGATGGTGTTCCTCGACCCGCACATCCGTGAGTTGTACCCCGACTGGAAGCGCAAGTCCCGGGACACCGTCGAGGACCTCCGCCTGGTCGCGGGCCGGTACCAGGACGACTCCCGGCTCGCCGAGGTGGTGGGCGAGCTGAGCATGAAGAGCCCGGAGTTCACGTCGCTGTGGAACAGCCACACCGTGCGGGCGTGCGGGCACTCGACCAGGGAGTTCCGCCACCCGCTCGTCGGGCCGCTGACGCTGGCGAACGAACTGCTGGTGCTGCCGGACGACGACGGGCAGCGGATGGCGCTGTTCCACGCCCAGCCGGACTCCGCGTCGGAGGCGGCGCTGAAGCTCCTGGCCGACCTGCACCACGTCGGGACCGACCGGGAACCGTCGGAGCACCACCTGCGCGACGGGTCCACCGCACCGCAACGATCCTGAAGGAAGACGGCAGCACGATGTCACGGACACGAACGCTCGGCGGCCTCGACGTGAGCGCGCAAGGCCTGGGCTGCATGGGGATGAGCGAGCACTACGGCCCGCGCGACGACGAGGAGTCGCTGGCGACGATCCACCGCGCGCTCGACCTGGGCGTGACGTTCCTCGACACAGCGGACATCTACGGACCGCACGTCAACGAACTGCTGGTCGGCAAGGCGATCCGGGGCAGGCGGGACGAGGTCGTGCTCGCCACGAAGTTCGGCGTGAGCCACGAGGAGAACCGCATCCGCGGGGACGCCGCCTACGTCCGGCGGGCCTGCGACGCCTCGCTGGCCAGGCTGGGCGTCGACCACATCGACCTGTACTACCTGCACCGGCTCGACCTCTCGACACCCGTGGAGGAGACCGTGGGCGCCATGGCCGAACTGGTGGCGGCGGGCAAGGTGTCCCACCTGGGACTGTCCGAAGTGGGCACGGGGACGCTGCGCCGCGCGCACGCGGTGCACCCGATCGCCGCCCTGCAGACGGAGTGGTCGTTGTGGTCGCGCGACATCGAGGCCGAGATCGTGCCCGCCTGCCGCGAACTCGGCATCGGGATCGTGCCGTACTCCCCGCTGGGCCGGGGTTTCCTGACCGGCCGGTTCCGGGCGTCGACGGACTTCTCGCCCGACGACTTCCGCGCGACCGGGCAGCCCCGCATGGCCGGGGACAACTTCAGCCACAACCGCGACCTGGTCCGGGGCCTGGAGTCCTTGGCCGAGGAGTTCGGCGCGACGGCCGGGCAGCTCGCGCTGGCGTGGCTGCACCACCAGGGTCCTGACGTGGCACCGATCCCCGGCACCAAGCGGCGGAAGTACCTGGAGGAGAACGCCGCCGCGACGGCACTCTCCCTGACCGCCGAGCGGCTCGCGGCCGTCGAAGCCGCCGTGCCCGCGGACGCGGTCGCGGGCGGGCGCTACCGAGCCGACGCGATGGGGCTCATCGGCGTCTGACCGCCCGGTGGGGCGGGTTCCGCGCCGAACCCGCCCCCACCCGGTCAGCAGACCGTCAGATCGCGGCCGGAACTAGGTTCCGGCCGGTGAACGCGCCTTCCACGCACTCGACGTAGGAGCGCGCCACGTCCCGCGCCGGTGTGCCGGACAGGTCGGTGGAGCCCATGGACACCTGGGTCTCCCGCACCCATCCGGGGCTGACCACGTTGACGCGGATGCCCCTCGGCAGGTCCGCCACGGCCGCGCGGACGAACCCCTGGAGCCCCTCGTTCACCAGCACGCCGATGGCGCTGCCCGGCGAGGGCCGGGTGAAGTTGCCCGCGGTCACCGTGATCGAGCCGCCGTCGCGCAGGTGCGCGATCGACCTCGACACCAGCGTGGCCTGACCGATCAGCTTGTCCCGCAACGCTTCCGCGAAGTGCTCGTCGGTCAGGTCGCCGAGCGTGGCCAGGCGCGCGTGCGCCGCGGCGCACACCACCGCGTCCACGTCCCCGACGACGGCGAACATCCGGTCGATGGACGCGGGATCCCCGACGTCCACCCGGACATCGCCGCGGCGGGACGCGCGCACGACCTCGTGCCGCGGTTCCAGCGCCTCGGCCACCGCACCCCCGATCGTGCCCGACGCACCGATCACCACTACTCGCACTGCTCCTCCTCTTCGACGGGTCGAACCGCTCGCACTTCTTCCGCGCTCACAACAAGGTGAGCACGATCTTGCCCCGGCTGATCCCGCGGTCCTGCCGCTCGTGGGCCTCCACCGCGCGCCCCAGGGGCAAGGCCTCGCCCACGTCGACCGTCAACTCGCCGTCGTCGACCTGGCGGGCGAGCCGGGCCAGTCCGGCGCCGTCCGGTTCGACGACGTGGCGGACGACGCGCACGCCGCGCCCGGCGGCCACGTCCTCCAGCTCGGTCGCGCCTCCCGCGGCGTCCGGGACCCTGGCGAACACGCCTCCCGGACGCGCCAAGGCGACCAGGTCGTCCCGGCCGACGCAGTCGACCACCGCGTCGACCGGGCCGATCGACGCCACGACGTCGTCGGTCGTGTAGTCCAGCACCTCGTCGGCGCCGATGCCGAGCAGGAACTCGTGGTTCGCCCGCCTCGCCACCGCGACCACGTGGGCGCCCTTGGCGGCCGCCAGCTGCACCACGAGGTGCCCGACACCGCCCGCCGCCCCGTTGACCAGCACGCGGTCGCCCCGCCCGATGGTCATCCGGTCGAGCGTCTGCGCGGCGGTGAGGCCGCACAACGGGAGCGCGGCGGCGAAGACGTGGCCCAGTGCGCGCGGCTTGACCGCCAGCTGATCGACCGGCGAGGTGATGTACTCGGCGTACCCGCCCGCGAGCGCGGGGAACCTCGGCATCCCGAAGACCTCGTCGCCCGGCAGCAGGTCGCCCGAGTCCTCGTCCACCTCCACCACGACGCCGGACACGTCCCAGCCCCACACGTAGGGGCCGTCGTCGAACCAGGCCTTCGCCTTGCCGCCGCGGCACTCCGCGTCGACCGGGTTGGTCCCCGCGGCGAGCACCCGCACGAGCGCCTCACCAGGCAGGCGTCGGGGCCGGGGTACGTCCGCCAGTTCCAGGACTTCCGGCCCGCCGTACCGCTGGGCCACGACGGCCCGCATCACGTCACGCATGTCTTGGTCCTCACGATCATCGACTTCCGGACGATCACCACCCTCGCAGCGCGAAGCGGCAACTACCCAGCCCACGGCCGGAAGTAGCCCCGTTCTGGGTACACCTGCCAGGAGCAGGCAGAGCCGCGCGGGCGCGGGCATGCTGGGGGCATGGAACAGCGATCCGAACTCGGCGAGTTCCTCCGGTCCAGGCGGGCGCGGACCAGCCCCGATGACGTCGACCTCCCCGCGTACGAACGCAGACGGGTCTCCGGTCTGCGCCGCGAGGAACTGGCCCAGCTGGCCGGGATCAGCGTCGGCTACTACACGAGGCTGGAGCAGGGGCACAGCTCCAACGTGTCCGACTCGGTGCTGGACTCGCTCGCCTCCGCGCTGCGGCTGGCGCCGGACGAGCGGGCACACCTCCGCAGCCTGACCCGCACCGGCCGGAAGTCGCCCGCCAGAGCCAGGCCCGAACGCCTGCGCGACAGCGTGAAGCTCGTGGTCGACTCCCTCGGGAACATGCCCGCGCTCGTGCTCGGCCGGTTCGGCGACGTGCTGACCTGGAACCGCCTCGCGCACGCCCTGCTCGCCGGGCACCTGCCCTTCGAAGCGCCGCACCGCGCCGCCGACCGCCCCAACTGGACTCGGCTGTTCTTCCTCGACCCCCACATGCGGGAACTGTTCTCCGACTGGCCGGAGAAGGCGAAGAACACCGTGGCCGACCTCCGGCTCACCGCAGGCGGGCACCCCGACGACGTCGGGCTCGCCGAACTCGTGGGCGAGCTGTCCATGAAGAGCCCCGAGTTCCGGGCACTGTGGGCGGCGCACCCCGTCCGGCGCTGCGCCTTCCACGACCGGACGTTCCACCACCCGGTCGTCGGCGAGCTGACCCTGTCCGACGAGCTGCTGACCCTGCCCGACGACGACGGGCAGCGGCTGGTCGTGTTCAACGCGGTTCCGGGATCGTCGTCCGCGGCGGCGCTGGTCCTGCTGGCGGAACTGGCGGCCGGGGACTTCGAGGAGCCCCTTCCCGGCGCCGCGGCGGCCCGCGAGGGCGGCCGCTCGCAGCGCCGGGGCGGTTGAGGCCGTCACGCGTGCGGCCTCAGCCGCACGTCGTTCTCCCGGTCCGAGATCCGCCTCTCCAGCAGGAAGGCGTGCGCCAGCGAGGCCAGGGTGACGTGGTGGTGCCAGCCGCGGAACGACCGGCCCTCGAAGTGCCCCAGCCCGACCTCGTCGTTGAGCCTGGCGGTCTCGCGCTCGACCTCGTCCCCCACTCGCGTCAACGCGACCAGGTCCGGCATCGAGGCGGCCACGTTGGTGATCCGCACCGACACGGGGTACGGATCGCCCGGCAGCCACTCCGAGAGCAGCTTGCGGGCCCGGCGCGGCCTCCCCAGTGCAGCGGGCGCGACGCGCCGTTCGGGCAGCGGTTGCACG
>JBDSAJ010000500.1:0-9027 GCA_039922235.1 Umezawaea sp.
AAGCGGGGCGCCCCTCGTCACCAGAGCTGGACTCAGCCCTCGAAGTTCACGTCGTTGCCGTCGTCAATGCCGCCCGCGGCGCAGTTGTCGACGAACACGGGGGAGTTGATCGGCACAGCTCCGCCGAGCACGCCCACGTTGTTGCCGCACACGCCACCGGTGACGTTCACGTTGTTGCCGTTGATCGCGGAGAGCAGGCCGCCGTTGTTCCACTCGGCGTGGCCGGTGGCGAACGCGGGGGAACCGATCATCATGAGGCCTGCCGCAACGGCGGCGACAGCGCCTGCCTTCTTCAGCACTTTGAATCTCCTTCGGGGTAGGGATTTCCCTGACACGAAAGGTAGCGGCTGTTTTCCGTTTTCGCGCGCACACTAATCACATTGTGTGAATGAGCGCGTGTCGCGATGCGGGCCAGTATCCGGACATGCGTCAGGGGCGTCACCGGAATGAGAACCGGTAACGCCCCTGAGCGGTCGAACTAGAGCTGGACTCAGCCCTCGAAGTTCACGTCGTCACCGTCGATGATGCCGCCGGCGGCACAGTTGTCGACGAACACGGGGGAGTTGATCGGCACAGCTCCGCCGAGCACACCCACGTTGTTGCCGCAGGCACCAACGGTGGCGTTCACGTTGTTGCCGTTCAGCACGGACAGCAGCGGGCCGTTGTTCCAGTGGTAGCCGTGGCTGTGGCCGTGGCCCTCGTGGCCCTCGTGGCCTTCACCGGTGGTGGCGAACGCCGGTGCGGCGATCATCATGAGGCCGGCCGCAATGGCGGCGACAGCGCCTGCCTTCTTCAGCACTTTGAGATCTCCTTCTAAGTCGGGATTTCCCCGTGTTTTCCGGAGTCTTCGGGGATCTCCGGATGGTGGGGCCCTCGACTGCGAAAGTTACCGAACCGCACCGGGTGGCGGTGCACGCTGACACCATTGTGTGACACCCTGGTCGCCATAGGTCCCCTGTTCCGGTCTTCTTTCTTTTCCGATTCGTTGCCCACTGGGATGGTGTGGTAGCGGCTAGGAGCCTCGTAAGCTCCCGTGCTCATGGACGTGAACCAACTGGTGCGCGAGTACCAGGTGCTCGGGCTGAGGCTCGGCCGCCTGTCGCCGGGCCTCGTGGACGCCTTCACCGGGGATCCGGGCCTGCGCCGCCAGGTGGACAACGAGCCGACGCCGCACCCGACCGCGCTGGCCGCCCAGGCCGGTCAGCTCCGCCGCGAACTGGTCGGCTGCGCCATCGCGGAGGCCCGCCGCCGCTTCCTGGACGCCCACCTGGTCGCGCTGGAGTGCACCGCGCGCAAGCTGGCGGGCGTCCGCATCGGCTTCGTGGACGAGGTGGCCGCGTACTTCCAGGTGCGGATCCGGCCGGGCAACCAGGACACCTACCGCGCCGCGCACGCGCAGCTGGACGACCTGCTGCCGGGGCCCGGCTCGCTGGCGTACCGGCTGGGGGAGTTCCGCGCGCTGGACGAGGTGCCGCTCAAGCGGCTGGACGGCGCCGTGCACGCCCTGTCGAGCGCACTGCGCGACCTGGCGCGCGAGCGCTTCGGCCTGCCGGACGACGAGCTCGTCGAGTACCGGATCGTCCGGGACAAGCCGTGGAGCGGCTTCAACTACTACCTCGGCGGCTTCCGGTCGGTCGTGGCGATCAACGCCGACCTCGGGCACCGCATGTCGAACCTGCCGCACCTGGTCGCGCACGAGTCCTACCCCGGCCACCACACCGAGCACTGCCGCAAGGACGTGGGGCTGGTCGGGCGCCGCGGCTTCGCCGAGCAGTCGATCTTCCTGATCAACACCCCGCAGTGCCTGATGGCCGAGGGGATGGCCGACCTCGGCCTGCACGCGCTGGTCGGGCGGGGCTGGGGCGCGTGGACCGAGGACATCCTGCGCGACATCGGGCTGCGGATGGAGGGCCCGCTGGCGGAACGGGTCGAGCAGGCCACGTCCGGCCTCGCCGCGGTCCGCCAGGACGCCGCGCTGATGCTGCACGACCAGCGCGCGGACGAGGCCGACGTGATCGCCTACCTGCGCCGCTGGCTGCTCGTCCCCGAGCGCCGGGCGAGGCAGATGGTGCGCTTCCTCGCCGACCCGCTGTGGCGCGCTTACACGACGACCTACGTCGAGGGGGTGCGGCTCGTGCGGGCCTACCTGGACGCTCGCGGGCCGGGCGTGTCGCTTGCGGACAGATATCTGACCGTCCTCGATGAACCTCTGGTTCCGGAGATGTTGCGGGAAGAAGTCGAGACCGGGGTGTCCTGGTTGCCGCGTGACTCCGCGTGATCATCGACGGCGGGTGACGGAACGAGCTCTGAACTGCGCGAACGTCATTCGCGTTGGGCCAAATGGAGTGCGCTTCGTCCTGCTGATGACCCACTGCGCCGATCAGGTGCAGTTCTGCGGGCGGAAGGGGTTTTCACGAATCACCTGTGTGGCTCCCTGCACAGAAGGCACTTTCGCAGGTAACTTTCGAACTGGCGGGACGCGACCACTGCGGACCGCGCAGGGAGGCCCTGATCGTGGCATTTAGCGCGAGGGGGCCGGCACCCGGCCCTCGCGGTCGGCTCGCCTGAACACAGGCGGTCGATCGATCAGGGTTGGTGCCTGGCCCAGCGAGGAACGGACGCGGGTGCCGCGTTCGTGAGGGAGTTGCCGTGAACGCACGACGACCCGCGAGCCGTTCCTCAGGCTCATCGCGCACTACTTCTCCGGACAGCGACGCGCCCACCATGCGCACGTTCGTGGTGGACACGTCCGTTCTCCTCTCCGACCCGATGGCGACCACGAGGTTCGCGGAGCACGAGGTCGTGCTCCCTCTCGTGGTGATCAGCGAGCTGGAGGGCAAGCGGAACCACCCCGAACTGGGCTGGTTCGCCCGAGAAGCGCTGCGACTGCTCGACGACCTCCGTTTGCGGCATGGTCGCCTGGACTCCCCGGTGCCGATTGGCGATGTCGGTGGAACCCTGCACGTCGAGCTCAACCACACCGATCCGGAGGTGTTGCCCGCCGGTTTCCGCACCGATTCCAACGACGCCCGCATCCTCGCGTGCGCGCTGAACCTGGCTGCCGAGGGACGTTCCGTCACCCTGGTCACCAAGGACATGCCGCTGCGCGTGAAGGCGGGTGCCTGCGGCCTCGCCGCGGACGAGTACCGAGCTCACGACGTCACCCTGTCCGGCTACAACGGCATGTCGGACGTGGACGTCGACCAGACCGTCGTGGACGCGCTCTTCCGGGACAGCACCATCGACCCGGCGCTGCACGACCTGGCCGACGTGGCGGAACTCCCGTGCCACAGCGGGCTGCGCCTGCTGGCGGGATCGTCGAGCGCACTCGCCCGCGTGACGCCGGACAAGCAGATCAGGCTGGTCAGGGGTGATCGCGAGGCGTTCGGCGTGCACGGCCGGTCGGCCGAGCAGCGCATCGCCCTCGACCTGCTGCTGGACCCCGACATCGGCATCGTCTCGCTGGGCGGACGGGCCGGGACGGGCAAGTCGGCACTCGCGCTGTGCGCGGGCCTGGAGGCGGTGATGGAGCGCCAGCACCACCGCAAGGTCGTGGTGTTCCGGCCGCTCTACGCCGTCGGCGGTCAGGACCTCGGCTACCTGCCGGGGTCCGAGAGCGAGAAGATGCAGCCCTGGGCGCAGGCGGTGTTCGACACCCTCGGCGCGCTGGTCAGCCAGGACGTGGTCGAGGAGATCATGGACCGAGGGATGCTGGAGGTCCTGCCGCTGACCCACATCCGCGGTCGGTCGCTGCACGACTCGTACGTGATCGTGGACGAGGCGCAGTCGTTGGAGCGCAACGTGCTGCTGACCGTGCTGTCGAGGCTGGGCACGAACTCGCGGGTGGTCCTCACCCACGACGTCGCACAGCGCGACAACCTGCGCGTCGGCAGGCACGACGGCGTCGCCGCGGTGATCGAGAAGCTCAAGGGGCACCCGCTGTTCGCCCACGTCACGCTGACCCGCTCGGAGCGGTCGCCGATCGCCGCGCTGGTCACCGAGATGTTGGAGGACTACTCGAGCTGATGCGCTGAAGGCGGGGGCGTCCACTCCGGTGGACGCCCCCGTTGCCGCGTTCGGTTTGCCGGACCTTCAGGGGGCTGTTCGTCACCAGCCGCCGGGCAGCGGCCGTCCTTCGGCGAAGCCCGCGGCCGACTGGACGCCCAGCACCGCGCGCTCGTGGAACGCCTCCAGGTTCTCCGCGCCCGCGTACGTGCACGACGACCGCACACCGGCCGTGATGGCGTCCAGCAGGTCCTCCACGCTCGGGCGGACCGGGTCCAGCCACATCCGCGAGGTCGAGATCCCCTCCTCGAACAGCCCCTTGCGGGCCCGGTCGAACGCGTTGTCGGTCCGCGTGCGCGCGCTGACCGCCCGCTTCGACGCCATGCCGAACGACTCCTTGTAGAGCCGGCCCGACTCGTCGCTGCGCAGGTCGCCGGGCGACTCGTAGGTGCCCGCGAACCACGACCCGACCATCACGCTCGACGCCCCGGCCGCCAGCGCCAGCGCCACGTCCCGCGGGTGCCGCACGCCGCCGTCGGCCCAGACGTGCTTGCCCAGCCTGCGCGCCTCGGCGGCGCACTCGGCGACCGCGGAGAACTGCGGTCGGCCGACGCCGGTCATCATCCGGGTGGTGCACATGGCGCCCGGCCCGACACCGACCTTGACGATGTCCGCGCCCGCTTCGACCAGGTCGCGCACGCCTTCGGCGGTGACCACGTTGCCCGCGACGATCGGCACGGTCGGGCTCTGCTTGCGGACCGCCTGGAGCGCGGTGATCATCTTTTCCTGGTGGCCGTGGGCGGTGTCGACCACCAGCGTGTCCACGCCTGCCTTGAGCAGCTCGGCCGCCTTCGCGCCCACGTCGCCGTTCACCCCGACCGCCGCCGCGACCCGCAGCCGCCCCTCGGCGTCGACCGCGGGCGCGTACACCTCGGCCCGCAACGCACCCAGCGCCGTCAGGACACCCCTGAGGTGGCCGTTCTCGTCGACCCCCAGCGCGATCTTCTGGGTGCGCCCGTTGAGCCGGTCGAACACCTCCCGCGGCGCCGTGTCCAGCGGGAGGGTGAGGACGTTCTCGTCCGCGACCTCGCTGAGCCGGGTGAACCGGTCCACACCGGAACACGCGGCCTCGTCCACGACCCCCACCGGTCGCCCGTCCTGCACCACGACCACAGCCCCGTGCGCCCGCTTCGGCAGCAGGTTGAGGGCGTCCGCGACGGAATCGCCGGGCTTGAGGACGAGCGGCGTGTCCCACACGGTGTGCCGGTCCTTCACCCACGCCACGATCTCGGCGACGACGTCCGGGGCGACGTCCTGCGGGAGGACCACCAAGCCACCCCGCCGGGCCATGGTCTCCGCCATCCGCCTGCCCGCGACGGCCGTCATGTTGGCCACGACGACCGGGATGGTCGCGCCGGTGTGGTCGGAGGTGGACAGGTCGACGCCGAACCTGGACTCCACGGCTGACCGGCCGGGGATGAGGAAGACGTCGTCGTAGGTCAGGTCGTAGCTGGGCCGATGCCCTTCGATGAACCGCACGAGGACTGAATGCTACGCGTGAATTGGGGTGGGGGTGTGGGTGTGGTGGGGGGCCTGCGGGTTTGTTCGGGGTGGTGCGGTCTCACCCCGATTGGCGATTGTTTCGATGCCGCGTGAGCTTTGCCAAGGCGGGAAAGATGCCTTGACAAAGCTCACGCGGCATGAAAAGCGCTCAGGATCGGGGTGAGGCCGGGGAGTGGGTTCTAACTCGTGGCTGTCGGTTGCGTCGGGGTCCTGTTTGGGCCGGGGGCCGCTTGCTTGCCGGAACGTCGGGGCTCGTCTGAGCCGGGGCCCGCACAACCGTCTATCGGCTCCGACCTGGCCTCAGCGTTATCGACATCTCACTGGCCGCCCACCCGCAACTCAGGCTCCAGTACACCGGGCATCCCGCCAGCCGCTCGCCGCAACCCAGCACGAGCCAACCTGCCCAACCCTGCGCCAGCCCGGCCTGTCTCAAAGCGGGCTGCGGTTGGGTCTGTGGTGCACAAAGGCCGCCCTGCTTGGCAGGACGGCCTTTTCCGTGCTGGTGGTGTCCCGTCGGAGGGTCGGGGGACGGCCCTCCGACGGGGGTGGGGCTAAGCGGTGGTGCTGGTTAGGCGTCCAAGGTCCACGAGTCGATGCGGCCCGTGTCGAGGCTGGCCTGGTCGCGTACGCGGAGCTTCCAGGTGCCTGCTGCTACCTCGCTGGAGGCGTTGACCGTGTAGGTCTTGTTGATGTTGTCGGTGCCGCTGCCGGTGCGGTTGTGCAGGTTGTAGACGGTGCCGTCCGGCGCGACGAGGTCGACGATCAGGTCACCGATGTAGGTGTGGACGATCGCGACGGTGACCGTGGTGGTCGCCGAGGCGTTGCCGGAGCAGCTCAGCGCGATGGTGCTGTTCACGTCAGAGTTGTCCGGGATTGCCACGTCGGTGCCGTTGGTGACTGCTGCGCAGCCGGTGCCGACCGGGTTGACGACCCAGGAGAAGGTTGCCGTTGCGGTCTTCGCGGCGGCGTCGGTTGCGGTTGCCGTGACCGAAGAGGTGCCTGCGGTGGTGGGCGTGCCGGAGATCAGGCCCGAAGAGCTGATCGTCAGGCCGGCGGGGAGGCCGGTCGCGGTCCAGGTGTACGGCGAGGTGCCGTTGGACGCCGAGAGCTGCAGGCTGACGGCGGTGCCGACGGTGCTGGCCTGTGCGCCGGGGTTGGTGACCGACGGGGTGCCGGGCGTGCCGCCGCCACCGGTGTAGAGCAGCTTGTTCGGCGAGCCGGTGCCGGGGCTGGTGATCTTGCCGCTGGTGGCGGCGTTGACCAGTGCGGTCTGCACGGCGGCGGGGGTCGCCGTCGGGTTGGCCGCGAGGTACAGGGCTGCCGCGCCCGTGACGTGCGGGGTCGCCATCGAGGTGCCGCTGATGGTGTTCGTGGCGGTGTCGTTGGTGTTCCACGACGACGTGATGTCCTGGCCCGGCGCGAAGATGTCGGTGCAGGTGCCGAAGTTGGAGAACGACGCGCGGGCGTCGGTGTTCGTGGACGCGTTCACGGTGATGGCCGTGGGGACGCGCGCCGGGGAGTAGTTGCACGCGTTCGCGTTCGAGTTGCCGGACGCGATGGCGTAGGTGACGCCGGAAGCGATGGAGTTCGCGACCGCGTTGTCCAGCGTCGTGTCGACGCCGCCACCGAGGCTCATGTTGGCCACAGCGGGCTTGATGGCGTTCGCGGTCACCCAGTCGATGCCCGCGACGACACCGGCGGTCGTGCCGGAGCCGGCGCAGTCGAGCACCTTGACGGCGACGATGGAGACGCCCTTCGCGACGCCGTACTGGGAGCCGCCGACGTTGCCCGCCACGTGCGTGCCGTGGCCGTTGCAGTCGGTGTTGTTGCCGTCACCGGCGGTGTTGGTACCCCACGTCGCCCGACCGCCGAACGTGGTGTGCGTGGTGCGCACACCGGTGTCGACGATGTAAGCGTGCACGTTCGACGCCGTCGTGCTGTAGGTGTAGCTGTTGTCGAGAGGCAGGTTCTGCTGGTCGATGCGGTCGAGGCCCCACGAGGGGACGGGCGACTGCGTGTCGGCGAGCTTGACCACCGCGTCCTGCTGGACGTAGGCGACCGTGGGGTCCGCGGCGAGCTTGCGGGCCTGGTCGGCGGTCATCGTGACGGAGAAGCCGTTGATCGCGTGCTTGAACGCGGCACGCACCTGGCCGCCGTACTTCGAGGTCAAGGAACCCGCGGTCTTCGCGGACTGGGCCCGCGGCGACTCGCTCTCCTTGAGCGTGACGATGTAGCTGTCCTTCACGGCGTCGGCGCGGTCCGCACCGAGGATCTGGACCTCGGCCGACGCGGGTGAGGCGGCGGTGACGGCCAGTGCGAGCGCCGCCGTGGCGGCCATGCCCAATCCGGCCAAACGTCTGGTGATCCGAGCGTCTCCCATTGCAGGTGTCTCCCTCAAGACAAGGTCGCCCGGCCGTTCGGCATCGCCGAACGGCTGAGCTGCAGGGTAGGGACATTCGCGCGAACGGGTGAAGCGGTAATCGACCGGTCACAGAAGATAGTCGTGACATTCCACGCCTGGCAGTAGCACCGATCGTTGCAACCTTCACACGGATAATTACCCGTTGACATGCGAAAACGGGAACGCGTGTTTAAAGGTGCCGATCACTGGGGACGTGCGTCGCGGCTATCGCACTGGGCCGGATGGCCGCTACCGTCGAGCGGCCCTATCCGCATTTGGGCGCACCTGCATAGCGTCACCCATTAGGAGGACCGGAACCGAGCCGGGTTGCACCGAGCGGTTCGGGTCGATGGGGACGCGGAGCCATGTGTCTTGTCGAGCGCGGCCACGTCGCAACGTGGTCGATCTCCTCATCGCTGTCCGGACGAGTGGTGTTACCAGCCGCGTGCGAGTTGCGCCGTTCGGCTCAGCGCCGGCCCTCCTCCGCCCCTCGGGGCGGTCCCCTGCAGGCTAGGAAGAGGAGAACTGGATGAAGTGCGCGAGTGTTGCGCGGGCGGCCGGAGCAGCGGTGCTCACGGCTCTCACGCTGGTGCCCGGCACGGCCGCGGCTTCCGCTCCGGAAGCCGCGGACCCGACCGCCGGACTCCCCGGTGAGGTGGTGGCCGCCTACCAGCGCGACCTCGGCTTGGATGCGGGACAGGTCAAGGCACGGGTGGAGTCGGAACGGACGGCCGCGGCCACCCAGCGGACCGTGCGGGAGTTCATCGGGTCCTCGTTCGGCGGGGCGTGGTTCGACTCGGCGAGCGGCAAGCTGGTCGTGGGCGTCACCGACGAGGCGAAGGCGAGGGTCGTTCGGGCCCTCGGCGCGGAGCCGAAGGTGGTCGCGCACGCGGCGAGCACGCTGGCCGACACCAAGGACAAGATCGACCAGGCAGGCCGGGCGCCCGGCGCGGTGACCGGGTGGTACGTCGACGACCGGGCCAACGCGGTCGTCGTCACGGTGCGCCGCGGCGCCGTGGACACCGGGGTGGCGGAGTTCCTCGACACCGCCAAGGCCG
>JBDSAJ010000501.1:0-28540 GCA_039922235.1 Umezawaea sp.
CAGCATTTATGCTGGACCACTTCTTTGTTTTCCGGGGTGGCCTGTGTGCGCAGGTCCCAGCGCCGCGCCCATTCCACCAATGCCCTTCACCGCTGTCGCCCGCGAGTCACTGGTGCCGGTGAACGAATGTGCGAACAAGCCGGTATGTCGCCGTTCGGCCAATTCCACGGTGGCGCTCGCCACAACGTAATCCCGATTCATCGTGCGCCCGTGATCGCGCCCCCGGCGGTTATCCCCGGACGGGCGCGACCGTCGGGACGCCTGCTCCTGCGGCGCCAGGGCTCCCGGTGTTAGATTCGCGAGGTCCGGACGGTCATCCGCAAGCCCGTGAGCAGGGTCTATGCCGAGCTTCCGTGGAGTCGCCAGCCCGCTGGAGAGCGCACTGCTCGTGCAGTGCACGCCCGGCCAGGCGGCGCGGGCGGGCGAGGTGGCCGATCGGGCGGGCGGCGGGCTGGTGATCTCCGGAACGGCCGCGGCGGCGCAGGCCGAAGCGCTGCGCAGGCTCGGGGCGGGGTTCCCGGTCCTGTGCGACGCCCAGCGGTACACCGGTCGCAGGCGGGCGTTCGCCGGCGCGGACTTCAGCACCCAGTGGCTGGCCGTGCAGCGAGGGCTGGGCGGGCCGGTGCTGACCGACTCCGGCTACGTCGACAAGCGCGACATCACCGGCCTGCGGTCGATCCTGCGCCGCACGCTCTCCCTGGGCGACAACACCTTCGCGACCCTCCCCCTGCACGCCGACTGGCTCAAGGACCAGCAGGACCGCGACGTCCTGCTGAACGAGGTGTCCTTCGCCCGCGTCCCCGTCGCAGTGGCTCTGGAGCACGCCGCCGACCCGCTGGGGGTCCAGCAGGTGCTGCGCGGACTGCTCGCCCTGCTCGCCACCGACGTCCCCGTGCTCCTGCTGCGCTCCGACGTGTCCGCCATCGGCGCCCTGTGCCACGGCGCGCACGCCGCCGCCGTCGGCACGACCACCGCGCTCCGCCACGTCTACCCGATGCCGAAACCCGGCGCGGGCGGCGGTGGGCGGAAAGCGGGCGTGGCCGTGTTCGTGCCACACCTCCTGAGCTACCTGGGCGCCGACAAGGTCGCGGGCGCGGTCCAGCGAACCCCGGACCTGAGCCACCTGTGGGCGTGCGAGTGCACGGCGTGCGGCGGCCGCACGATGGACCACTTCGCCACCACCACCGACGAGACCGCCCGCGCCGACGTGGCGTTCCGGCACTCCCTGGAACTGCTCCACCAGCTGCGCGACGAACTCTTCGCACCCCACCTGACCGATACCGACCGCGCACTCGCATGGCACGAGCACTGCACCGCGGCGGCCGCGCTCCACACCGAGATCGGCACCGAACTCTTCGGCTGGCGCCAACCGGCCTTCCTCAACGCCTGGCGGAAGGTGTGGCAACCGGCGCCAGCACCCCATCGGTGATGAGCCGCTGGTAGACCAGCTCCTCCACCCACCGGTCCAACGTCCGCCGCCGCGCCCCCACCGCCCGCGCCTCCCGAGCAGGCACCACCACCCGCCCGTCCACCACCAGCCCAACCCCGGCGTACGCGCACTCCAGCCGACACCGCTCGTCATCCACCCCGACCACCGCCACCGGGCAGAACCCCGACAACCGCACCGCGTCCCCCAACGCCCGCCGCCAGTGCCCACCACCCGCCAGCACACCGACGAGCCGCACGACCTCAGGCTCCCGCACCGCCTCCGGCCACTCCCACGTCGCCAGCACATCCCGATCCAGCACCGGCCCCACCCGGCGCCGCGCGTGGGCGTCGTGATCGACGCGGACCACCGGGTCCACGCATACGCCGAGGACGTTCAGCCTCGGAACGACAGTTCCCGACCACCCGAGCACGTCCACCGCGGTCAGCGATTCGGCGTCCCGGCCCCGCATGACCTGCCCTCCGTGATTGCCCTCGTCGTCGGTTTCGCTGCTGTCGGACCCACCTGACACACTGGCACCTCACGGTGTCCACTCCCGGAAGAGGGGCGATGTCAGGTCACGACTTCCAGCCGTTCTCCCACCTGACCGCGCCGAATGTCGAGCTGTACCGGCAGGTCATGGGCGTGTTCGTGGTCGCGAAGCGGCGGTTCACCGTACATCTGCGGCCGGAGGACGTGCACGAGTCGCTGCCGGACGTCGACCTCGGCGCTGTCGCCGACGCGCTCGGCCAGCTCAAGAACTGGGGCAACCTCCGCGCGGACCCGGACACCAGCCGGGTCACGACGGTGGAGGACTTCCACCGTGCCCGGTACCTCTACCAGCTCACCACGGCGGGCGAGGCCGCCGAGCTGGCGCTGGCGACCTTCGACGAGGCGCTCGGCCGCCGTGGCGCCCTCCAGGCGGTGGCGCTGGCCGACATCGTCACGCAACTGCGGGCACTGCTCGAACTGGCCAGGGTGCCCGAGGCCGATCCGGCGAAGGTCCACCTGCTGCTGCGCGGGCTGGTCGACCGCTTCACCGATCTCGCCGACAACGCGCAGGCGTTCATGGGATCGCTGCAACGGTCGATCGACTTGCACGACGTGGACGCCGAGGCCTTCCGCGCGTACAAGGATCGCCTGATCGACTACCTGGAGCGGTTCATCAAGGACCTGGTGACCACGGGTGCGGAGATCGCCGGGCTGATCGGCTCGATCGACGACCTCGGCGTGGAGCGGTTGCTCGTCACCGCCGCGCGACGAGAAGCCGAGGACGCGGCACCTGGTGCCGACGAGGCGGTCCAGGCCGCGTTCGACCAGGGGATGACGCTGTGGCACGACCGCTGGCGGGGTCTGCGCCAGTGGTTCGTCAGCGAGCCCGCACATCCCAGCCAGGCCAAGCTGCTGAGGTCGAGGGCTCGTGCGGCCATTCCGCAACTGCTCCAGGTGGTGGCTGCCCTCAACGAGCGTCGTGCCGGGCGTTCGGACCGATCGGCGGACTTCCGCACACTCGCGCGGTGGTTCGCCCAGGCACCCGACGAGCAGGCCACACACCGGCTCTGGCGGGGCACCTTCGGCCTCTCGCACTCACGACACCTCACGGTCGATGGCGACACACTCGCCGAACGCGAGGAGCGCCCGGTGCCGTCGAGCACCCAGTGGGCGGACGCCGCGCCGTTGCTGATCAGCCCGCAGCTGCGCCGCACCGGCAGTTACGAACGACGCGGCAAGCCGAACCGGGTCGTGGACCGGTCGGAAGCGCGTCGCCACCTCGCCGAGCTGGCCGCGAAGCAGGCCGAGGAAACCGCGGCGGCACGCGCGCGACTCGCCACCGGGAGGCCGACCAGGCTGGGCGACGTCGGGAAGTTGGACCAGCTCGCGTTCAGCCTGTTCCTCCAGTTGCTCGGTGACGCGCTCGGCGCCCGAAAACCAGGCGTGCGCGAGGTCGTGACCACGACGGCGGACGGCACGATGGAAATCCGCCTCGTCACGTTGGACGACGGGACGACCGCCGAGATCCACACCGAACACGGTGTCTTCCGCGGCCCCGATCACCTGGTGGAGATCATCGATCTCACAGTGTCCGACGACGTGGAGGAACGGTCCGCGTGACCAGATCGCTTTCCGACGCACTGGCGAACTCGCGCACCCAGGAGGTCCGCAAGGCGGCCCGAGCGCTGCTGCGCAGGCCGTTGCTGAGGGCGAGCCGCCAGGCCGACGAGTTCAAACTGGTCCGCAGGCACGCGGGCGAACTGCGCGAGTGGTTCGACCGCAACACCGGCTGGCGGCTGGTCGTGGACAGCGAGGTCGCACGCCTGGCCAAGACTTCGCCGACGGTGGACGACGCCACACACCCGGCCAGGGAGGTGCGCACCCGTCAACCGTTCAGCAGGCGCCGCTACGTGCTGGCCTGTCTCGCGCTCGCCGCGTTGGAGCGGGCGGACGCGCAGATAACGCTCGGCAGGCTGGCCGAGCAGGTGGTGCTCGGCGCCGCCGATCCCGAACTGCTCGATGCCGGAATCGTCTTCCGCCTGGAGACGCGGGACGAGCGGAACGACCTGGTCGCCGTGGTCCGCCTGCTACTGGACATCGGCGTGCTGAGCAGGGTGGCGGGCGACGAGGACGCGTTCGTCAAGGACAGCGGCGACGTCCTCTACGACGTGGAGCGGCGGGTCCTGGCCACGCTGCTGGTAACCAGCCGAGGGCCGTCCGTGATCGACGAGAACGGGTTCGGCGAACGCCTGGCAGCGCTGGCCGACGATGGCCTGCCCACCACCGACGAGTTGCGCAACCGATCGATCCGCCACCAGCTGACCAGGCGGCTGCTCGACGAACCGGTGCTCTACTACGACGAACTCGACGAAACGCAGCTGGCTTACCTGACCGGCCAACGTGCAGCGATCACCCGACGCATCACGGAGCTGACCGGTCTCGTCGCCGAGGTCCGGGCCGAAGGCATCGCGTTGGTGGATCCCTTCGACGACCTGACCGATGTGCGCATGCCGGACAACGGCACCGAAGGCCACGTGACGCTACTGCTGGCCGAACACCTTGCCGCACAACAGGATGCGTCGCTGGCCGAGCTGCACGACCGGGTGCGGCACCTGGCGGTCGAACATCGCACGTACTGGCGGCGCAGCGCGGGCGAAGCGGGCGCGGAGGTGGAGTTGGTCGCCCAGGCGCTCGATCGGCTCGAAGCACTGCGCCTGATCCGACGGACACCCGATGGCGTGACCGCGCGTCCCGCACTGAGCCGGTACGGGCTCGCCGCCCCGACCATCCGCGACACGAGGAAAAAATGACTCTCCCCCAGCCGCTCCGCCTCCGCTGGCAGCCACTGCGAGTGGGTCTGGTCGACCTCTTCTACTACGACCAGGAGGAGTTCCACTTCCGGGACGGGCGTCTGCTGTTGCGCGGCAACAACGGCACCGGCAAGTCCAAGGTGCTGGCATTGACGCTGCCCTTCCTGCTGGACGGCGAACTCGGGCCGCACCGGGTCGAGCCGGACGCCGACCCGAAGAAGCGCATGGAGTGGAACCTCCTGCTCGGCGGCGCCCACCCCTACCCGGAGCGACTCGGCTACACCTGGATCGAGTTCGGCCGGGTGACCGAGGACGGCACAGAGGAGTTCCGCACGCTCGGCTGTGGTCTGAAAGCCGTTGCGGGCCGGGGTATCGCGCGGCACTGGTTCTTCGTCAGTTCTCAGCGCGTCGGAGTCGAACTCCGCTTGGTCGACGCGACCTCCACCGCCCTGTCGAGGGATCGGCTCGTCGAGGCGCTCGGCGACCGGGGGATGGTCTACGACCGGGCACGCGACTACCGCCGTGCGGTGGACGAGGCGCTGTTCGGACTCGGCGAGCAGCGGTACACCGCGCTGGTCGACCTGCTGGTGCAGTTGCGCGCACCCCAGTTGTCGAAGCGGCCGAGCGAGAAGGCGCTGTCCAACGCCCTCACCGAGTCGCTGCCGCCACTCGACCAAGCGGTGGTGGCCGACGTGGCCGAGGCGTTCCGCAGCCTGGAGGAGGATCGCGACTCGCTGACGGCCATGACCGAGGCCCACCAGTCCGCCGAGTCGTTCCTCGGCCACTACCGCCGGTACGGCCGGGTCGCCTCTCGGCGTCGGGCCGCGGTTCCCCGTCAAGCGCAGGCCGCGTACGAGCGGGTCAACCGCGAACTGGCGGAAGCCCAGACTGCCTGTGAACAGGCTCAGGCCGCGCTCGCCGCGGCGGAACACGAGTTGGCGGAACTGGCAGAGGCCAGGGTTCGGCTGCACGCCAAGGAAGCGGCGCTGCGCGAGAGCCCGGAGATGCGCAGCGCCGACGAGCTGCGGCGTGCCGCGGTGGACGCGGAGCGGGCGGGCACGAACGCCGAACGCCTTGCCGGCGAACGAGATCAGGCCGCGAGCCAGGTCACCAGGCGCCAGCGGAAGGTGAGCGAGACGTCGGCACGCCTGACCGAGTCGAACGACGCGCTGGACACCGCCCGACGGTCTGCCCTGACCGCGGCGCGCGACGCGTTGATCGCCGACGCGCACGCCGAACTGGCCGAGCCGGATATCCGGCAGCAGGCCGAACGGCTCGCCGATCGGCAGCAGCGCGCGATCGCGCACATCGAGTCCCTGCTCGGCGCGCACGAGCAGGCGCAACGCGACCTGGTCGCGGCGCGGCAGCGCGTCGACGAACTCGCGGCAGACGCCGAAACCCTCGCCATCCGCTGTGGTGAAGCGGACGACGAGGTGTCGGCGCAAGGCGTCGCGCTGACCATCGCGACCCGACGTCACCTCGACGTAGCGGTCGAGCTTCAGGTCACCGATCCCGCCGCTGTGCTGGCCGCGCTGGAACTCTGGTGCGAAACACTCGACGGCCCCAACCCGGCTCGGCAGGCGATCGAGTCGGCCGGGCACACCGCCGCAGGCGAACTGGCCCGTGAGGACGCCGGGCTGCTCGCCCGGCTCGACGTGGCCGAGCGGCGTGAGTCGGAACTGGTCGCCGAGATCACCAGGCTGGAGGCGGGTGAGCACACCGCGCCACCGCCACCGCACACCCGTGCGCCGAAGGCTCGTGAGGGCAGGCTCGGTGCCCCGCTGTGGCAACTGGTCGACTTCGTCGACGGTGTGCCGGAAACCGACCGGGCGGGCTTGGAAGCGGCGTTGGAGGCGGCGGGCGTTCTCGACGCCTGGGTGACTCCGACCGGTGAACTCCGGTCGCCGGACACGGATGACGTCTTCCTGTCGGCCGAGTCCTCGGTGCCGGATACCGGTCTGGCGGGGATGCTCCGGCCCGCTGTGGACCGTGAGGACCGCACCGCCGCGGCGGTGTCCGATGAGACCGTCGCACGCCTGCTGGACGTCATCGGACTCGACTCGGGTCCCACCAGGGTGGGCACGGACGGCCGTTTCCGCGTCGGCGTGCTGGAAGGTTCCTGGCACAAGCCCGCCGCCGTGTACATCGGCCGCGGAGCCCGCGAGGCGGCCCGCCGGGAGCGTCTGGCCATGTTGCGCGCCGAACTGACCGCGGTGCGCGAGGAGTCGGCCACGATCACCGCGGCCCGCGAAGAAGTGGCGCGGCGAAGCCGGGTTCTCGCCGACGAGGTCCGGGCCTGTCCCACCGACACGAGCCTCCGCGGCGCACACGCGGCCGTCACCGCACTGGGTGATGAGCAACGGCGCCTCGCCGACAAGCGACGCTTCGCCGACGACAGGGTCGGACTGGCCGGTGCCGCCGCTCGCACGAAAACCGACGAGTTGGCCGAAGCAGGCGGGGAACTCGAACTCCCCACCGATCGACAAGGCCTGGCCGCGGTGCGGGACGGCCTCAACCGGTACCGCCTGGCACTGGCCGACCTCCTGCCCGCTCTGCGCAGGCAGGCCGACGCGCATCGGGAAGCCGATGAGGCGGAGGAGGAACTCGTCGGGGCGCAGGAGGTGCTTCTCGAACGTGCCGAACTCGCGGCGCACGCGGGCCTGGAAGCCACGACGGCGCGGCAACGGCACCAGACCCTGGCGAGCACCGTCGGCAGCGCGGTGGCGGAACTGGAACGACAGCTCGCCGAAGTCGCCAGGGAGCTGGCGGCCAGCGCCCGTTCGCAGAGGGAGGCAGACGGACGCCGGGGCCGCGCACAGGCCGATCAGGGGCGCGCGGAAGGCCGGGTGGAGCTGCTCACCGACCAGTTGACCGCGGTGACCGATGAGCGGCTCGCGGCGGCCGAGTCGCTGCGGAGGTTCGCCAGGACCGGGCTCCTCGCGGTCGCGCTACCGGAACTGGAGGTTCCGGACGAGACCGAGCCGTGGGCTCCGGACCCCACGGTCCGACTGGCCCGGCAGATCGAGCGCGACTTGGCGGAGGTGGCGGACGACGACGCCGTGTGGGATCGCGTGCAGCGCAGGGTCACCGAGGAGCTGAAGACGCTCGCGGACACGTTGTCCAGGCACGCGAACTCCGCGTCGGCGCGACTGCTCGACGACGGCATCGTGGTCGACGTGGTGTTCCAGGGTCGGGCTACGACGGCGCCTGAGCTCGCGTCCTCGCTGGCGGCCGAGGTGGGCGAACGACAGCGCCTGCTCGATGAGCGGGAACGGGAGATCCTGGAGAACCACCTCGTCAACGAGGTGGCCAGCACGTTGCAGGAGTTGATTTCCGCCGCCGAAGCGCAAGTCGGCGGGATGAACGCGGAACTGGCGGAGCGGCCGACCAGCACCGGTATGCTGCTGCGGCTGCGCTGGTTGCCCGTCGAGGACGGCCCAGCGGGACTCGGCGCCGCTCGCGAACGGTTGCTGCGGCAGACAGCGGACGCCTGGTCGGAGGACGACAGGTCGGCGGTCGGCGCGTTCCTCCAGGCGCAGATCGCCGAGGTGCGCTCTCGTGACACGGCTGGGACGTGGCTGGAACACCTCACCGAGGCGTTGGACTACCGGTCGTGGCATCGGTTCGCGATCCAGCGACACCAGAACGGCCAGTGGAAGTCCGCGACCGGCCCCGCGTCCGGTGGGGAGCGGGTGCTCGCCGCGAGCGTGCCGCTGTTCGCCGCGGCCTCCTCGCACTACGCCTCGGCCGGAAACCCCCACGCGCCGAGGTTGGTGACGTTGGACGAGGCGTTCGCCGGGGTCGACGACGACTCGCGCGCGAAGTGCATGGGCCTGCTCGCCGCGTTCGACCTCGACGTCGTGATGACCAGCGAACGCGAGTGGGGCTGCTACCCCGAGGTTCCGGGTTTGGCCATCTCCCAGCTGTCCCGCACCGACGACGTGGCCGCGGTACTGGTGACCCCGTGGGAATGGGACGGCCGTCGCCGGGTGCGGGTGGGCACGTGAACGACCGCTTGGCCCGCCTGCTCGGCGGCGACGAGCTGAGCTGGCTGGTCGACCGGGTCCGACGGCGCTTGGAACGCGCCGAGCCCTTGGAGGGTGTCGTCACCCTGACCACCGCGACACCCGCCCAACGCCAAGCGGTGCAACGACTTCTCGGCCGCGCACCACGGCCGGGCGCCAACGTGAGCGTGTCGCTGCCCCAGGTGGACGAGA
The DNA here is from genome assembly GCA_039922235.1 of Umezawaea sp. Lineage (GTDB taxonomy): Bacteria > Actinomycetota > Actinomycetes > Mycobacteriales > Pseudonocardiaceae > Umezawaea. The sequence continues at coordinate 8,946 of JBDSAJ010000501.1, forward strand.
TGCTCCGCCGCTCCGGCGCGTGCCCAGAAGGTCTCGGGGCGGCGGTGATCGCACTGACCGGTCCGGTGCGCCCGGTGGTGGACCCGGAACTGGCCTGGAACGCGGCATTCGCACTGCTCGTGGACGAGCGCCTGGCTGACTGGTGCTCGACACTGCGGGCCAGCGGCTTGGTCAAGCGCCTGGCCGGTACCCCTGAGGCGGCGACGCCGTTGCTCACCGACCTCGCGGCGGTCATCCACGCCCTGCCGTCACCGGGCGAGCCCATCGGTCGCTTCGCGGCCCGTGTCACCGGCAATGCCCACGCGCTCGACGACGATCGTCCACTCGCGACACTCGCGCTCGGCGCTGCCCGTGCCCTGACCGGACTTCCCGCCGGGACCGACGCCGCGTGGCGTCGCGAGGTGTGGGCGTCGGTGGGTCTGCTGCGCGACGAGCTGTCCACGACCGTGCTGGCGCTGGGGTTGTCCGGTGACCGCACTCTCGACGCCTGGCGCGAGGTGGGCCAGCCGGTGTCGATCACCTTGCGCCAGCTCGTCCGGAACCCACCGCGGCTCGACGCCAGGCCGGTCGCCGTGTGCGAGAACCCCGTCGTCCTGGCCAGCGCGGCCGATCACCTCGGCCCGAATTGCCCACCGCTGGTCTGCACGAGCGGCCAGCCGGGCACCGCCGTGATGCACCTGCTGCGGCTGCTGGTCGCGACCGGCGCTGTACTGCGCTACCACGGCGACTTCGACTGGGGCGGTCTGCGGATCGGCAACGTGCTGCACGAGCGGATCCCGTTCATCCCTTGGCGGTTCGACACGGCCGCCTACCTGTCCGCGGGCGACCTCGGCCATCCCCTGACCGGCTCGCCCGTCCCGGCCAGGTGGGATCTCGAACTGGCCGACACCATGCACCGGGTCGGCCGCCGCATCGAGGAGGAACTGGTCCTCGACGCGCTGATGGACGACCTGAGCACGTTCTCCTGAGCCGACCATCGCCACCGCGGTCGCTCATCGCCGGAAGGCGGCCGTCGGCTAACTCCGCAAGGCATGACGTCCCTGTTCTGGCGCACAGCAGCAGTCGCACTCACACCCATGATCACGCAACTGCTGGTACAGCAGGCGGCAGCGCTGGAGGTAGGTGCGGCCGAGCACCAGGACGTAGAGCGGCGGCAACGCCAGCCACAGCACGAACAGCAGGACGCCGCCGACATCCCGCGCCAGGTCAGCCCACATGACGCTCCCCTGACCGCATCGGCACGAAGTGACCGGAGCGGATGTGGTCGACCAGTCGCCTCAGCAGGTCCATTGGCATGGAGTCGACGTCGAACGCCGTCCAGCACCCACGGCAGATCACGTCCAGCCGCTCGGGCGGCTCGAACACCCCGAACACCACTTCGACCGGATGCGGACACGCCGACACCGGTAGGTACAGCCCACTTCCGCTCACACCTGCCATGCTATTTGTTATTCATAACATGATCCATGCCGCGATCGAGTGAACCCGCTGCCAGTCCGCAGGCGCGGAGTTGGGAGACTGTGATGATCGATCAGCCAGCAGTAGATGGAGGTACGCCGATGCCGGAGCGGAGCGATCCCTCAGCATTGCGCTGGCTGATCGGCAACGAGCTGCGCCAAGCCCGCACACGCGCCAGCAAGACGCAGAGTGAAGCGGGCAAAGTTCTCGGCTGTAGTCAGCCCAGGATCAACTACCTGGAGATTGGCCGGAACAAGCAGCAGCCTGAAGAGGTCACCGAACTGCTGCACTTCTACGGCGCGGACATCGCCCACATCGATCGCATGGCCTCACTCGCTGGTCGAGCCGACCAGAATACCTGGTGGGCTCCCTTCGGAGATGTCGTGCCGGACTGGCTGAAGACCTTCGTCGGACTCGAAGGGCTCGCCGAAAGCGAGTTCTCCTACGAGCCACAACTTCTGCACGGACTGCTCCAGACAAAGGACTACGCGGCAGCGCTCCTCGTCAACAACCTGCGTGTCGCCACCGTCGACATCGAGCGGGTGGTGAAACTGCGCATGGAACGCCAAGCCCGACTCACCGACTTGGACAACCCACTGCGATTCACCGCCGTGATCGAAGAGACGGTCCTGGATCGCCTCGTCGGCGGGGAGGAGGTGATGCGCGATCAACTGCGCCACCTCCTCGACCTGACCGAGCATCCCAACATCACCCTGCGTGTCATGCGGCTCGCCGTAGCAGTTCACGATGGCCTCGACGGCGAGTTCGCCTTGCTCGACTTCACCCAAGCCCAGAGCATCGGCTACGTCGAGTTCCCCGATGGCGCGGTCTACGTTCAGGATCAAGATCAGGTGGCGGCGTACACTCAGGCAGCGGCGAGGTTGTGCGCAGCAGCCTTGCCTCCAGCCGAATCCGTGAAGGCGATCAAGTCTCGACTGGCGAGGCTCACCTGATCCTGAGGAGTGCCCATGCCCAACTCTTGGCGGAAGTCCAGCCACAGCAGCAACGGTTCGAACTGCGTCGAGGTAGCCGGTACCCCCGACGCCACCTTGGCCCGTGACTCGAAGAACCCGACCGGTCCGACGCTGCGCTTCGCGCAGTCGTCCTGGGCTGGGTTCCTCGCCCGCACGAAGGCCGACGCCTTCACCCGCTGACTTGGCACAAGCAGCCGACCAGCCCGTGCTTCCGCGCGTCGAGCACCCCCGCGCTGCCATTCTCATTCCACTGGCCTGATCAACAGGTAACCTCACCTTGCGGCCCGACGGGCACCGAGCGTGACCGGAGACGGCACCCTCGTCGCTGCCCCCACCCGCACGTCTATTCGGCGTGCCCAGTGGGGGAACAGCAGTGGCTCTCGTTCGTCAGAGTGCCGAGATTCTGCTTGGCGAAGCCAGGTCGGACCGGCTGCACACCGTGCTTGAAGACCAAGCGCGGATCCAGTACGACATGGGGGTGAGTGCCGGCGAGGTGCGGTCGTGGCTCAACAGCCTGCCCGCGTTCCTCTCCGACTTGGTTGACGCCGGTCTCGGCCATGTCGAGGTGCTGCTGGAGCACAAGCTCCCGCACAGCCCGAAGCGGGTGGACGTCATTCTCTGCGGACGGAGCCCCAAACACGGCAGGCCGACGTACGTGCTCGTCGAACTGAAGCAGTGGTCGAAGGCCGAGCCCTTCAGCGACGACCTCGTGCGGATCGACCACTACACGAATCCGGTGCTGCACCCGGTCGAGCAGGTCAGGCGCTACTGCGAGTACCTCGTCGACTCGACACCCGCGCTCGCCGAGCAGCCCGGTGCCGTGCATGGTCTGGCCTACCTGCACAACGCGCGCGAGTCCGGTGTCTGGCGCATCTCGCAGTACGCGATCGACGACTACGGGCGGATGTTCACCCTCGACGACAAGGGGCAGTTGGTCGACCGCTTGCGCGCGCTGCTCGACCCGGAGCCGACGGCGCGAGACGACTCGCGACACGCGGCGGACGAGTTCCTGAGGATGGGCCACGCGCCGTCGAAGCCGCTGCTGGAATTGGCCGCCAAGGAGATCCAGGAACGCGAGCAGTTCGTCCTCCTCGACGAGCAGCAGGTCGCGTACAGCCTGGTCACCCAAGCCGTCGACCGCGCGCACGCGTCTCGCACGCAAACGGTGGTCATCATTCTCGGCGGCCCTGGATCGGGGAAGAGCGTCATCGCCCTCAGCTTGCTCGGCGAACTCGCCAGACGGGGCAGGAGCGCCTTCCACGCGACGGGTTCGAGCGCGTTCACCAGCACGATGCGCAAGCACGCGGGGCGGCGCAATCCTCGCGTGCAGACGATGTTCAAGTACTTCAACGACTTCATCGTGGCACAGCAGTTCGGCCTCGATGTGCTCATCTGCGATGAAGCGCACCGCATTCGGGAGACGAGTCTCAACCGCTACACGAAGCGCGAAGTCCGCGAGAAGGCTCGCCGGCAGATCGAGGAGCTCATCGACGCCGCCAGGGTTCCAGTGTTCCTGCTCGACGAGCACCAGACGGTGCGCCCTGGTGAGATGGGGTCGCTGTCCGAGATCAGGGCGGCCGCGGAGGCGGCCGAGTGCAAGGTCGAGGTCGTGCACCTCGGTGGGCAGTTCCGCTGCGGCGGATCGGAGTTCTTCGACTCGTGGGTGGCCAGGCTCCTCGGCATCAGAGGAACCGCGACGCCCTGGTCCAACCTGGTGACGCGCGATGACGACGATTTCGCGGTGCGCAGTGCCGAGTCTCCGCAGGAGATGGAGTCGTGGCTGCTCGCCCAGCGGGCGAAGGAGGGCGGCACCGCGCGCATCGCCGCCGGGTACTGCTGGAAGTGGAGCGATCCGGTCAGCAAGGACGGCACGAAGGTGCTCGTGCCGGACGTGCGCATCGGTGACTGGGAGCGGCCGTGGAACGCCAAACCGGAGAAGCGGGTCCCCGACGCGCCTCCGTCGCACTTCTGGGCGAGTGACGAACGCGGTTTCGGCCAGGTCGGCTGCATCTACACCGCCCAGGGCTTCGAGTACGACTGGGCGGGCGTGATCTTCGGAAACGACTTCGTCCGCCGAGGTGACCGATGGGTCGCCCAGAAGGAGCGGTCACACGATCCGGCGGTGAAGAAGGCCGACGACCTGCCTTTCACCACGCTGATCCGCAATACCTACAAGGTGCTGCTGACCAGGGGGATGCGCGGTGTCTGCGTGTACTCGGAAGACCCGGAGACCCAGGATTACCTGCGGGAATTGGCGCGATAAGGGGCGGGAAGAGCGCCACGACGGGCTCATGTGTCCCAAGTGAGGTCAGGCCCCGAAGGGTCGACAGTGGTCACTCTTCCCGCCGCCCGAATGGTGCCCAACAACGGCCTGTCGGTGAAGCTCGGCATACTCGTTCCCGACCGTTTGACCGATCGGGAAGGCCGGACCGTGGGCAAGAACAACCGGGAGCGGCGGGCCGCCAAGCAGAAGGCCCGCAAACGGGAGGACAAGCAGTCCACCCAGACTGGCTCCTGGTGGTCCGCCCAGGCACCGCCACCGCTGTCCATTCCCGAGTTGGCCAGAACGCTGTGGGAAGCGGCGGCGGAACCGAGTACCCGCGCAGACCTGCTCAACGCCCTGACCAAGAACCCGGCGCGAGTCGTCGAGACCGCGGCGGACCTCGCATTGCAGCGAGCCGTGGTGAACACGTGGCCACACGGCTGGCTGCCCTACGACCTGTTCCAGATCGTCCGCAGGGAACTCGGTGACGCGGCGGCCACACTGATGGTCGACACCATCGCGGGCGAAGCCAAGCTGTACGCGCCGGCCACCGTGCACCCTCGGTGGCGGCAACAGCTCGACGAGATCGGTGCGGTGATCTGGTGGGATTCCAGCCGGCCACACCTCGGCCAGTGGGCGACGCGGCAGCGACAATCGACGGACGACGCGCTCAACGTGGTCGTGTTGCTGCTCCGCGAACTCATGTTCCTGACCAAGCTGCCAGTGATCCTTCCCCTGCCGGGAACGGCGAACGCCGGAACCAGGACTCTGGTCGGGGTCGACCAGAAGGTCCTCGGCCGCGTTCGCGGACTGCTGGCCAAGGCTGAGTCGACCGAGTTCTCCGACGAGGCCGAGGCGCTGTCCGCCAAGGCGCAGGAACTGATGAACCGGCACGCCTTCGACCGGGCCGTGCTCGACGCCGAGCAGCACGTGGCGCAGTCGGCGGCCTCGCGGCGGCTCTGGCTGGACAATCCCTACCTCACCGCGAAGTCACAGCTCGTGCACGTCGTCGCGAAGGCCAACAGGTGCCGCGCGGTCGCATACGACAAGCTGGGTTTCGTTGCTCTGGTCGGCGACGAGATGGACCTGGAGATCACCGAGTTGCTGTCGATGTCGCTGCTGGTCCAGGCGACCAGGGCGATGGTGTCGGCGGGCAGCCAGACCACCCGTACTGGCCAGTCGCGGACCCGTTCGTTCCGCCAGTCGTTCCTGATCTCCTACGCGACCCGTATCGGCGAACGGCTGCGCGCGGCGAACGAGGCACCACGGGACGAGCGACTGCTGCCCGTGCTCAGAGACCGCAAGGAGGCCGTCGACGAGCTGTTCGGCTCGCTGTTCACCGCCACGGTCGAGAAGTCCGTTTCGGTGAGCAACGCGGCTGGATGGGGTGCGGGCCGGGCTGCCGCAGACGTGGCGAACCTCGGTGTCGAGCGGACCGCCGTCCGCTGACCGAAAGCGTTGGCACGACGTCGTCGACGCTCATGCCGTCAGATTCTCGAACTCCTCCACGCCCTCGTCGCCCAGCAGGTCCTCATAGGCGTCCGGGATGTCGAGGAACAGACCTTCGTCGCGCTTCCCGAGAAGATCGACCAGCCGCGACGCGAGTTCCACCGGAGGCAGGTCGCAGGCCTCGCACAACTTCAGGTGAAGATCCGTGAAGGTCTGGGTGATGGGGTCGGTGTCGAAATTCTCCCCCCAGCTCTCGCTCAGGTGACCAAGAAACGTCGCCCACACGGCGATCGCTTCCTCAACCACGTCGAGCAGCTCGACGGTGGCGGGCCGCTCGGCGAGCACCTCCAGTTCGGCGGCCAGATCCCGGCCGGCCGTCACCAGATCGTGTAGTTGCCACCGGTAGTTGCCCTCGGGAATCGCGGCAGTCGCCTCAACCGCCCGTCGCACCGTCCTGATGTCCTCGACGCTCGGCGCTTGAAGCCTGCCCGCCGCCGCGAGCAGCGTCGCGGCGAAGAGCCGATCCTTGGCGGCGTACTCGGCCACCAACCTGATCAGTTTCCGACGGCCGAGCGTGCCCGCGACGGACAGGAACCTCTCCTGGACTGGATCGGAGCCCTCTCGGGAGCGGATCGAGGAGAACACGACACCACGCTCCGGTGCCGCCAGCGCCACGGCGATGGCGTGAACGCACAATCCCTCCGCCAGGCAGTCGCATTCCCCGACCAGTTCACCGCTGACGACAGCGACCCACACGTCGACTCGCCCGAAACCAGGATCGGTCACTGCGGCGGTGACACCGCCTCGTTCACTGACGATGTCACCGACGTGTGCCACGCATTCCTGGCCCAGCAAGGCGATCTCGGAACCCACGGCGCCCAGCAACGCGTTCACATCAAGTCTCACGGCCACCCGCACAGTCAACCGCAGCCGATCGAGTCGCCCGATGGAGACCTATCCGAGCCCGAGTCGCCGCTGCTCCGCCAGCACCACCTGCTTCTCCACCGAGACGGACGAGTCGAGCGCGGACTCGTGCGCGTGCTTGGTGTCGCTTTCACGCGCGTAGTGGTCGAACAGCAGGGTCTTCTGGTCGCGGATCTCCTGGACCCGCGCGTCCACGCTGTCCTTCACCAGCAGCCGGTGCACGTGGACCTTGCGGACCTGGCCCATGCGGTGGCAGCGGGCGATGGCCTGGTCCTCGGTGCTGGGTTTCCACTGCGGTTCGGCGATGATCACGACCGAGGCGGCCTGGATGTTCAGGCCGACGCCGCCCGCCTCAATCTGGGCCGCGAGCACCGCGTGGCCTTCGTGGGCGGTGAAGTCGTCGACCAGTTGCTGACGGCCTGCCGCGGACGTGCTGCCGGTGAGCGGGCCGAACGCGCCGGTGTGTTCAGCGACGGTCGCGAGCACGTCGAGGAAGTAGGAGAAGACGACGACCTTCCAGCCGTTGTCACGGGACTCCTCGATGATCTCCAGCAGCCGTTCCAACTTCGCCGAGCCGTCGGGTGTTCCCGGCTCGTAGGCCGCACGGCGCATGGCCATCAGGTTCCCGGCGCGCACGGCGGCGAAGTAGGCGGTCTGGTCCGCGCCGTCGAACTCGACCCAGTCCTCCACCTCCAGCAGCTCGGGCAGTTCGCCGAGCACGTCTTCCTGGTTGCGCCGCAGGTAAACGGGCGCGACCAAGCGCCGGAACGCCTTTGCTCCCACGACGGCGTCGGTGCCGCTGGTGCGCGCTGCGATCCTTGGCTGCAAGTAGGAGACCAATGTGCGGAACTCCTCGACACGGTTCTCCATCGGGGTGCCGGTGAGCAGCACCGCGCGGTCGGCGCGCTGCACCACGGCGTTGACGGCCTTGGATCGCTGAGTGTCCGGGTTCTTCACGAAGTGCGCCTCGTCCACCACGACCAGTGCCGGGCGGAACCTCTTCGGCAGGGCCAGTTTCGGCAGCGTGCCGAACGTCGTCACGCCGACACCGCCCTGCTTCAGCCACTCGCCGACCGCGCCGTCGCGGCCCGCGCCGTGCAGCCGGTGCGGCACGAGGTCGCTGTGCCGCGCGATCTCGTTGACCCAGTTGACGACCACGCTCGCCGGGCAGATCACCACGAACCCGCGACCGCCGCGCGCGGCGAGGCTAGCCATGACGGCGATGGCCTCGATCGTCTTGCCCAGTCCCATCTCGTCGCCGATGATCACCCGCTTGCGGGCGAGCACGAACTTGGCTCCGAATGCCTGGTAGCCGCGCAGCGACACCTTGAGCCGACTCGTGTCCAACGTGACCGAGTCGACCTCGCGCTGGATGTCCTCGGGCACGAAACCCTTGGCAGCGCTGCGATCTGCCACGGCTTCCGCGCCCGCCAGGTCGGCGAGGACGGTGTTGTACGCGGCGGCGTCGAGTTCGTAGTCGCGCCACAGGGCCCGGTGGTCGAGGTCGGGCACGTGGAGCTGAACGCCCACGGCGCGCAGCGCGGCGACGTCCCGGCTGCCGAGCAGTGCCTCCAGCCGGGCGAGCGAGGAGAGTGCCGCCTCCTTGTTCTTCTTGAACGAGAAGAACATCCGCACGCCGCTGGTCGCACGGGACGCGGCCCGCACGTCAGCATCGACGCGCGTGAGCACGTCGGTGATCGGCTCGTGCAGCGGCGCGACGAGTTGGGTGGCCCGCCGGAGTTTCGACATCACCTGCAACAACTCGGTCTGCGCCCGTCCGGAACGGTCGGGGTCCAACCGGACGGACGTCTCGCGCTTGAGCGCCTCGACGATCGCCTGGGCGGCCTCCAGCACCTGCCGCGCCGACTGCGGTCCAACGCCCGGCACGCCGTCGAGCCGCGCGAACGACGACCCGGCGACATCGGCCACGGTCAGGAACCCGGCAGCCCTCAGCTTCCCGAGCCGCAGACCGGCGGCGGCGTCACGCAGTTTCTCCACCGGCATGGCCCGGACCTGGTCCGCGACCTGCGAATCCCGCACCGCCTCGTACTGCGCCACAGCGAGCGCGCGCAGCCGGTCCGGTTCCTCGCGCACCCCTTCGGCCTGCGTGCGGAAGGCTGCGGCGGCAGCCAGCAGCTCCCTAGCGGGCTTGCCGATCTTCGACGAGTCGTTCACGCACGCCCCTTAGCGCCTGACGGACGGGCTCCGGTGATGACACGCAGTCTGGCACCACCGGAACCGAGCCTCGAACACGCGTCAGGCCTCGCCGGTCCGCACCACCGACTCGGGGTTCGCCGCGCTCTCGTAATCGCGCGCGACCATGCGAAGCCCTGGGATGGCCAAGACGGCAGGTAACGCGAAGAGGGGGATGGGAATGACGAACCACTTCGCTGCGGACGCGGGCAGGAACTGGTGGGCCGCGATCAAGGCGAGAACGACTGCGCCCACGGCCGCCACCAGCGTCCACGAGTACGCGCGCAAGATCCGCGCTCGGGCCAGTTTCTCGACAGGCGCCATCGCGGCGAACGCCTCCTTGTCCCTGCGCGGCCACAACAGGATCGGCCCCCCGAAGGCGAGGATCGCAGAGGCAATGAAACCCGGCAGGTAGACCAGCGCCATGCTGGAGCGCGGTCGGGTGGGCGTGAAGTAGCGGCTCTCGCCCTTGGCGTTGGTCTTGGTCATCTCGACCGGGTGCCCGATGTCGTCGGGGGTCAAGGCGGAGGCGAAACTCGAGTAGGGGTAGCGCTTCCCGGCGAGCGTGACAATGGTCGCCCGACAGTTCCACGTCGCGCCCAGCACGAACCAGTTGCGAGTGCAGGTGATGTTCTCGGCATGCGCGTCCACCACTCGTGAACTGGGATTCTTCCCATCTCGGTCTTCTTTGAAGACGATGGTCACGAAGGCAACGCCGTAGATGCCCAGCAGGAACGCGAGCAGCGCGTACCGCTTCTTGCGGTGTCGGATCAGCATCAGTCCCACTTCTGGTTCTTGTCGGCCCAAAACTGGTTGTTGAACTCCTTCAGGCCTTCCTTGATCGGCGCGATGCCGTCTCCCAAGGTCGGCATGAGGTGTCCGATGTCGCGGCTGGCCACCGCTCGCACCCAGTTCTGGCCGTCGAGCACTCCGCCTCCGGTGTACTTGTCCACCCCGTCCCCCGCATACTGAACCCTGTTCGACGGATTGGGCATGTCCGCGCTCCGTGTGGTCAACGGCGGCTGACCGTACTTCTCGTAGACATCGCGAACCTTCTGCGCGCGGGCATCTCCCCCCTGCTTAACGCGGTCCGCCCAGTCGCTGACGCGCTGGTTCGTGTTCGACGCCCAGTCGTCAGCGCGGCGGGTCACGTTGTCGAGCGCGTCCTGACCACGACGGCTGGTGTCGGCAATGCTGTCACCGGCCCGGTCGAGCCCGTCCGCACGGGATGCGCGCGTCGCCGAGGAGTCCAGCAGTTCCGCCGCCCGCTGGTTGCCGTGGGGCGTGTTCGGCGCTGACCGCGCCAACGCGGCGAGGTCGTCCGACTTCTGGCGCATCGCGGTACCCGCGCGCTTCGCCAGTGCGGAGAGCTTGTCCAGCGCGCCGAACAGCTTCTTGAGGAACTGGGCGATCTTGCCGCCGATCTCGACGGCCTTGGTGATCGCTCGCGTGATGAACGCCGCCACCGACGCACCCGCAGTCGGCACCGCGGCGGCCGCGGCCGGGATGCCCCAGGCGATCAGGGTTCCGGCGAGGTCGGCGAGCAGGTCCCGGATCAGCGTGCGAGTAGCCGCCACGAGCGCGGCAGCGATCTTGATCTTGTTGGCCACCGACTCGGCGGCGACCACGGACTGCCTCAGACCGTCGATCAACTCACCAACGCGCCCGGTAGGCGTCGGCGGCCGGACCGGTCCACTTCGCCACCTTCTTGAAGTCGGCCGCGTACGCCTGGTTGGTCTCAGCCAGCCGCTTGGCGACGTTCTCCCACGTCGTCGCGGCGGCCTCGATCGCGGGCGGGTCACCTGCCAGGTCGTCGAACGGCTTCCGCACGAAGTCGACGTTCTCGATGATCCAGCCGACGATCGACGACGCGAGCGTGCCGAGCGGGTCGGCCACCGCACCCGCGATGTCGAACGGCATCGCGGTGGCGTCGATGCCGAGGGTGGTCATGTCGATCGATTTGCCCTCTTGGAGGGGAAGCAAGACATCCCTGCCGAGGTCTTCGAGCGGGCCTGCGCCGGTAGCCGGCTTGGTGCTGTCCTCGATCTTCGCGACCAGTGGGTTGCTCACGGGTACACCTGCCCCAGCCCTGCCGCGTTGTCACCGTCGACGCCCCGATAGGTGGACGCGGTCGAGATCAGCTGTGCCCCGGTCGCCTCCATCGCGTCGGGCAGCTTGCCCACCAGGTTCTGGGCCTCCTGGAGTTCCTCGTCGAACACGAGCGAGTACACCTGGCAGATCAACCCGAGCACGTCGGAGCCGAGGCTGATGTGCGAGGCGTCCACGGCCTGCTGGAGATCCCCGGTGAGCTGGCCGGACAGCAGCTTCCCGTGCGCTTCGACGGCGTCGGCGTCGATCTCGAAGCCGGTCATCGCAGGAACCCGCCGTCGAAGTCGTCGTCGGCTCGGCGGCGAGGGGGCTCGGGAGCCGCCTCCGGGTCCGTCCGCACGATGCTCTGCTCGACCTGCTCGCGCAGGAACTCCATGCTCGCGCCGTCGCCGAGCAGCGGTCGCATCGACTCCTCCTGGTGCGGGTCGGTCACGTGATTCCTCATCGCTCGGGCCGGGGCGGCCGATATCGTGGCACGTCAGCAGGCCGGTCCACGGCCGAACGCGCGAATCAGGAACGGGGTCACATGTCGGGCAGGCCACCGATCACGCCGGAGATGCGGTCTCGGGCGCTGACGTTGCCGAACAACTGGCTGCACGTGGTCGACCCGACCCGCGACACCTCGCAGGGCATCCCGGCGGACCCGAAGAAAGCTCCCCGGCAGCACGTGGTGCTGCGCCGGGAAGGCGGCGAACAGGTGCTGGACGCGTTCGCCTCGCCGGAGGCGCTGCCCAGGGACTGGCCCCCGCACTGGCACCGGTTCACCGGTGTCGAGCTGGCGGTGGTGCTCGACCGGCTCGGCGAACCGGTGCGGCTGCGGCTGGCGGAGTCGTCCGACGTGCGGTTCGACATCCGCTCGGACGCACTGGTGGACGCGCTGCGGACGGTCTAGCCGAACGCCAGGACGATCCGGCGGTTCGCGATCAGCCGGGTGCGGTGCACCTCGGGGTCGACGGTCAGGGCAGGCCGCCGGTCGAGCCTGCTGTAGGACTTGGCGAGCAGCCAGTGCGCGGCCTCGGGGTTGATCTCCTCCAACGTGCCCTGCCTGGCCATCCGGTCCGCGGCGACGGTGACGTCCCTGGTCACGAACGCGTTCCTGATCACACCGCCCGCGACCTCGTCGATCAGGAACACCATCGCGTGCTCGTCGGCGCCGTGCGCGTAGGTGCACAGCAGCGCCAGGTAGCCCGCGTCGAGCGACCGGTCGCAGATCCACGCGCCGCGGACGCCGAGCGAGTCGACCACGGGTGGCGCGAACGCGACCGCCCACTCCCCCGGCCGTCCGGTGAGCAGCACGGCCATCGCCCGCAGCAGCGCCGTGTTGCGGCGGCTGGGCAGCGACACCGCGTGGTCGATCAGCTCCACCCAGAACTTCTCGTCGGCGACACCGGGCGGCACGGCGGAGCTGAGCGTCAGCTCGACCTCCAGCGGATCGGTCATCTGGGGGAGGTCGCGGCACGACTGGACCACGGCCCGCTGCACCAGCCCGAGGTCTGTCCCGTGTGGACCGCGCAGGGGCCGCACCACCACGATCGGCCGGTGAAGTGGCTGCTTGCGGCCCTGTGTCCTACGACTCACCAGCGGAGGCTGGCACGGCGAACGGCGCACCGCCCGCAGCCACACCAGAGCGACGGGGGAGAATCACCCATCGTGGACACCGTGGGCAAGGCACTGTGGGAGGCCGCGGCGAACCCGCGCCAACGGATCCCGAAGCTCGACGCCGTCTCGTCGACCGACCTGGACCGGGCGGTCACCGACGTGATGGACCGCGAGCTGGACGCGCTGTGGAACGCGGGCTGGCTGCCGTACGACCTCGTGCAGGTGATCAGCAGGCACGAGGACGAGCGCGCGGTCTCGATGCTCGTCGACGCCATCGCCTCGGAGATCGAGCGGTACCCGGAGGCGACCGTGCACCCGCGCTGGCGCGACCAGCTCACCGAGATCGAGGCGGTGGTCTGGTGGGACCGCGCCGAGCCGCACGTGGACGCGTGGGCGCGCAAGCACATCGAACTGCGGCAGGACGCCGTCGAGGTCGTCGTGGCACTGCTGTCCCGGCTGATGCTGCTGCCTCGACTGCAGAACATCCTGCCGCGTCCCGGCTCGGCGGCGATCGAGATCACCCACGTCGGCGTCAGCTCCAAGGTGCTGAACCGGGTGCGCGGGCTGCTCGCGAAGGCGGAGTCGACGCAGTTCCCCGAGGAGGCCGAGGCGCTGTCCGCCAAGGCGCAGGAGCTGATGAACCGGCACGCGTTCGAGCGCGCGGCGATCGACGCGGACGCGCACGTGCCGCAGACCGCGACCTCGCGGCGGATGTGGCTGGACAAGAGCTACTTCGACGGCAAGGCGCAGCTCGTGCACGTGGTGGCGAAGGCGAACCGGTCGCGGGCCGTCGTCTACAGCGGCATCGGGTTCGTCGCGCTGGTCGGCGACGAGATGGACCTGGAGATCGTCGAACTGCTGTCGACCTCGCTGCTGGTGCAGGCCACCAGGGCGATGGTGGCGGCGGGCTCGGCGGCGTCCAAGGGCGCCGAGGCGCGCAGCCGCGGCTACCGCAAGTCGTTCCTCTACTCCTACGCGCACCGCATCGGTGAACGGCTGGAAGCCGCGACGGAGGTCCACGCCTCCGACGACCGGCTGCTGCCCGTGCTGTCGGAGCGCAAGCAGGCCGTGGACATGCTGTTCGAGACCCTGTTCACCAAGACCAAGGCGAAATCCGTGACGGTGCGCAGCGAAGCGGGCTGGGAAGCGGGTCGCACTGCGGCCAACTCGGCGAACCTGGCCGTGAACCGGACCGCGGTCGGAGGCGGACCGGCAACCTGACCGGGTGGCCGAAACCAGGGAAACCCTCATCGGGGTCGAGAACCTCGAACCACCGCGCTGGGCGTCGGTGGACGCGCAGGTCGCGGCCGCGGGCACGTGGCGGACGCTGGCCGCGGTGCCCTCCGCGACCCGGCTGGTGATCCGGCTCGCCTGGCGCACGTCACCGCGGCTGACCGCCCTCGCCGGGGTGATCCAGGTCCTGTCCGGGTGCGTGACGGCGTTCGGGCTGCTCGCCACGGCCAGCGTGTTCACCCAACTGCTCCAGCAGGGACCGACGCCGCAGCGCCTGGTCGCCGCACTCCCGTCGATCGGGCTGCTGGTCGGATCGTTCGCGCTGCGCGGGCTGCTGGACAGCGCTGCGGGCGGGGTGCAGGGCGCGTTGACGCCGCACGTGCGGCACGCGGCGCAGGACACGCTGAACACGGCCGTCATCGGCGTCGACCTGGCGGCGTTCGACGACTCGGACTTCCGCGAGCTGGTGCGGGAGGGTGGACGGCACGCGATGAACTCGATCGAGGTCGCCAACCGGGTGGTGGCGGACCTCGTGTCGGCGGTGATCACGCTGGCCGCCGCGATGGTCACGGCAGGCGTGCTGAACCCGTGGCTCGCGCCCGTGCTGCTGCTGTCGGCGATCGCGGACGGCTGGGCGGCGATGCGGGTGGCGAAGCTCGGCTACCGCAACTTCCTCCGGATGGTGACCCGCCGCCTGCGCCTGTTCGTGGTGGAGAACCTCATGGTGGCGCGGGACGTGGCCGTCGAGCGGTTCGCGTTGACGCTGCAGGAGCCCCTCATCGCCGAGCACCGGCGGATCGCCACCGACGTGACGGTGGAGGAGGTGCGGCTGGAGTCCCGCAAGACCGTGGTGCGCCTCGCGGGCCGGACCATGGCGGGCGTCGGCACCGGGATCGCCTACCTGGTGCTGGGGATCCTGCTCTACACAGGGGCCATGCCGCTCGCGCTGGCGGGCGCGGCCGTCGTCGCGATGCGCACGGCGTCGACCTCGCTGTCCACCACGATGTACGCGGTGAACCAGCTCTACGAGCACTCGTTCTACATCGACTTCTACCGGCGGCTGCTCACCACCGCGCACGCCCGCCACCACGTGTCGACCGGTGTCACGGCGCCCGCCGACCCGAGCGTGATCCGGCTGGAGGACGTGACCTTCACCTACCCGGACGCCGACCGGCCCGCGCTGGCAGGCATCGACCTGGAGATCAACCGCGGCGAGGTCATCGCGCTCGTCGGCCAGAACGGCTCGGGCAAGACCACCCTCGGCAAGCTGATCACCGGCCTCTACCAGCCGGACGAGGGCCGGGTGCTGTGGGATGACGTGGACATCGCCGCCGCGGACCGGGAGTCCGTGCACGCCCGCATCTCGGTGATCTCGCAGGAACCCGCGCGCTGGCCCATGACCGCGGGCCACAACATCCGGGTCGGCAGGCTCGACCGCGACGACCCGCACGGCCACGGCTGGTCGGAGGCACTCGACCAGTCCGGTGCCCGTTCGGTGCTGGAGGCCTTCCCGCGCGGCGAGAGGACGGTGCTGTCCAAGGAGTTCAAGGACGGCCACGAACCCTCGGGCGGCCAGTGGCAGCGGATCAGCGTGGCGCGCGGCATCTACCGCGACGCCGCCATCCTGGTCGCCGACGAGCCGACCGCCGCGCTCGACGCCAAGGCTGAGGCGACCGTGTTCGACGGCCTCCAGCACGCCACCCGCTCCAGGACCACGATCCTGGTCACCCACCGCCTGGCGAACATCCGCCACGTCGACCGGATCGTGGTGCTGGACGACGGCCGCATCATCGCGCACGGCACCCACGACGAGCTGATGGCGGCGGGTGGCCTCTACCGCGAGCTGTACGACCTCCAGGCCCGCGCCTACGAGCGCTGAGCCAGCGCGATCCGCCGTCCAACCAGCAGCTTCACCACGTACACGTCCGGGTCGATCCCCAGCCCTGGACCGCCGTCGACCTTCGCGTACGCCTCCTGGAGCCGCCGGTGCGCCTCGTCGGCCGCGATCCCCTCGACGGCCCCGTGGTCGCCGAGCATCGTCCGCGCGGTCTCCACGTCCTTGGTGATGAACGCGTTCTTCACCACGCCACCGAGGTTCTCGTCCACGAGGTACAGCCCCGCGTGCACCTCGTCGCCGTAGGAGTAGGTGCACAGCAGCGTCTGGTGGCCCTCCTCGGCGCGCTGGTCGACCACCCAGCACTCCCCGACGGCCAGCCCGTCGAGCGCGGCCCGCCACCCCGGCTCGGGCAGGTCGGCGAGCTCGTCCGCGTGCGCCGAGGCGTTCGACTCGGGCACCAGCACCGCCGCCGCCCGCAACAGCGCCAGGCTCCGCCTGCTGGGCACCGCCGCCGCGTGCGAGATCACCCCTGGCCACACGTCCTCGTCCACGGCGGGCGCCACGGCAGCGCTCAACGCCACCTCGACGTCCAGCGGGTCCGTGAACTGCGGCAACTGGCGGGCGGCGTCGACGACGGCCTGCTGCGCGGGCGTCAGCGGGGGCAGTGCGCCGCGGTGGGACTTCACGGGGATCGGCTTGCGGATCGGCGTCTTGCGGCTCATCGCGCCAACGCTGCCATCCCCTGCCGAAGGCGTTCGCACCGGCCCTGAACTCGGACGACCGGAACTGTCGGTGCCCGGTCGTACCCTCGCTGCCATGACCGAGAGCAGCACGACGGCGGCCGAGGTCCGGCGGTTGTTCAACGTGACCGAGGCGTCCAGGGACCGCTTCAACAACTGGCACAGCACCAAGCGGCGGGTGGCCGAGCACGCGTTGGGCCACTCCGCCGTGGTCGTCAACGCGCTCACCCCCGCCGAAGCGGAGGAGGTGTTCCGGCGGGATTCGCTCGGGGCCGCGTTGCGGGCGCGGGGGCAGCCGGTGCTGGAGATCGACGACTGGCGGCCGGAGTTCGCGCTGCCGCACGTGTTCCACCACGCCGTCGAGGGGTTGGGGCGATTACCCGGCTGGGCCGAGTTCCGGACGTTCTGCGCGGGCGACGAGCGCGCCGCGGAGATGCTGTGGGGTCCGGCGGCCGAACTGGTCCGCCAGGCCGTGGACCGCGGTGTGGAGGGGTCGGTCGTGCGGGCCGCGATGCGGCGGCGGATCGGCCGGGAGTACGCGGAGTTCGTGCGGTCGGTGTACGTGGCCGCCGCGCTGCGGGAACGCGGGCTCGACGTGCGGACGCACCCGTTGGCGGAGACGGTGTTCGGTGTGGACGCGTGGGCGGGGCGGGTGGTGTTCGTGCTGCGCGACGGGCCGCACCGGGCCGAGGAGATGCTGTTCCAGGCGATGCCGCCGTTCTTCTTCGAACGCGTTCCCGGCCTGGCGCGGGGGCTGCCGTCGGGAGGTGAGCTGCACACCGTGGTGCTGCGGCTGACGCCTGCGCCATGATGTGCCCATGGAGCGGCTGGCCACGACGGAGGCGACGCGCGCCCGGATGAGCGGGCAGCGCTCCCGCGACACGGGGATCGAGGTGGCACTGCGCCGGGAACTGCACCGGCTCGGCCTGCGCTACCGGGTGCACCGCAGGCCGCTGCGCGCCGTGCGCCGGGAAGCGGACGTGGTGTTCGGGCCGTCGAAGGTCGCCGTGTTCGTCGACGGCTGCTTCTGGCACGGATGCCCGGAACACGCCACCTGGCCGAAGCGGAACAGCGAGTTCTGGCGGGCCAAGATCGAGGCGAACCGGACGCGCGACGCGAACACCGACCTGGTGCTCGCCGGAGCCGGGTGGCTGTCGGTCCGGGTGTGGGAGCACGAACGGCCCGACGTCGCGGCGGTGCGGGTGCACGAGGCCGTCACCAGCCGCCGTTGAGGCACGCTCGAGACCGCTTTGTTGTTGTGGCTGCCCCCGCTCACCGCGGGCGGCAGTCGACCACTAGTGCGTGGCCGCTAGCCCTTGCCGGGTTTCGTGCCGTTCAGGACGATTCATCGCGGTATCGCCCCCATGTCCTCGTACTGGCGTGCCGCGAGGGGGCCACCTGGGCCGCGCGAAACCGGGTGAGGATTGTGGTCACCGCACTAGCCATGGAGTCGTCGCGGTCCGAGGTCACGGCGCGGGTGCGCGAGGCGGTCACCAGCCGCGGTTAGGCTGGCTCGGTGACCGAGCAGCCGATACCGATGATCGACTTGTTCGCCGGCTGCGGCGGCATGACGTCGGGGTTCGTGGCGGCCGGTGGCTACCAGCCGGTCCTGGCGGTCGAGTGGGACCTGCACGCGGCGGCGACGTACGCGGCGAACTTCGGCGAGGACCACATGCGGTGGGCCGACATCGCGACGATCCCGGACGCCGACATCCCGAAGGCGGACGTGATCATCGGCGGTCCGCCGTGCCAGGGCTTCTCCAGCCTCGGGGCGCAGGACGTGCACGATCCCCGCAACAAGCTGTGGCAGGAGTACATCCGGTTCGTGCGGCACGCCGCGCCCAAGGTGTTCGTGATCGAGAACGTCGACCGGTTCCTCGCCTCCGGCGAGTTCGCGCTGCTGGAGTCCGAGGCGCGTCCGGGTGGGCTGCTGGAGGAGTACACGCTCACCGTCGCGCTGCTGCTCGCGGCGGACTTCGGCGTGCCGCAGCGGCGCAAGCGCGCGATCGTCATCGGGTCCCGCATCGGCGAGATCCCGGTTCCCGCGCCCACTCACGCTCGGGCGAGCTCAGGCAGCCAGCCGCACTGGCACTCGGTGCGCGACGTGCTGACCGGCTTGCCGGAACACCCCGCCCGCACGTCGCTGCCGCTGTCGAAGGTCGAGTTCTTCGGCGTCGAGGTGCCCGGCCGGTTCAAGGCGGAGGACCTGCACATCGGCCGCAACCCCACCCCGCTGTCCCTGCGCCGCTACCGGTCGATCCCGCCAGGCGGCGGCCGGTTCGACCTGCCGTACGAGCTGATGCCGCGCTGCTGGCAGGAGAAGAAGTCCGGGACGACGGACGTGATGGGCCGGATGCGGTGGGACGAGCCGTCCCTGACGATCCGGACCGAGTTCTACAAGCCGGAGAAGGGCCGCTACCTGCACCCGCAGTGGGAGCCGGGCGAGGACGGGCACCGCGTCGACCGGCCGATCACGCACCTGGAAGCGGCCCGCCTGCAGACCTTCCATGACACTTTCGAGTGGTGCGGAACGAAGATCCAAGTGGCGAAGCAGATAGGCAACGCGGTACCGCCAATGCTGGCGAAAGCGTTGGCGCACAACCTGAAGCCGTACCTTACGGGTGCCGAACCAACCCCGCTGCCCTGCTCGCTCTGCCCGCTGTAGACGACCCGAGCCCACCGAAAATTGTGGCTCTTCGACCCGTTCCGTGGGTGGTTTGGCGTGGCTGAACGGGCGAACGCCGTTCCCCGGCCTAGATTCCTGGCTTGTTGAGGACCGGAATCAGGGTGATCGGGGAACGGCGTGCGCAAGACCA